>CAYVSQ010000482.1:0-10756 GCA_964453815.1 uncultured Acidobacteriaceae bacterium | reverse complement strand
CGTCGATAAGACGGACAAGAACACGCTGTCAGTCGACGTGGTGAAGAAGGCAGAGGAGATCGAAAGGCTGGCCAAAGGGGTCAAGGACAAGATGCGCGACGGCCAATAGCCAGCGGGAGGGTAAACCCCTCCCCGCTATTTTTGCCAGAAGCTTGTTAAATCATTCATTCTATTCAGGTTTCATAGTTAGCCCTCAGTGTACCTCATAGAAAAGACACAGCTTGCGTCCAATTCATAGAAATGAAAGAGGTTATGAGGCATTCATTGAAAATGGAGATGTACACTACCTTCATTGTTTTCAGGCGACTTATGTGCATCAGCCTGAGTGCGGCGCGCTCTTTCGTTCTCCCGACTCTATCTCTATTCTAGTTGATCGGGTGAAATCGTCGGCCAAAAATTTCCGGGCCACGGGAGCCGCAGCTATTTTTGCCTGCAAGCAAGGGCTGAAGCCGTTACTCTTCAAGAGGCGTGATTCACGAAAGCCGAATGAATGAAGCCTCGAACTGGATTGTGGAAGAACGTGGCGGCTATCGATTCCCGCCGGGTTTGAAGCTCAACCTACCGCTTTATCTCTCGCGACGTTTCTTTCGCCTTGGCAATCCTATCCTGCTCTTTGAACATCTGACCGCCACCTATGGGCGTATGGCGCATTATCGCGTGGGGTCGAGCGACATCGTGCTGGTGAACGAGCCCGAGTTCATTCGAGAGATTCTTGTCGTGCAAGCGCAGAATTTCATCAAGGAACGCACGCAGAAACGCATGAAGATTCTGCTGGGCGAAGGCCTGATCACCAGCGATGGCGAGAACCACAAGCGTCAGCGGCGCATCGCGGCACCGGCGTTTCATCGGCAGCGCATCCAGGCTTATGGTTCGATTATGGTGGAGCGCGCGGCGGCGATGCGCGAGACGTGGCAGCCAGGGGTAGAGATCGATGTGTCCGGGGAAATGATGAAGCTTTCGCTGGAGGTGGTCGCTCGCACCCTGTTCGCGCAGGAGGTCACACCGGACATATTGAGCATCCACCGCGAGGTCAACGCAATCATGAAGCTCTACAACTTTTTGATTGCGTTGCCGCGCGCGGAAGACTATCTGCACCTGCCGATTCCCGGCCTGATGCGCTTTCGCCGCGCGCGCAAACGGCTTGATGAAGTGGTGTATCGCATGATTGCCGAACATCGCGCGAGCGGTGTGGATCGGGGCGATCTGTTATCGATGCTGCTGCGCTGCCGCGATGATGAGCAGGACAAGTCCGGAATGAGCGATGAGCTGCTGCGCGATGAGGTGCTGACCATCTTTCTGGCAGGTTACGAAACCGTCGCCAATGCACTGTCATGGACTTGGATGCTGCTCGGACAGAATCCCGAAACCGAAGCAACGTTGCATGCGGAGTTGGATAGCGTGCTGGGTGGACGCCTGCCCACGCTCGACGACTTGCCGCAGTTGCGTTACACCGAGATGGTGCTGGCTGAATCCATGCGCCTTTACCCGCCGGCATGGGCCATGGGGCGACAGGCAACGTGCGATGTGGCGTTGGGGCCGTATTTGCTGCCGGCCGGGACCTATTTTTTCTTCAGTCAGTACATCATTCAACGCAGCGTTGAAAACTTTTCCGATCCGCTGCGCTTTGATCCGGATCGATTCACGCCTGAGCGCAAGGCCGGACGGTCGAAATTCGTCTACTTCCCTTTCGGCGCAGGCAGCCGCCAGTGCATCGGCGAGGCGTTCGCGTGGATGGAGGGGACGCTGCTTCTGGCCACACTTGCACAGCGCTGGCGGCTTCGACTGGTTCCGGGCCAGAGGCTGGAGATTCAGCCGAAGATTACACTCCGTCCGAAGTATGGTATTCGTATGGTTCCGGAGCTTTGCGGGCTTGGCTCTTCCTCCGGCTCAGATGATGAGGCGAGCCACATCCACAGACGCTGGATAACCCCTTTTTACTGAATCCGCATCTTCCTCGGCAAGTGCAAACTCCCCATCATTTAGGTCATCACGACTTGATCTTCGCCGTCTTTCTCATCTCCGGCGCCATTCTGTTCGCCAATGTCGTCCATTGGATCACGTTCACAATCATCCACCGCCGCCGCAAGGAATTGAGCGTCACCGAGATCCACGTTCCGCTCAATATCAGTAAGCACCTTAGCCATCCGGCACGGTGGGTCTTTCTTACTCTCTGCGTTCTGAGCACATTTCCCTTTCTGCCTATCCCTGCCGAGCTCTCCAATCTCCTGCGGGTATGGCTACGCGTTCTGCTGGTTATCCTGATGGGCTGGTTCGCCATCGGGTGTACGTTCGTTTTCAGGGATGCCCTTCTGCACCGCTACGACCTGGCGACCGAGGACAATGTCCGCGCCCGCCGTGTTCATACGCAGCTGCATTTTCTTTTCCGCCTGCTCATCGGCTTTATCGTTATCGTCGACATTGGCGGCATCCTCTGGACCTTCCCTAATCCGCAACTCTGGCGCTTTGGCAGCGGACTCATCGCCTCAGCCGGCGTGGCCACACTGGTTCTGGCTACTGCCGCAAAGTCCACTGTCGCCAATCTCCTCGCCGGTTTGCAGATTGCCTTCTCCGAGCCCATTCGCATCGACGACGTGGTGATCGTGGAGGGTGAATGGGGCAGAGTGGAAGAAATCACTACCTCTTATGTAGTGATCCGCATCTGGGATCTGCGGCGGCTGATCGTACCCCTGAGCTATTTCATCGAGCATCCTTTCCAGAACTGGACCCGCGAGCATTCCAACCTGCTGGGCACCGCATTTCTCTACACCGATTACTCAGTGCCAGTCGCTGCCATCCGAGAGCACTTCACGAAGGTTCTGGAGGCCTCTCCGCTGTGGGATCAGAGGGTGTGTTCCACCAGGTGACCAATCTCAGCGAACGCACAATGGAGATCCGCTGCCTGCTGAGCGCGCGGAACGCGAGCGAGCTTTTCGATCTTCGCTGCGTCGCCCGGGAAGAGATGGTGAAATTTATCCAGGAGAATTATCCGGAGGCCTTTCCGCGCACGCGCTTTGCTGAGGTGTCGAATCCGACGGAGTCTACTTCGACCGCTGGCCCTGCGAAAGCATTTTCGGAAACGGTCTGATTCGAAGCCACGCTGCCAGGTCGACGCGACCAACAGAACCGGGGTCTCAACGGACAGGTCTTCGTCCGTGGGCTGGAAGGAGCCGTGACCCAGAACAGTCCGAAAACAGCACAAGATTTCCGAAAATGCCTTAGTCTGGGACGGTGGGTTTTCGGGACTTTCTTGGCAACGAAGCAACGGTACGGCACCTGCGGGAGGCGATCGCGGCCGATCGCCTGCCCCATGCGCTGATTTTGTCCGGCCCGCGCGGCGCGGGCAAGTACACGCTGGCTTTGAAGCTGGCGCAAACCGTCAATTGCCTCGATCCACAGCAAACAGATGGCCTCCCCGACGATTGCGGAGTTTGCTCAAACTGCACGCGTATTGGCCAGTCGGCGGAGCTGGAGACACGCGTCGAAGAAGCCATCACCGCCCGCGAGGATCTGCGCGAAGTCGACAAAAAAGAGACGCGCATCCTTATCCAGACGCATCCGGATGTATTGGTGATTCCACCCGACCCTCCGCAACTCCTCATCAAGCTGGGACAGGTGCGGACAGTGATTCGCGAGATTTACCGCATGCCGGCGGAGGCAAAGCGAGCGATCTATATTTTCACCGCTGCATCGTTTATGAAAGAGGCGGCTAACTCGCTGCTGAAGGTACTGGAAGAACCGCCGGCGCATGCAAACATAATCCTGTTGGCCGAGAACCTCGGCGACCTACTACCGACGATCCGCTCGCGGGCGAGCACCTTCAGGCTGGGGGCGATCCCACTGGATCAAATTGAGGCGCTGCTTGCCGAGCGCCGTCCGGATTGGCCTCCGTCGCAGCGCTCTCTGGTAGCTCGGCTAGCGCAGGGGGCAGTAGGACAGGCCCTCGGCTTCGATCTTGAGAGCTACCAAGCCAGTCGCGCCGACGCCTTGTTGATACTGCGCAATGTCCTGCGCGATCCGGATTACTCAGCGCTGTTTCGCATGACGGAGCCCTATCGCGCGGGTGCCGAAGGGCAAGAAAAAACCGCGAAGCTGCTGGGCGCGATGCTCAGCCTGCTGGAAGATCTATTGCTGCTGCAGTCTGGAGCGCCGCACCTGGTCCGCAACATCGACCTTGAGAAGGATCTGGCCGCGATGGCGCCACAGGTGAGTCTAGAGTGGATTGAAGCTGCCGAACGCGGCGCGCACCAGGTGGCATTGGGAATGCGGCGCAACCTCCTGCGCTCGCTCGCGCTGGATGCCTTTGCCACTGAGCTTGTGCGCTAGCCGTCGATCAGGCTTCGAGCATGCCGGCGCGGTGCAGCAGCTGAAGATTTGGCTCAATTCCCTGCTCGAGTTGTTCGACCGGCAGGGCGGGAAACTCCGCCTTCAAAGTATCGAGCAAAGCAACGCGGTCGCGAGTGCCGTCGAGCAATCTCAGAAAGCTCCGTACCATCGCGTCGTCGAGCCGCAGTGTGGTGTGCAGCAGCGTGGTCGCATGCTCGCGGGTGCGAGCTTCCTGTCGGCTGCTGGCGCTGGCTCTCGGTCGAATGGAGATCTCCGCGGCTAACGGCGCTCGCCATGCGCGCAACTCGATCATGTCCGACACGGCCAGGCGCATCCACAGAGCAGCTCCTTCGTGATCCAGTGAAAAGCCGCATTCCGCCAGCCCGGGCTCGATCTCAGCAAAGCTGAGCGCACGAGGCCACGCTGCCTCCAGCTGCGCCATGAGAGCGATGACATGGGGGTGAGCGGTTTCCATCTTGATGCCGCCGGGCAGCGTGAAGACCTTTGCCCCCTGCGTCTCGCCCGGCCCGGAGGTCGCCTGCGAAGCAAAGAGCAGCCGCCCGAAAAACTCCGGTGATACATCGCGGCATACTTCGAGCTCCGCTCTGCAGAGCAGCGTTTCCCGGTACATACGCATGCGCATGAAGTCGAGCATCTGTTCCTGCACGATGATGTCGTCTCCAGCTGCACTTTCAAGCGTGGGTCGCAGGTCGGAGCGGTAGCAGGGATCGGGCGGAGGCGGCAGCACCGCTTCGCTTAGATATTCGAGACCGTGCCCGCGGGCGTGCCCGACAAATTCGAAGAAGTGGAGAGGATCGTGAATGGCGCTCAGTTCATCATGAAAAACGCTCTGCGGACCTCGCGTCTGCATTCTTTCTAAATGCCTTTCGATTAACACCCGGAAGCCATCCCCTTGCGGTCTCGTGTCGAGCACGGAGCGCAGAAGGGCGATGGCGCGCTCCACCTTCAGTCCTGGATCTTCGATGTCCTTCACCGAGTAGAGCATCATGTCGCGGATCAAATTGCGTAGATGGCCGCCGGGCAGTGCGTTGTAGCTGACAAACGCTACTCCGTGCGGCCCGAGCAGCTCGCTGCAGAGCGCAAGCAGGCGCTCGCGCACTGGCTCCGGAACCCACGCATATAGGCCGTGCGCAATGATGTAGTCAAACTGGCCGAGTTCTGCGTCAACATTGAGCAGATCGCTCTGAAAAATGCGAACATTTGTCAGGCCGAGTTCGGCAATCCGCTCCTGCCCGCGCTCTATCGGCAGGCGGGCTAGGTCAAAGCCGACGAACTCGCTGCCTGGGATCGCATAGGCCATGGGAATGAGGTTCGCACCCTCATTGCATGCGATCTCGAGCACACGGCATTGCTCGACGGGCGCGGGAATGAGCCCGTGCAGAACCGCCATCGTGGCGAGACGATCGGGGTGTGTATTCGGATAAGAAAAGCTGGGATAGGCAACTGCATCGTACGCATCTTTCTCTCTGGGCACTTGCAGACTCCTTCACTGAGGCGGTTATCTATCAGTGAGACTGTTAAAAGCTCATGAAGCCTGTTGCGGGCTCCTGGGCCGAAGTTATTTATTTCCCGCCTTCAGAGAGGAGCTTCCGGCAAGTCGATTTCATATGATGGAAACCGCAAAACACAGTGGATATTCAACAGCAACCTCAGCTAACATACCAGTTAGAAATCCAACAAACGGCATTCTGCGCAGGCGACAGCGGGAGCAGGTAACCGCATCTCGCGTGCTCAGGATTGCCCTGACAAATATTATGGTGAATTCGTCTCAGATTCCGATGACGGGCCTGCATGAAGTGCGCTCCGATCAGCCGGCGACTCGCACAGTTCGCGGGCCCCGCCCCGTGATCTCCGGTAATCGCGCCACCGCCTCAGATAACGCGGAAGCCCAAGGCGGCGCTCAGCTCGCGAACGGCGCGACAAATAATGCTCCCGGTCCGCGTAAACTAGTCCGCCCGACGCTGCCTGTTCGCGCGTTCACGGAACGGGGCTCCAGCATGCGCAGCGAATCGCCCCTCCTCGCGCACCAAACGGCGATGGCGACTACGCCCGCCGATGAAAGTTCGCATGCCGAGGCCTTCTACTTTCAGAAGCAGATACAGACGCAAACGCTGATGGCATTCGTGCTCGAGGACGGGGAGCAAATCGAGGGCTACATCGAGTGGTATGACCGCAACGTGATCAAGGTGCGGAATGGCAGCCGCACACTCATCTATAAATCGAGCATCAAGTATCTGCACAAGGTGAGCGAAGCTTACGGCCAGTAGGTCTGAAGGCCCGGTAGATTCTTTTCTTATTCGGTCCGCGCTGCTTTTTTGAGGCGGTCGCGAATGGCGATCCCGATGCCTTTCGCCGGCGGCAATGGACAAATAATTGTCGTGGCACCTGCCGAATCCAACCAGCGTAATCCGGCAAAGAGCCTGTGGGCTAATTCCTCTTCATTCATCCAGTCTCCCCAGCGATATACCAGCGCCTGTCTGCCGATCGCTGCGCTCCCGAAGGCGTCGGGTAGCATCAGGCCTATCCCCTCTTCGGCTCTGTCGGCGATGAGCGCGGCATCTTCAAAGGCGCGTTTCTGCTCCTCGCCTTCTCCGTCCACAAGAATGAGCTTCGCACGCGGCGCATAGTGTCGCAGCCCTAGACCGGGCGAAGGCAAAGACTTAGGTTTGGCAGCGAATGCCTGATCCGTTTCCCCATAAGCGACTGCGCCTGCGCACACGGCACGAATCTGTTCGAGGGTGATCACACCGGGTCGGTAGACGATACAGGGATCGTTATTGGGATCGACTACCGTCGATTCGAGACCGTGCGTCGTTTCACCCGAATCGAGAATGGCATCGATGAGGCCGTCGAGGTCTTCAGCTACGTGTTGCGCCTGTGTAGGGCTGATGCGGCCGAAGGTGTTGGCGCTGGGAGCGGCAATTGACAGCCCGGCGGCTTGTATCAAGGCGTGGGCGACCGGGTGTAAGGGCATACGCACGCCCACCAGGGGACGGCCAGCGGTGACTGCAGACGGGACGTCGGTATGGCGCGGCAGCAGCAGCGTGAGCGGGCCGGGCCAGAAAGCATCCATAAGCCGAACGGCGTTGCGGGGGACGCTGGCTGCAACGCGGCCCAGCATCTCCTGATCGGACACATGCACGATCACCGGGTCCCAGGCTGGACGCTGCTTGGCGGCGAATATTTTCGCAACGGCTTCGATATCGAGAGCGTTCGCGCCGAGTCCGTAGACGGTTTCCGTGGGAAAGGCGACGGTGCCTCCCTGTTGGAGGATTTCGGCTGAGGTCGCGATGGCGGCCCGGGAGGAATCGCTCCTGATATCGTTGGCATCGACGATGAGTCGTCGGGTTCTCAAATCTCTTAACCTTCGCCGACGCACTCGTTCCAGAGTTTCGGGTTCGTTCGCTGAAATTCGCCCAGCATCTCGATGCACTCCGGCGATGCTAGGTCGAGGATATCGAATCCCTTTTCACGCAGCCATGCAACGCCACCCTGCGCGTTGACGCTATCGCCGACGATCACCTGTTTAAAACGGAACTGATAGATCAATCCAGTGCAGTACCAACATGGAGCCAGAGTGGTCACCAAAATCAGATCGCGATAGCTGGGCTGGCGACCTGTGGCGCGGAAGGCATCCGTCTCGCCATGCATCGACGGGTCGCCGTTCTGAACCAGACGGTTGCGGCCAGCACCCAGCAATGTGCCGTTGGGACGAAAGATCGCTCCGCCCACCGGGATCCCGCCTTCGGCAAGTCCAATACGGGCTTGTTCGAGCGCAACGGCCAGCATGCCATTCGCGTCCAATCCTGCTTTCATCCCCGGCGCAGCGCTCATCCCCTGTGAATTCATTTGTGGAGTCTAGCATTCAATGGGACTGGCTCAAAGATCCTGCGCAGAGGACGAAAACACGCCTCTCAGCGCCGAAAGCACTATACTCATCCCATGAGCGCGGTCGAGATCGAGGTCAAGTTCCGTGTCGCGGATTCGGCGGCGCTCGAGGATAAGCTGCGTAGCATCGGCTTCCACTGCGTCACCCCGCGCACCTTCGAGCGCAATGTCCTGTATGACACGCGGGAAAGGCAGCTGCGCGCGCAGCAGTCTGTTCTGCGCATTCGAAAATATGGAGACCGCTGGGTTCTGACACACAAATGCCTGCCCCGCGATAACAATCCCGACGCCCGCCATAAGCATCGTGTCGAAACGGAAACAGAAGTCGGCGATGGCGAGGTGCTGGGTACGGTCTTTTGTCAGCTGGGATACGAGCCGGCCTTTATCTATGAGAAATGGCGCACGGAATACGCCGATCCGACCGGCCATTGCGTACTTGATGAGACGCCCATCGGCATCTTCGCCGAGCTCGAAGGTCCCGAGGAGTGGATTGACTCGACCAGCGAGCTGCTCGGCCTGGAAGCATCTCAACTCATCACGCTCAGCTATGGACGACTCTTCGACGATTGGCGGCAGCGGACCGGGAGCGGGGCATCTGACCTGACCTTCGCCGCGATTCAGGAGAATCACACGCCGAAATAGCAGATTCGTGCAGCCTGCTCCTCAAGCCCACAGACTCTTCCGCCGATAGGCAGCTTATCCGGACCTCGACCCTGATGATTTCCTGCTGCCTTAGGGTGTGCTGATGACGCGCGGTATTTTCAACAAGCGCCTGCACGGAAGGCGCTGTGGACTCAATGTTGGCGCTGTTTTGCATTGATCATGATCACCATGTTGTCCAGGGCCGACGATCGCAAGGTGCAGAAGCGCGAACCGCCTCTTTATCCGAACATGGTTCAAAACGGCGGCAGGAACACATCGGGAAGATTCGTCTTGAAGAGACGCAGCGGTGCGCTCCAGCCTTTCGCCACTTGCCTTCGCGCGCAAACCAGCAACAACATACGGTGACTAAGACAGCAAAAAGGGCAGAGCCAAGCCGGCTTTGCCCGTTTCACTCTTAGCGGTAGGATCGCGCTTTCTACGCTTCGTCCGCGCCGTGGCACTTTTTGTACTTTTTGCCTGAACCGCAAGGGCATGGGTCGTTCCTGCCAACTTTATCGCCGGCGCGGCGCTGGGCAACCTGGCGAGTCTCTTCGCCCCCACCCGCCATGCGAGCATGCTCCAGCTCGCGCTGCTTCTTGCGCTGAAATTCGCGCTCGATGGCATCGATGGTCGTTGTCGGCGCTGCCGAGACATCGCGAGCGGGCAGGGCCGGAGGCGCTTTCCGATGACCGTTGGTGAGCGCAGGGCCATCCGCTGAGTCCACAGGCGGCGCTGGCGGCACTTCCGAACGGGCACGTGATGGAATGACTACGGGCTGCCCATCGGGACCGACGATCTGCATCAGGAAGAGATAGCGAACCGTGTCTTCCTGGAAGCGGGCCATCATGCCTTCGAACATGTCGAAAGACTCTCTCTTGTAGGCCACCAAGGGATCCTGCTGCGCATAGCCGCGCAGCCCGATGCCCTCCTTGAGATGGTCCATGTTGAGCAGGTGGTCTTTCCATAGCCCGTCGAGCACGCTCAGCATAATCATCCGCTCATGAAAGCGCATGGACTTATCGCTGATGATCTCTTCCTTGGCCTCGTAGCGCTCCTTGAGCTTCTCGAAAAGCGTCTCGCCAAGTTCGTGCCGGGTAAGTTCGTGCACATCGATGCCTTCCGCGCGAAGGTCGAGTCCGAACTGCTCAACGAGCTTTGACTTCAAGCCGTCTATATCCCACTGGTCGGGATGGGCCTTCTCCGGTGTGTGCTCGTCCAGCAGATTGCTCAGAATCGTCGCAACGTAGTCTTCAACGATCAGCTCCTTCTGATCGAGGCCCTCAAGCAGCTGGCGGCGTAAGCCGTAGACGGCTTCGCGCTGCTTGTTCATGACATCGTCGTATTCGAGCAGGTGCTTGCGGGCTTCGAAGTTCTGCGATTCGACTGCCTTCTGAGCGGCCTCGATGCGGCTGGAAATCATGCGCGACTCGATGGGCACTCCCTCTTCCATGCCCATTTTTTGCAAAAGCGTGGAGACCCACTCTTTGGCGAAGATGCGCATCAGGTCGTCTTCGAGCGAAAGATAGAATCGCGAGGCGCCGGGATCGCCCTGGCGTCCAGCGCGGCCACGCAGCTGGTTGTCGATACGCCGCGACTCGTGCCGTTCCGTGCCGAGAATGTGCAGACCGCCGGCCTCGACAACACCGTCGTGTTCCTGGGCGGCATTGGCTGCATGAGCGGCGTAAGCGCGGTCCCAGTTCTCCTGCGTCGTTTCGAATTCCTGTCCCTGGTAATAGAACCGCAGCATGCCGGGAGCGGCCATGGGGTTGATCGCGCCCTCGGCGACGCTAATCGAGCGCGCCGCAGACTTCTTCACCAGGTCTTGTTTTGCCACGAACTCCGCGTTGCCGCCGAGGAGAATGTCGGTTCCGCGTCCGGCCAT
>CAYVSQ010000481.1:0-2684 GCA_964453815.1 uncultured Acidobacteriaceae bacterium | reverse complement strand
CGCCGCGCAGGCGGCCCGTCCGGCAGGACACCTAGTGCTTCGCGACCATCTCCTGAACATCCTTACGCAGCGCCAGCGAGCTCCCAATCCGCGCATAGTACATATGCCCACCCGGATACTCATGCACCTGAATCCGCGTCGGATCGCCCATAATCGGAATCTGGCTCACCGTCAGAACCGATCCCATGAACGGGCATGAAAGATCCGCCCATCCATGCGCAATCACCACGCGCAGCTTTGGGTCCGTCGCCACAGCCACACGCAGATCGGTCGCCGAAGCACCCCCCGAAAACGCACCATTCCGCGAACTCCGGTCCCACGCGCCAGCCACTTCACTCGACAACGCGTTATACCGAGCATCCGTCTTCCAGCCCACGGTCCGCGTCACAAAGTCCACCATCGCCGTCGTCGTCGGCGCAACAATGCTCAACAAAATCGGGTCATTCGTCTCCTGCGTTGGGTTATACGGAAACGGATCGTACGCTGTCACGTTCGGGTCATACCGGCTGCCTAGCTTACCCGTCTCGCGAAACTCCTCGCGCAGAAACGCCTGCGTCTCCAGCCGTCCGCCAGACTCTTTCACAAACTTCGGATCAAGCCCGGTCAACTCAGTGACCTTCGCCACCAGCCGAGGCGTCGCCACCGGGTCACTATTCCCCGCCAGCAGATCCTGAGCGTATTGCCCGCGCGTATAGTCGATCACCGCGGCCATATTCTCATTCGTCAACTTGCCCTGCCGCTCATAGTTCGCCGCCACAATCGAAGGCAGCGTCATCATCCAAGGAACCGGCGAAAGATCCGGCGACCCACCCTGCGGCGCCAGCGCTGGCGACACCAGCACCAGCCCATTCATCGCCACACCGATCTGCGACTGCAGATAAGCCGTCAATCGCGGGCCGCGATACCCACCATAGCTCTCGCCGACAATATACTTCCGCGACTGCAATCTCTGATTCTTCACCAGCCAGTCGTACACGCACATCGACAGATACGCGATGTCCTGATCCGGCCCATAGAACTGCTTCTTCGCCTCATCCATCGGCACCAGCGACCGCGAGAACCCCGTCCCAATCGGGTCGATGAACACAATGTCCGTAAAGTCCAGCCACGTCCCGGGATTGTCCGTCAGCGTGGCCGGATCAGAAGGACTCTGCCCCTCAGCACCAAACGCCACTCTCTTCGGCCCAATCGCACCAAGGTTCAGATACACCGATGCCGCCCCCGGCCCGCCGTTGAACGCAAACGTCACCGGCCTGTCCTTGCCTTCAATCGTGTAAGCGGTATAGACCACCTCGCCACTCAACGCGCCCTTGCTGTCCCGCACCGCCAGCGTCCCCACCGTTACTGTGTAGTGCAGCGTTTTTCCGTCCATCTGGATGCTCTGTTCTGCATGCGCGTCTGGTGGCAGTGGTGGTTCCGCCATCGGCATTCCAGGAGTAGCCGCCGTCTTCGGCTCCGCTGGCTTCGCGTCTGGCGCGGCTGGCTTCGCCTCAGGCGCTGCCTCTTGCGCTTGCGGCCCGCCGCGTCGTCCCTGCTGAGCCAATACTGACAAGGGAGCGGTTACTGAAACAACGCCAAGAAGGCACAAGAAGGCGACGAACTTCGACGAAGAACATAGTCTGGCTGAAATCATGAACCAGATTTTACATACATATCCCCACCCGCCATACAACCCGCGGAAAAACTCCGGTATCCTCTCTTTAGAGAAGCCGATTGGAGATATGCCTTATGCGTAATACTCTCGCTGCACTTACCCTTTGCCTCCTTGCCGTTCCCGTCTTCGCCAAACCTAAAAATGAGATCACCGTTCCCATCAAGACCAGCACCGGAGAAGACGCCGGCACCGCCACCTTCCAGCAGGACAAGAGCAAACTCATCGTCAAGGTCAATCTCAAGAATCTTCCCGTAGGCGAACACGGCGTTCACATCCATGCCAAGCCTCTCTGCGAAGGCCCTGACTTCAAGACCGCAGGCGGCCACTTCAATCCCGAAAACAAGCAGCACGGCTTTCAAAACCCGATGGGCCACCACGCTGGCGACTTCGCCCAGAACGTCACCATCGGCGAAGGCCACGTCGGCCAGGCCACCTTCAAGGTCGACTACCTCTCGCTCGACCCCACCTCAGCCGTCAGTATCATCGCCAACGGCGGAACCTCCATCGTGGTTCACGAGAAGGCCGACGACATGAAGACCGACCCCGCCGGCAACTCCGGTAACCGAATCGCCTGCGGCGTCATCACCGCCCCAACCCCCTAAACGCCCCAGATTCCTGACGATTGAACCAACCGCGACGCCCATGCGTACTAGCAAACATGGGCGTTCTGCACATCGCGATTCCGATTTCGGCGAAGGGCAGGCCTTCGAGCTTCAAATTTGCCCCCCGGCGTGTACCTCGGCCTATCCCCCATGCCGAATCCGCTCCGCAGGTACTCCAACAAATCAATCCGGCACCCGGTCTACAAGGTACACTTCCCCTACCGGTAAAAGCACCTATAGAGGCGAAGTTGGAGCGTACCCCAGAACAGGATGCTGCAAACGAAGCACTCGTCAAACTGGTTCGCCAGTGTATGGCGGGTGATTCGCAGTCTTGGCAGCAACTCGTCGTCTCTCAGCATCGCCGTATCTACGCCATCTGCTACCGTTTCACAGGTTCCGCTACCGATGCCGAGGACCTCACCCAGGAC
>CAYVSQ010000480.1:0-5794 GCA_964453815.1 uncultured Acidobacteriaceae bacterium | reverse complement strand
AATCAGGCACGTAGCGTTGCACCCAGCGCAGACTCGTCGTATGTGCCAAACACCATCCCGCGCTCACTCAACATCTGGACTAGATCACGCGAGCTCAATTTGAAGCTGAGATACCAGCGTACGCACAATACGATGACATCTTGGTCGAAATGTCGTCCTTTGAATAGGTCGCGCGCGGGTGCCGGTTCGGTCATCCCGGCCATTATTCTCTATCCCACCAAAATACATCTAGAGTTTGCACCAGAGCCCTCGATGAATTCTTTGATCGCATGATCATAGGTTCGCTGGGAACTGGGAGATGTCAGGCTGTTCAATACCGCCGATTTGGATTGTTCGAGGTCGGGGAGCTTGAGAGTTGATTTAGATGCTCTTTTGCGCTTTGTTTTGCCGCTTGCCATGGGTACGCTCTCCAATTGCCGTGTGGCAAACAACATGATCCGGATCGCCATCTCGGACTCTCGCACCCCAGGGCGTTTATGAGGACTAATCTCGATCAGGTCACGCAAAGGGCGGCGATGAATGCGTTGGGGAAGATATCGTCAACCGGGACTCGAAGTTACCGACAGGCTGACATTTCAGGGAAGAAGGAGAGTATGGCACCTATAATGACCCTTTTGAGAAATGTTGTTGAGAGGTGATCATGCCAAAGGCAACCGCAGCAGCACCTTCGGGCAAGGTTTTGTTGTACGAGAAGGTGGTGGCCACTATTCCGGCTGTAGAGCGGAAGGGCGCGACGATACCGTACACGTCGCTAAACGGTCATATGTTCAGCTACCTGAGCAAAGATGGTGACATGGTCCTGAGGCTGCCGAGAGATGAGCGAGAATTATTTCTGAAAAAGTACAAGACTAAACTCTGTGACGCTTATGGCGTTGTACAACCAGAGTATGTCGTCGTCCCTGATTCGCTTCTATCAAAAGCCTCGGAATTGAAACGTTTCTTCGAGATCAGCTACAAATACGTTGCCTCGTTTAAGCCGAAGCCGGCGCGGAAGAAGACAGCGAAGAAAACCTAGTGGCGCAGTGGTTGGACTACAAAATAGAGATAGCCAGTCGAAAGCGGTGCCGTGAGGAAGTTTGCCTCGAAATTTCCGAAAACGGGACCTTTGTACCTCTCGGGAGAATAAATGTCTCGTAGCGCGATATCCCGCTTTCTTCCTGTCGCCGGCTGGCTGCCTGACTGCACACCGAAATCCATACGCGCAGATGTAATCGCAGGCATCGCGCTCGCAGGATTGCTGGTGCCCGAGGGAATGGCTTATGCGGGAATAGCCGGGGTACCGCCGCAGATGGGGTTGTATGCCGCGATGGCGGGGATGTTTGTCTATGCGCTGTTTGGCACGTCGCGCCAACTCGCAGTAACTTCGACATCCTCATCGGCGGCAATGCTGGCCGCTCTCGTGGCTCCGATTGCCGTTGGCGATGCCACGCAATATGCCGTCCTCGCCTCGAGCGCTGCGATTGCGGCGGGCGTCATCTTTCTGCTGGGTCTCCTGTCTCCGCCCGCACAACCCGCCTCTTAGTGCCACTCTGCAGAAACTTCGACAAGGACGCGCCCATTGAGCAAACTCTCGACTTCAACTACCAGGTCTTTCCGAGGACATCGAAATCGTCGAGTCACAATATCCCGAAGATCTGCCCCTGAATCTGCACGACGAAGCACTTTTCCCGGCCGACCGCAGTTCGGCCACCTATCGCAAGGGTTTGGCCGCATTGGGCTTTGGCCGTCAATTTACCGCTTGAGCAGCTTTCATCAATTGTTTCGACTCCTAACCTTCCTGATCATTTATCGTTGGTGCGAAAGATAAACACCGAGGATCTCTGACGATGGCCATCTTGAACGTTCGACGCCTCGCCACATGCGTCGTTCTGGTAGCGAGCTTTGCGCAAGTTGCGTTTGCGGATGAAATTCTGATTGGCGACGCGAAATCGCAACCTGAAAGTTTGACCATAGCGCCCGGCGGCGTGTTGATTGTCGGAAGCGCCAGTTCACCATTCGTCTATAAGGTGCGCCCAGGTTCATCTACGGCCGAGAAATTCATCGACGCCAGTGGCGAAGCACCTGGGACGTTCTTCTTTGGCATGCTGGCCGACGCCTCCACCAACACATTGTGGACATGTCAACTGACACCTGTGCCGGACACCAAGCCGGTACAACGCCACACTGCGCTGAGAAGCTTCGATCTATCAACGGGCGCGCCGAAGATCCGCTGGAACCTGCCTGGGGACAACACGACGTGCAACGACTTTGCGATCGGACCGGATAAGGCGCTCTATATCACGGACACCGCGACGGGAAGAATCTACAGGCTGCCGGCTGGAGCTTCAACCGCGGAGCTTTACCTGGAACATCCGACGCTTAAGGGCGTCGATGGCATCACCCTCCTCGACGGCACACTCTACGTGAACAATGTGATCTTTAACAAGCTTTACCGCGTCCCGGTGAATTCCGATGACAAGCCGGAGACACCTGTTGATATCTGGATGGACCAGCCGATAAAGGGCCCTGACGGCATGCGTGCAGCGAATGGAAAGCTCTTTCTCGCCGAAAATGGCAGCGGCAAGATCTCCGTCCTCACCGTTAATGGAGACAAGGCAAGCGTCACTGTAATCAAAGAAGGACTAAAAACACCAACCGGAGTCGAACCTGCTGGTGATATTCTTTGGATCGCCGAACGCGGTGCAGGCAACGCAGTATCGATGCCGATGCCCAAGTAGCTGCGCGCCCTCTAGTACCATCGGCTCTCGATTTGTTTGCCTTTCCATTCATGACGACGGATTTGAATCGTGCGAACTCCAGGACAAAGCATCGAGATCACTGAGGTCTTGGAATGGACCAAGGGCGAATTGCGTCGTGCCACTGACTACCTTGCTGCGGAAGAGCCGCTCGAGATCCGAATTGCACACCAGGAGGATCCTCCCGCCCCTCTCACCGTGACGATGAGGACGCCTGGGCATGATATCGAGTTGGCGGCAGGATTTCTCCTGACCGAAGGGATTATTTCTAGTTCTCAGGAACTTCTCGCGATTCGGGCGGTCCCAAACGGAAACACGGGCAAGAACAACGTTGTTGAGATTCAGATCGTTAAAAATGAAAATGAATATGACCCCGAGCAAATGCGCCGCAACTTCTTTGCTGCATCAAGCTGTGGGATCTGTGGGAAGGCTTCTATTGAGGCAATCCGGACGCGTGGCCTGCGTCGGCCCAACCCCGCTCTTCGCGTCCCTCCCGGCGTACTCTCTTCGCTGAACGAGAAGTTGCGTGGAAGTCAGGCTGTCTTTGAAAAAACAGGAGGCCTGCACGCAGCCGGACTGTTTACAGCATCTGGAGAACTAGTTGCTCTGCGTGAAGATATCGGGCGTCACAATACAGTTGACAAGATCGTTGGGTGGGCCGTTCTTGAAAAACGGCTACCCCTTTCTGCCCACATTCTGGTGGTCAGCGGGCGTGGCGGCTTTGAGATCGTACAAAAGAGCATCGCTGCGGGAATTCCGATTCTTGCCTCAGTCTCAGCTCCATCAAGCCTGGCAGTCAGGCTGGCACGCGAAATGGATCTGACGCTGGTCGGCTTTCTGCGCGGCGATCGCTTCATCATCTACTCTGGTGCTGACCGGATCTCGGCCGCGGGTTCTACTGTATCTGTCAATGTCCCATCTGTCGGAGGTCTTGACCAACATTAAGTAACGATAATCGAACTTTCCGGAGATCCATCGCCTTGTACAGCTCAATGCGTCCATTGGGCTCAACAGTTGAGAATCACTTACGAGCCCTTTATTCAAGAATTGTCAACCTATTTTTCGACAAAGTCACGTGAGCCTCTGCACAAGGAGTTGTTAGAATTCCGTCTCAAGGTGGAATGGACGTGAGTCTTAAGGGTACAGAGCCGATACTTTGCTCACAGATTATCCGTCAGGTAGATCAGCACCTCATCGACTTGCTAAGCTCTCTCGACGCCACTGAATGGGACCTACCTACTATCGCACCCCAATGGAGAGTTCGCGACGTCGCGGCGCACTTGCTTGACACCGGCTTGCGCAAACTGTCCGGCGGGCGCGACAACTGGCGCGTCGAAAGCGTAAACGTGCACTCACATCAAGAAGTCATCGCGTTGGTCAATCGGCTGAATCACGAAGGAGTGACTGTTTACCGCCGCCTCAGCCCCCCGGTGCTTACACAACTCATGCAAATTGTGTGCAACCAAACAGCAGACTTCTATGAGTCGCTCGACCCTTTTGCTCCAGCCGCGATTGGCGTCTCGTGGGCCGGAGAGATGACTTCACTCGTCTGGTTCGATAACGCCCGCGAACTCACCGAGCGCTGGCACCATCAGGAGCAAATCCGCCTCGCCACCAATCGCCCGGGCAATATGATGACTCCACTCCTATACCATCCGGTTCTGGACACACTTCTGCGGGGGCTGCCACATGCTTACAGAGATGTCACGGCTGCGGCTAATACAGCCCTCCTTGTTGAAATCTCCGGCGATTGTGGCGGCCAATGGTGTCTTCTCAGGTCTCAAGATAGCTGGAGCTTCACAAGTGATCTTCCAACTGTAATTGCCTCTCATATCATCATCCCGCAATCCATCGCGTGGCGCCTTTTTACGAAGGGCATAGGCCGAGACTCTGCTCGCGCCAAGCTCACGATATTCGGCGATAAGGCACTTGCCGAACATGTTCTTCAGCTCGTTGCAATCGTTGGGTAACTGGACCATGGCCGATCAGGTTCAGGCGCTGGACATAGATTGGGGTCCCCCAGATCCGGTCTCTGGTTTAGTCGCTAGTCTGCTCATCGAGTGGTCAACTTCCGAATAGCCGGCAAGAACGAAGCCGCAGACGCCGCAGACGCTCGACTGTGCCATACTCGGGGTGTATGGGTTTGAAGAGATCGCTTCATCGGTTTTCGTTGATCCGGATAAATAGCTGATTACAGGCGGGTTTTTATTAAATCTCCATAGACTCATCGCATCCGCGGCAGCGCCTGCGCCTTCCTTTCTCCTAATCGAAAACGCCTCGGATCAACACCTCGCCTTTCCACTCGCATCATGGCCGAGGCGCTTCCGATGTAGGCTAGCGACTATCCGTCCATGTTCCGAAAAAGTTCTCCGACTGGGGCACATTCCACGGTCACAGCAGAAATGCATTCAGCATGCTGAACACGACGGCGTTCACACTGATCGCCAATGCCAGCGTAAGCACAGCGGTGATCGCGAGTCCAGGGGGAACGGCGCAATTTACGCGCGGCGTACCGAGATCAGACCAGAAGTTTTTCACACTCAGAGCCAGGGGTCGGCCGAAGCGGCCTGCTCCCTGGTCGCCGTGGGGTTGCCGAAGCGCAGCAAGGCATCTCTGTGCGCTTCTTCGGGAGACATTCAGGCGGCGATGTTATCTTCGGTGCGCAAATCGATGTGCGCCGCGAGCCCGGCCTCGATCTCACGGTCGACGCGCGAACGGGAGTACGCCTAGAAGTGGAGGGATGCCAAGAGGGGTTTAACGTTTCAATTCAGTTTCGCCGCCGCCATTTGCAGTTTGCTGGATAATCCCAAAAGTTGCGCAACATCTTTGAGTGTCGATGGTGGCATAAGAATCTCCAGGGTTATTGCAGTGCGATGAGGATGGGAAGAAAGCCGGTTCCTGACTTGAGTGGAGCGAGCGCTTTTCCGATAACTGCGCCGAAGGCGCGCTGATGATCGCGAGCTGCCATGGCGTGACCGGGTGTTGGCGATGTTGTAAGGAGGTCGCCTACGGAGATGGGAGACTCCTGCGCGTCGACTTTGCAGAATACTTTTCCGGAG
>CAYVSQ010000479.1:0-5540 GCA_964453815.1 uncultured Acidobacteriaceae bacterium | reverse complement strand
CTGAAGCGTCCTCTGCCCGAGCAGCTCTGCTACTGTGGCAGACGACCCGAACCATTACCAGGCTACTGGTAAAGGTATGCCGGTTACAACGCCACGTGTCCCTTCGACTTCCGCCTCTTCGAGTGCGGTTTAAAAACCCCCCAGCGATCCCTGCAGCGCCTCTACGTTGCGTACCTAAAGAAAACCGGATCCATTCCTCTCCCTCTTCGGTCGAATGCTGCCGTAGAATTCCGCTCGATCCTTTCGTTGTCGATGCCGACCCGAAGGATCAAAGAGGAATATCGCCTGCCAGCGATTCCGGTTGCTGGCTGCCCAGTTCGGCGGGCGGCAGCCGAACACGGACCCCGTCCGCAAACACCGTCCGCAACTAATTCCGGCAGTTGCCGTCTAAATGGTCGCAAGGCAGACTCTGCCCCTATGCAGCTCACACCCTCCACGCCGACGGTGCAATATCCCCCGATTTTGTGCGCCGAAGACCCGATTGCTTCTATCCGCTATCCCCAACCTCTTTCACCATACGTCCCAAGAGCCAATCTCTTGACATGGCTCCCCCAATTGCTTACAACCATCGCTGACTGCTTTTTTTGGGGTACTCTGCCGTCTCTCGTAGAAGACCCGCATCAGTTGCTCCCCCGACCCTGCGCACTGCTTCGGACTCATTTGGCAGGCAGGTACCGATCGAACGCATCCGCAGAATGCGCCCTTCGTCGTCGTAGCAACACGCAACGCCAGGTTCGATCGCTTCAAGACTGGATAGGATGGCCATGCTCGCAAAGATTTTCCGCTCCCTAAGTCCGTTCGCCCTCGTGACGGCAGCCCTCACGCTTATCGCGCCCGCCGCTCTCGTTGCCCAGGCCGCTTCACAGGCCGCCCCATCGCTCATCACCAATCGCCTAACCCAGCCCATTGACGAGAACTCCCGCGTCACAATCAAGGGAACTGTGCATCCCCTGGCTCGGGCCGCCAATGATCGAGGAGCCGCGCCCGACAGCATGCCTCTCGACCGCCTCCAGCTCATCCTGAAGCGCAGTGACGCGCAGGATTCCGCCCTCAGACAGCTCGTCGACGACCTGCACACGCCCGGCTCGGCCATCTATCACAAGTGGCTTACTCCGGCGCAGTTTGGCAAGCAGTTCGGTCCCTCCGATCAGGACGTCGCCACCGTGGAGTCTTGGCTCCAGTCTCACGGCTTTAACGTCACTAAGGTCAACGGCGGTCGCCAGAGTCTTGAAATCTCCGGCAACGTCGCGCAATTCCGCTCGACTTTCCATGCGCAGATCCATAAGTACATGGTGAACGGCGAAACGCATTACGCCAACGCCAACGATCCGCAAATTCCAGCCGCCCTCGCGCCCGTCGTCGGCGGATTCGCCACTCTCAACAACTTTCGTGTCAAGAACCACGCCAGGGTACTCGGCAAAGCCACTTACAACCCTAAGACCGACAAAGCTACTCCAGAATGGACCACAAGTAGCGGCGGTTCGATCCCCAATTTTGTCCTTTCGCCGGCTGACTATGCCGTCCAGTACGACATCAATCCGCTTTACACGGCGGGTACCAACGGCTCCGGCCAAACCATTGCCATTGTCAACGACTCCAACATCAACATCTACCTGGTCAATCAGTTCCGCTCGCTCTTCAGCCTTCCCGCCAACCCGCCGCAGGTCATCATTGACGGAAACGATCCTGGCATTGACGGCATCAACAATCCCGAAGGTCCTAACGGGGACTCTGTCGAAGCTTATCTTGATGTCGAGTGGGCCGGAGCTGTGGCGCCCAATGCGACCGTGAACCTCGTGATTGCCGCTGACACCGCCCTCGAAGGCGGTCTCTATCTTGCCCTCGAGCACGCGATCTACGGTAACCTCGCCCCCATCGTCAGCCTGAGCTTCGGCGCATGCGAAAAGAATATCGGCACCACCAACCAGTTCCTCAACAGCCTTTATGAACAGGCCGCGGCGCAAGGTATTACTGTCCTGGTCTCAACTGGAGACAACGGCTCGGCCGGGTGCGATGACGATAACACCCAGTTCTTCGCGATCAATGGGCAACAGGTCAGCGGCTTTGCCTCTACACCCTACAATGTCGCCGTCGGCGGAACGGACTTCTTCTATAGCGATTACAACAATTCCGCCGCTCTTCCTGCTCAGCTCGCGACTTACTGGAACACCACCACCAGCGACAACACGCCCGCCGTCTCCATCAAAGGTGTAATTCCTGAGCAGCCCTGGAACGACAGTCAATTCGGCTTCAATATCTTCAACACGCTCACTTTATCCGGCGGAATGGAAACCACGATCGCCGGCGCCAGCGGCGGAGCCAGCAACTGCGCCACCGGCACCTACGATACCAACGGCAACACCCTGACTTGCACTGCCGGTTATCCCAAGCCGGTCTGGCAAACCGGTACAGGCGTGCCTACCGACGGCGTCCGCGACCTCCCTGATCTCTCCCTCTTCGCTGCCGATTTCGCAAACTCCAGCTTCTACCCCATCTGTGCGACTGATGGCGACTGCCAGCCCGTTTCCGGCAGCGGAACCGTTCAGATCTTCGCTGTCGGAGGAACCTCAGCCTCCACGCCCTCCTTTGCCGGCATCATGGCCCTCGTCAATCAGAAATATGGACCTCAGGGTCAAGCCAACTTTGTCCTCTATCCGCTCGCCGCGCAGTTTCCCGCGGCCTTCCACGACGTGACCACCGGCACCAACTCGGTCCCCTGCGCCTTTTCGGCCACAGCTGCGAGTAACACCCCCAACTGTATCGCGGTCAGCAATCCCGTCACCATCACTGATCCCAACTTAGGCACGGCAATCGAGGGTCAAATCGGCTCTGGCACCACTCCCCTGTACAACGCCACAACTGGATACGACCCGGCCTCCGGCCTCGGCACCATCGACGCGAACGTCCTTGTCTCCGACTGGAGTAAGGTCACCTTCGCTGCTTCAACCGTGACGCTATCCTCGCCTGCGGCAGGAACCTACACACACGGCAGCAACATCACGGTCACTGCTACGGTCACCGGTACCACACCTACCGGCGATATCGCCTTGGTCACCGACAGCACCCTGCCCACTAATCAGAGCCGGAATTTCTTCACCCTGACCGGAGGCACTGCCACCGGAACCACCACCACCCTGCCCGGTGGTACCTACAATGTCTGGGCAAGCTATGGCGGCGACAGCAAGAACGCTGCTGCGGATTCGGCGAAGACCCTCATCACCGTCAGTCCCGAGGCCAGCGGTACATTGCTGAACGTATTTTCCCCTAATGGCAGTGGCGGCTACGTTTCCGTTCCTACCGGTAGCACCAATATTCCCTACGGCACACAACTCCTTCTCAGCGCGCAGGTCGCTCCCAGCTCCCAACTCTCAGCGGTGCAGGCTTGCCAATCCAACCCCGCTACCTGCCCGGTCTTTGGCCCTCCCACCGGAGTTGTCACCTTCTCCGACAGCGGTAAGGCCGTTAACGCCGCTGTCCTCAATGCCGAAGGCGACGCTGAGTACAATCCGTCCGACCCGGTCGCCGCGCGCGTAACCACCAGTATCGGTAGTCACTCCATCACCGCCAGCTATCCCGGAGATGCAAGTTATAACGCCTCCACTGCCGCAGCAACCACGTACACAGTGATACAGTCCACACCGACCATAGATTTGGCCACGCCTAACCAGACCGTCCTGGCAGGGCAGGCGACAACCTTTACGATTTTGCTCGAGACGACGGGCGTCGGAGTCGCGCCAACGGGTACCATCACCATTTCAGGAGCTCCCTCCGGGACACCCACCAGCGTGCCTCTCTCTTTGAGCGGCGTCGACCTCCAAACTGGCGTCAGCGCCAGCTACGCGAACATTACTATCCCAGCTTCAGTAACCGCCAACAGCTACACCATCACCTTCACCTACAGTGGTGACACAAATTACACCACCGCTCAGGCCTCGGGCACGCTCACCGTCGCAGCCGCCTCTACTCTCACCCCAAGCACAACAACCATCGCTACCAGCGGTGCCGCTACCTCCCCGTCCGCGCTCACCAGTATCACTGTGACCGTCACCGGGAAGGGAACGACGGCTCCTACCGGAACAATCACTCTTCAGACCTCCGGCTATGAGTTCAATCCCCTGACCCTCACTCCGGTCGCCGGAACCGACACATCCGAGGTGACGATTCTGGTTAACGGCTCGGGGATACTCCAGGGTGCAAACATTCTCATCGCCGGTTATTCCGGTGACACGGTCTACGCCCCCTCTACCTCCACTGCCACCAACCTCGCCAACCCGCTCTCCGACTTCTCCATGGTGCCGCAGACTACAATCATCAACGTGCCCTCGTCCGGCACCGCGACCGAGACCATCAATATCAGCTCGGTGAATGGCTTCGCGGGAGTGGTCGCCCTCACCTGCGCTGGAACTGGCGGCGTGGGTTGCTCGCTCAGTTCTTCTCCTACCCTCACGAGCGGAGGCACTACGCCTGTCACTCTCACCGTCAATAATTCCAACGTCACTACCGCCGGCAGCACGTTCGACGTGCTGATCACAGGGGTGGATCCGACCGGCACCTTTGTGCACACGCTGGGGATCAGGGTCATCGCCCCGGCGACAGCACTTGCTCCCGGGCTCACGCTCGCGGGGCCCAGTGGAATCACCATCGTCAATCCGGGTGACTCCGGAACCGGCACTCTGACTGTGTCGGCGCAGGGCGGCCTCTCCGGGCAGGCAACTTTTGCCTGTTCAGTCGAAGGCACTCCGTCGGGAATCACCTGCGCCGCGCCGAATGTGACTCTTTCCTCCGTAAGCGCCACGTCGACGCTCACGGTGACCACAACATCGTCGGCGATGGCCGGCAGCTACACGGCTGATATCACAGCAACGGTTGGTACCACCGTCAGCCAGGTCCTCACAGTACCCATCACCCTGAACCCGGCCGCCAGTTTCGCGCTCAGCGGTAGTCCCACCTCGCTCACTCTTACTGCAGGAGCCACGACAGGGAACACCTCGACCATCTCGATTACTCCGACCAACTTTACCGGTCTGGTTAATCTCACCTGCGCCCTAACCACAAGTCCCGCTGGAGCCACCAAGGTTCCCACCTGCTCCGTCGCCAGCTCTGTTAACGTAACCGGAACAACGGCGGCGACCGCGACACTCACCGTCTCGACCACCGCTCCAACTACCAGCGCCCTCGACCTTCCTCTGAACAAGTTCTTTGCGGTAGGCGGAGGGCTCGCAATCGCAGGCCTCTTGTTCTTCGGAATCCCAGCCCGCCGCCGTAGCTGGCGCACCATCCTCGGGGTCGTCCTCTTCGCGGTCATCGTCGGTATGGGAATCGGTTGCGGTGGAGGCGGAGGCAACAGCGGCGGAGGCGGTGGTGGCGGCACCACCACCCCCGGAACCACGGCTGGCGCCTACGCCATAACCGTCACGGGAACCGATGCCGCAACCGGCAAACTGACTTCCAGCGCAATGGTCAACGTAACCGTCAACTAACCAAACCCTCGCAACCAGCCACGGCCGCACTCCAGCAGTGCGGCCGTTCTGTTTTGTGCA
>CAYVSQ010000478.1:0-6190 GCA_964453815.1 uncultured Acidobacteriaceae bacterium | reverse complement strand
CCAGAGCTACGCGGAGCAGAATGGCTACACCGTGGTGCTGGATGCCGCCGCCAGCCAGCAGGCTCCCATTGTTCTCTGGGCCAATAAGAGCACTGACATTACGGCAGCCGTGATTCAGGCTTACAACGCCAAGTCGGGTGTCCCGGCTCCCGCAGCCGGAGTTCCATCCGCTCCGGCTCCGACGCATTCCGCCGCGCCGCGCGCCCCGGCAGCTGCTCCCAAGCCGTAGTTTCTGCTTGACCTGACGGCAAAGATGCTTCGGCTAGCAGAGCATCTTTGCCGTGTTTTCTGGTCATCTTCAAGCCCCTGATCATCCTGCGCCTGCCTGTGGAAAAAAATGTGGAAAGTTTTAGGCCGCATGGATTGGGAACCTATTACGCCGCTTTCGCATTTGTCACATCCTCTGTTTCAAATCCTCTAAATCATTGATTCCAGGCCTATCCCGACAGGTGCTAGCTGAGAGTGTGCGCCGTGACCTTTGTAACTTTCACAGATCGGAAAAAAGTGCTTTCCACAAAGTACATTACAGCGCCATGACCGTAGGAGAAATCCTGCGGAAAGATTCGGGATTTGCGAGTGGCTGCTCCATGAAATTAGATCAGTGAATGATTGTGACCCGACACCCCATTCTCGAGATCATTTTTGCGGGGCTCAGTTGTTCCGGACATTCTTCGTGTCCAAGTCTCGGCCCTGGACCCAAATCAGGCGGCGGAAGCACACGAAACCCTCTCTCCAAGCGGCAAAACGCCCTTCCTCTTGACAATCTAGACGAGTAGATTGTATTCCTCTTGATTATCTAGAGGAGATCCTTTCATGCGCCACGAAGCAAGCGACCTGGTCCAGGGAACGCTGGAGATGCTCATACTGAAGACGCTTGCCCTGGAGCCGATGCACGGTTACGGCGTGGCTCTCCGTATCGAACTGGTGAGCAAGGGAGTCTTTCGCGTGAACCCCGGCTCGTTGTTCCCAGCCCTCAGCCGCCTGGAGCGTTCTGCGCGTATCAAGAGCGAGTGGCGCGCCACGGAGAACAATCGTCGCGCGAAATATTACTTGCTGACAGAACAAGGAAGAAAGGCGCTCAAGGACGAAACCCATGAATGGGGACGGCAGATTGCGGCAATCAACAGAATTCTTGAAGCGTAGCGAGGCAGAGATGGGACTACTGCGAAGTTTTCTAAATGGGATCAGAGCTCTCTTCGGGAAGGACCAACGAAGCCTGGAGATGGACGAGGAACTGCGCAGCTTTCTGGACGCGTCGGCGGAGCAAAAGATGCGCCTCGGCATGAGCCGCGAAGACGCGCTCCGGGCGGCGAAGATGGAGATGGGCAGCAAAGACGCGGTAAAGGAAAATGTTTGGTCGGCAGGTTGGGAATCGGCTTTCGAAAATCTTTGGCAGGATCTGCGTTACAGCGCGCGCATGCTCATCAAGAGCCCGGGCTTTACCGCGATTGCCATCCTGTCGCTCACTCTCGGCATCGGCGCGAACACCGCAATCTTTACCCTGGTCAACGATCTGCTCTTCAAGTCGCTTCCCGTGCGCGATGCCCAGCAGCTGGTTTCCTTCGGCAAGGCATTCGGCGGCGGCGAGATCGACGGCATCGAGGGCGGCCCGCTCGACATCTTCACCTACGATTTTTACCAGCGTCTCGAGCGCGAGCAGGCGCAGGGTCACACCCCGTTCACGGGCATCTGCGCCTTTGGCAGCTTCTGGAACCAGGTCAGTGTGCGTATCGGCTCGGGTGGAAACGGCGCGGCGACTCAGGCAGCCAGCCAGCTCGTCTCCGGCAATTTCTTTAGCGTGCTCGGAGTCGAGCCTCTCCTCGGCCGAACTCTCGCGCCGACCGATGCCACTGCCCCCGGAAGCAGCCCAGTCGCGGTGATCAGCTATCGCTATTGGCAACAGATGTTCGCAGGTGATGCGGCGATCATCGGCCGCTCTATCACCATCAACGGAAGCCCCTTCGCGGTGATCGGCGTCATGCCGCCGAAGTTCGAAGGAGTCGCCGTGTACCCAGACTCCATGGATATGTGGTTGCCCGTAACCATGCAGCAGGAGGTGATGCTCCAGCCCACGCTCCTCGCACCAGGCGGCCTTTTCTGGATGCATATCATGGCGCGCCGTGATCCGGCCGTCCCGCTCGGGCAGGCGGGGGCATGGGTCACCAATCAGGTGCAGCGCTTCATGATTGACCGCGAAGGCGCCCAGATGACCTCTGACCGCAAAAAAGAAATCCAGAAGATCTACGTCGACTTGCTGCCCGGTGACCGCGGCATCTCCGACCTTCGCGAAGTCTATCAGCAGCCCCTAAACATCCTGATGGGCGTGGTTATGCTGGTCTTGCTGATCGCCTGCGCGAATCTGGCTAATTTTCTGCTGGCGAAAGCCGCTTCGCGCGAGCGCGAAATCGCCACGCGCCTGGCTCTCGGTTCCAGCCGCAGGCGCATCGTCCGGCAGATTCTCCTTGAGGCCCTGCTGCTCTCGTTCACCGGCGGAGCCTTCGGCCTTGCTCTCGCCTATATGGGAACGCGCGCCCTAATTGCCTTCCTCGCCGACGGAGCGAAAAACACGCCCCTGGAAGCCCGGCCCGATCTTCACGTTCTGTTGTTCACTCTCGGCGTATCGCTCTTCACGGGGATTCTCTTCGGCCTCGCCCCGGCCCTGCGCGTCTCGCGTATCAGCGTTACGCCCTCGCTCGGAACCAGCGCGCGCACCGCAGCCAGCTCCGGAGGCTCATCCGGCCGCCTTCTCCCTAAGCTCCTCGTCGTATCGCAGGTCACGCTCTCGCTCGTTCTGCTTGCCAGCGCGGGACTCTTCCTGCGAACACTGCGCAATCTGGAGAATCAGGACTTTGGCTTCAACCGCCACAACCTTCTCCTCGTGAAATTCAATGCGAAGTTTGCGGGATACAAGCCCGAACAGTTGAACGCCTTGTATGCGCGCCTCATGGATCGGATGAATGCACTCCCCGGCGTGAGGTCGGCCACCTTTTCCGGACAGCCCGCCCTGATCCGGGGCAACTGGAACTCCCCCATCCGCATGCGCGGCTATCAGGCCGCGCCTAACGAGGATCTTGGAAGCTCGCTGAATCGCGTCGGCTCGCGTTACTTCGAGACCATCGGCATGCCCGTCATCCAGGGCCGTTCCATCGGCGAACAGGATACTGCATCTTCGATCAAAGCCGTGGTCGTGAACCAGGCCCTCGCAAATCATTTCTTTCCGAAGGGAGACGCCCTGGGCCACACCTTTACCGTCGACGACCCTTCCGTGAAGGGTGAGTGGCAGATTGTCGGAGTGGTGCGCGACGCGAAGTATCACGGCCCGCGCGAAAAGCCAGAGCGCATGAGCTATCTCGCCGTCACGCAACTCACCGGCGATGACGCCTATGCCTATTGGCTGCAGCTTGCGACCGTCGGCGACCCGGCAAAGATCGCTGGCGAGGTACGCGCCGCAATGGCCGAGATCGACCCCAACCTCCCGATCCTTGAGGTGAGAACGATCGCCGAGCAGCTAGATCAATCCATGGGCCAGGAGACGCTCATCTCCGAGCTCTCAACCTTCTTCTCGCTGCTGGCTCTGTCCCTGGCATGCATTGGGCTGTACGGCGTTATGACCTACAACGTGGTGCGGCGTACGAATGAGATCGGCATTCGGCTGGCGCTGGGCGCGCACAGAGGGCGTGTGCTTTGGATGGTACTGCGCGAGTCGCTGATGCTGTTGGGAATCGGCGTTGCGCTAGGGATTCCGCTGACGCTGGCAGCGACTCGGTTGGTGCAGGCGCAGTTGTTCGGTCTGCGATCGTCGGACCCGATAACGCTGGGGGCTGCGGTGCTGACGATTGCTGCCGTCACGCTGCTGGCGGCTTACCTGCCGGCGCGACGGGCAACCCGGATCGATCCGATGGTGGCGCTGCGGTACGAATGATCAAGTCAGTGCCTGCGCTCTTTGATCTGCAGCCCCACCGAACAGCGGATTTTCGGCGACCTAACCGACAGGAGGGGCCGTCCTTGATCAGCGAAAGACTCTAAGCAAAGCGCGTGTCATTACTTGGCAGGCGCTGGGAATTGGGGCGTCTCTTTCACGCCATGGCTACGGGGAACGGCCGGGCCAGGCAGGAGCCTTCTGGCGAATCGTGTGATTGCGAGTGGCCCGATGGCTAACACTTGCCTGGTGTATCCGTCCAACAACGCCTGCCTTTCTCATTGGAATCACAGCCGTTTTCGCAACGGACGATTACACTTGAAGCGATGAAGATCAATCGGCGCGAATTCCTCACGACTGCAGCCTTTTCTATTGCCGCCGCCCGACTTCCCGCGCAGCGCGGAGCAAATCCCAATGTCACTCTGAAACTCCCGACCGAGGCAACCGGGGCCCACATGCCTGCTGATTTTATCGGTCTGTCGTATGAGGTGCAGCAACTAGCTGACACAACTTTCTTCTCGGGCAGCAATGCGGGACTCATCCGCCAGTTCAAGGCACTGGCACCGCAAGGTGTGCTACGTCTTGGCGGCAATACCAGTGAGTTTGCCTGGTGGAAGGCCTCTCCTGATTCTCCTGAACCCGAACACAAACAGGTCCGTGAAGTGGAAGGGGAGCCCAAAGCGCATTATTACGCGGTAACGCCGGAGGCTGTGCGCAACCTGGGGGATTTTCTGAAAGCGACGGGCTGGACGTGCTTGTATGGCATTGGGATGGGAACGAATACGCCCGAACGCGCGGCAGAGGAAGCCCAGTTCGTAGCAAACACTCTTGGCGCAAGCCTGCAATATTTCCAGATTGGCAATGAGGTGGATCTGTTCAGCCGCCACTTGCGGGATCCTAATACCTGGTCTGCGAAGACTTACCTGGACGAGTGGCTCTCGCTTGCGCGAGCGGTGACTGCTCGCGTTCCTGGAGCCAGGTTTGGCATGCCAGATGTGGCAGCGGACGTAAGATGGTTGACGCAGATCGCCGATTTATGGGCTTCGATTGGGACTCCGCCTCGCGTGACAACGCTCACGCATCACTACTATTTTGGCGGTCCGGCAACCAACCCCGAGGTCAACATCCCCAACCTGCTGAAGCCAGCTACGATGGCAAAAGTTCAGAAGACGGCGGACATCGCGACAGCAGCAGCCAAGACGATGGGCGTGCGTGTCCGTATGACCGAGGGCAACACTTGCTATCGCGGAGGTAAGCCGGGCGTGTCCGACGTCTTCGCGGCGGCGCTGTGGGCTGCCGACTATGCGCTATTACTGGCCAGCAATAACTATTCCGGGGTGAACTTGCACGGTGGCACCGGGCAATCCGTTGCCAACTCCGTTGGAGGCAGCCTGCCGGGTGACATCCTTCTCAAGGATAAAGGCGAGAGCCCCGAGCAGATCGCGACTCGCCCTCATCCTTTCTACACGCCTATTGCGACCTTCGGCTCAGAGTACGTGATGGAGCCGGTTGCGTACGGCCTCAAGTTTGCAGGCAAACTCAGCGGAGGCTCTCTTTTCCAGGTTGACTTCAACTCACCATTCCAGGCGGCGGGGGTCAATGCGACTGCCTATGCTGTCAAGCTTGCAAGCGGTCATCTGACCACCATCATTCTCAACAAAGATGCAGAGCAGGATGTCGAAGTCATCCTGGACTTTGGAGCGAAGAAAACAGGAATGATGCAGATCGAAATGCTGCATGCTCCCGCACTGGATAGCCGGGAAGCTCATATCACGCTGTCCTCAGCGTCTGGTCATCTTAAGGATGGCCAGTTCACAGTGAGCATTCCTCACGCGACGGGTCTTTGTCTGACCCTTATGTAGACGCCGTTCCTACGATGATGAGTCTCTTATGCACACTGCGCGATCACAGAAGTGCTCAACCCGCCCCGGTCCACCAGACGTCCGTGTTCGCGCGTTCTCGCTAGTTGAGAATCGACTATGTGAGTCTCGATCACGACAAGCTGCCTGAAGGACAATCCGGCTGCTGTAGCCGATATTCTTGGAACAGTCTTGCGTTTGTTGCAACCTCCTAAGGACATAGTGTGAAGAAGGTTCTGCTCCCCATAGAAGCGATTGCCGCCAAGTTGGAACTGCCTGAAGACCTGTACGAGAAGCGCAGCCTTGTCAGTGCGAAGCTCAACCTGGACGTGCTGGAAGACGCGCGATTCCATCGCGGCGGCAAGCTTGTGTTAGTGACAGCGACCACGCCGACGGTCTCCGGCGAGGGCAA
>CAYVSQ010000477.1:0-13888 GCA_964453815.1 uncultured Acidobacteriaceae bacterium | reverse complement strand
GTAGTTTGGAAAAGGAAGTGCAGCTAAAACACCATCACTGCCTGACCAGGAGCTCATGATGTCTTTGTTTCGCGACCTGAGAATTGCCGTTCGTTACTTGTTAAAGTCGCCCGGATTTACAGCGACGGCTGTGCTGATGTTGGCGTTGGGAATTGGCGCCACGACGGCGATCTTTTCGATTGTCGAAGGAGTGCTGTTGCGGCCGCTGCCGTTTCCCGAGCCGAATCGGCTGATGGTGGTGGCGGATATTCTGAAGGGCGCGGATATTGGCGGTAGTGGCGAGGCCGGGGTGACAGTGCCCGACATTCGCAACTACACGCGCGATACGCACAGCTTTACGAGTCTGGGCGGATATCAGCAGACGGGGTATGAGCTGGCGGGCGTCGGGGAGCCGGCGCTCGTGAATGCCACGCGGATGAGCGGCGGGGTGTTTCCGGCGCTTGCGGTAGAGCCGCTGATCGGGCGCTTCTTTACGCAACAGGAAGACGATCAGAAGCAGCAGGTAGTGGTGCTGAGTTACGCGACGTGGCAGGACCGCTTTGGTGGCGATGCGAACGTGGCGGGGAAGAAGATTCTGCTCGACCGCAAGCCTTATGTAGTGATCGGCGTGATGCCGCGCAGCTTCGAGTTTCCGCTGGTGCCAGGCCATCTGAACCGCAGCGAGTTGTGGACTCCAATGAGCTTTATAGACCAGGAGCTGGCGCCGCCGAGCTCGGCCAACTGGAGCTACCAGATGGTCGGACGACTGAAGCCGGGAATCACGCCGGCGCAGGCGGTGAGCGACGCGGGGCGCGTAGCGGCGGAGACGGTGCGGAATTATCCGCCATTCATGGCTGGGTTCAGCATGCATCCGGTGGTGAGGCCGCTGGATGAGGAGACGGTAGAGCAGGCTCGTCCGCTGGTGCGAACCCTGTTTCTGGCGGTGATGGTGGTGCTGCTGATCGCATGCGCCAACCTGGCCGGGCTTCTCTTGGTGCGGGCTATCCGCAGGCGGAGGGAAGTGGCGGTTCGCCTGGCACTGGGGGCAAGCGCGGCCACCTTGCTGCGGCAGGCGATTCTGGAAAGCCTGGTGCTGAGCGTGACCGGCGGTGTAGTGGGATTGGCGCTGGCCGCGGTTGCGTTGCGTGTGGGTGTAAGTCTACTGCCGGAGACGCTGCCCCGCATCAATGAAATCGGCGTGGACTGGGTGGTCGTGGGCTTTGCCATGGGACTGGCGATTCTGACAGGTGGGATCTGCGGGCTGGCTCCGGCGTTTGCTTCCATCTGGACGAACGTGAATGAGACGCTCAAAGAGGGCGGCCGCACCGGCACTTCAGGCAGCGGACATGCCCGGTTGCGTTCCGCGCTGGTAGTTGCGGAAATCGCTATTGCTATGGTGTTACTGGCTGCCTCAGGTCTGCTGCTGCGCAGCTTTGAGAAGATGCGCGAGGTGAAGCTTGGATTTACTCCAGATCACACGCTGGTGGCGTCGTACAACTTGCCGCAAAAACAGTACTCAACTCAGCCCATGGTCGACGCGTTCAATCATGAGCTGATGCGGCGCTTGCAGGCGTTGCCGGGCGTGAAGAGCACAGGGTTGACTTCGTTTCTACCGGCGTCGGGCAACAACAGCAATAGCGCCTTTCTCGCTGAGGGTTATGTTCCGCCGAAGGCAGGAGAGATCGATCTTGCCACGATGATCACCGTAGACGGCGACTACTTCCACGCGATGGGGATTCCGCTCCTGGCGGGGCGGCTGTTTACACCGGCAGATAAAGACGGATCGCAACTGGTTGCTATCGTGAACCACAAGCTGGCGGAGCAGTCCTGGCCAGGGCAGAATCCTATCGGCAAACGGCTGCGCATTGGTACGCAGACGATGCAGACGCCGTGGGCCATAGTGGTGGGGGAAGTGGCGGATGTGAAAGAGAGCTCCCCCGATGTTCCCGCGAAGCAGCAATTCTATGTAACCTTCGGACAAGCGAAACCGTTGGCCGGGTCACTGGTGACACCCGATATTTTGTTCGGGAATGGCGGCTTTATTGCCGTTCGCACGGCGGTGGCACCGCAGGCAATGAAAAATGCGCTGGAGTCGACGGTGCGAGCGATGGATGCGCAGCTTCCGCTCTATCAGGTGCAGACGATGGAGCACGCCATCTCGGACAGCGAGGCTCCGCGGCGATTCAACACTGTACTGATTTCCTCGTTCGCCGCAGCTGCGGTGCTGCTGGCAGTGCTGGGTATCTACAGCGTGATTGCTTTTTCGGTCGCGTTGAGGGTGCAGGAGATGGCGATCCGCATGGCACTGGGCTCGCAACGCTCGGGAATCGTTCGCCTGGTTGTCATTGCAGGAGCAAAGCTGGCGCTGATCGGGTGTGTGATTGGACTAGCGGGAGCGGCGGCCGCGTCGCATTTATTGGGCACGTTTCTCTTCGGAGTCAGCGCGTTCGATCCGCTGGTGCTGACCCTGGCCGCGGTGTTTGTGCTGCTGCTGGCATTGATGGCCTCGCTGCTTCCCGCGCAACGAGCGGCGGCGATCGATCCGATGGAGGCGCTGAGGGACAGCTAAGAGCCGGGTAACTGTGAAGCGGTCAGCCGAAAGACACTGGACGCTTGACGGAGTCCAAAGCAGACCGCGTTCTTTTCAATGCCCTAGAATAGGCTCTCCTGCCGGTCCTCTAGTTTGACTGGGACGGGTTTCTTCTTCGCCGCTCCGCCGATGACGGCGACAACTTCGAGTTCGGCGAGGGAGCTGGCAGGAATCCAGAGGCGCTGGGTATTCGAGCGGATGTCAGGCGGGGTGAGAAAGAGTCCTTCACCGGAGATAAGGCTGAGGTCGTTCGCAGCTATCCCTTCAATCAGATCGCCGTCGGTCAGCCTGGCGCGCAGAAAGAGGCCTTCGGTGCGGGGGCGTCCGGCGAAGGTTTTGCGAAGCAGGCGTTCTGGATTGGAAGCCTCCCCGGAGTTGAAATCGCGGACGAAGCAGACCCACTTGATGGTCTTGAGGCCGAGCGGGATAACCTTGCCATCCAGTGCCAGTATTTCGAGCACGCTATTCTGAATGAAGCTGCCGGTGGAAAAGCCGTCGGACGACAGGTAACCGGCGACCCAGTCGAGGGTAAACCTGCGGGCGATGGCTTTTTTGCGACTCGACGGCATAGTTTGCAGAGTGTAGGGTCAGGGTGTGGAGACACCCAGAATAAGAATTGTTGCACGTAGATGACTCAACAGCCGCGAAAATTGTGCAAAACGGTAGCCAAGCGATTAACCATGTGTTACATTGTTGGTTTGCGAAGGTTCCCGGTACGTCCGTAAGCTATTGTTGAATCGATATTTAGCTGTAGATTATCGAGCCGGGGCGCGCTACCACTTCTCCCAGATTGTCAAGGCATGCCCGACTACGTATATCTCTTAGAAAATCGCCTCTCTTCCGCTCAACAGAATGCGCTAACGCAGGTTCGCAAGGCCGCCCGGGACCACGGCATGACGGTGTTTTTGACCGGCGGAGCGGTACGGGACCTAACCACCGGTTTTCCCGTCCGGGACCTTGATTTTTCGGTTCATGGAAATGCTCTTAAGCTTAAGAAATCATTGGAAAAAACCGGGGCAACACTGTGGGGAGAACATGAGCCCTCCCGGACTCTGTTTTTCTGGTTTAAGGGCGTTCGGGTGGAAGTTTCGAGCGCGCGGCGCGAAGAGTTTCCGAAGCTGGGAAAGCCGGTCTATCACTGGGCGACGATTCTTGAGGATTTGCGTCGGCGGGATTTTACTGCCAATGCGATGGCGATTTCGTTGAACGACGGCTCCTATGGGTTGCTGCTTGATCCTCTTAACGGGAATGCCGATCTGGAAGCGCGGACGCTGCGGCTGGTGAGCAACTACGGTTTCCTCGAAGATCCATCGCGGCTGCTGCGCGCAACCCGCTTCCAGGCGCGGATGGGTTGGGAACTGGATGAGCGCACGAAGACCCGCTACAACAACGCCCGGGACGAAGGGGCGATCGACGCGATCTCGCCTTATCTGGCGGGGTATGAACTGGAAGAGATCGGGCACGAAGAGGACGCGTTGAAGGCGCTGAAGGCGCTCGAAGCCGAGGGCTGGATGAAGCACATCTTCCCGGCCTGGACCAGCGCGAAGGCGGACGTGCAAGGCTTGGAGGCCCTGCACCAGACGTTGATTCAACTGCTGATTCAGGGGATTCGCCCGGATCTTTCAGCGGCGCAGATGGAATTACTAACGGCAAAGCTGCCTCCTAAGGAGCTTTCATCGCTCAAGAAGACATTCCCGCGGCAGGGCTTTGTCGCGTACTGGAAGGATCTTGAGGATTCAGCGAAGGAGTTCCAGAAAGAGCTGCTGGACAAGAAGAATGCCGCGCCCTCGGCGACGTGGAAGCTTCTGACCAGCTATGCGCCTGAACCGGTGCTGTGGCTGGCGTACACCAGCAAGAGCGCCCAGGTACAGACGAAGCTCAAGAACTTTTATACGGTCTGGCCCGAGGCGCGACTGAAGATTCCCACGACGTTGATGCTGGAGATGCGCATAGTGCCGGATCTGCCCGGCTACTCGGAGCTGGTGCAGGAGATATTTTTCCAGTTGATGGATGGGAAGCTGACTACCGATGAGGAAATGCGGGCATTTCTGGAGCCGCATTCGCCTCCGGCTCCGCCGCCTCCGGTAAAGATTGCACGCGGGCGCGCGAAGAAGGCCGAGGCAAAGTCCAGGATCAGGGACGAAGAGGAGGAGGGCGACGAAGAGTTGCCCATCGTCAGCCTGCTCGATGAGGATGCTGGAGACCTGGAAGATGTGGATGCCGAGAGCGAAGAGGATGAAACGAGACCCGTGTCCACGGCAGTTTCAACGAGGCCAGTGAAGGTGGCAGCCGCTAGGCCCGAGGTTATGGCGAAGGTCGAGGCGAAGGCTGCCAAGGCTGCGCAAGACCAGAAGGCTCCTACAATTCAAAAGGCTCCGGTAACCCAAAGAACTCATGTAGTTCAAAAGGCCCCGCCGCCGAAAAAGGCGTTGGATGTGAAGAAGCCGGCGACGAAGGCGGCGCCGATTGCGAAAAAAGCCGTGGCCGCGAAAAAAGCTTTGGGCAAGACTGCGCCGGTGGCGAAGAAAGTTGCCGCGAAGGCTTCAGCAAAGGCCGTTGCGAAGGCTCCGGTGAGGGTCGTGAAGAAGGCTGCCAAGCCGGCTGCGAAACCGGTAAAGAAGCCAGTAAAGAAGCCGGCTCCTAAACCGGCTGCGAAATCTGTGAAAAAGCCTGTTGCCAAGCCGATCAAGCAGAAGCGGTAAGGAAGGGGAGCAGGCGATATTGTGGCGCTGTTGACTGCTCCAAGGCAACAAAAGTCTACTGAGCAGCAAACCGCTCTTCATGAAAGGTTTCTGCGGAGTTTGTAGTATTGTCTCTACATTCCACTGGAGACTCTGCATGTTCGCAAGATTTTCTCGCTGTGTCTCTTTTCTCGCATTGATTGTTGTCGCCGCCGCTGAGGCGCATGCATCCCCGAAATCTCAGTACTCGCGGCTCGAAGGCGCGTATCGATTTGAGAGCGGCGGGTGGACGTATGTTCACTTGCAGGGTTCGCCGGAACAGATCGGCTTCCAGCATGGATACCTGCTTTCTGCAGAGATCGAAGATACCTACCACGTGCTGAAAACAGAGGCCGAGCACTCTTCGCATCGCGACTGGGGGTTCTTCCGCGATGCGGGACGGACGATTCTCTGGCCGCACATCGATGTCGAATATCAGAAGGAATTGCAGGGTATTGCGGACGGAGCAGCGGCGAAGGGTGTGAATCTCGACGTGTGGGACATTGTCGCGATGAACGGCAAGATCGAGCTGGAGGATTATTACCTGCCCTGGCTGAACAAGCAGGAACACGCGCAGGGGTTAAGGCAAAACGACGGACCAGCGATCAAGGCTCCAGGCAATTGCAGCGCCTTTATCGCGACGGGGAGCTATACGAAGGACGGCAAGATCGTGATTGCGCATAATAACTGGTCGTCATACGCGGAGGGTTCGCGATGGGTGATCGTCTTCGACATTCAGCCGGAGCATGGGCATCGCATTCTGATGGACGGGTTGCCGTCGGTGATTACCAGCCAGGATGATTTCGGTGTCAACGATGCCGGCATCATGGCGACGGAGACGACGATTACGCAGTTTATCGGCTGGGACTCGAAGGGGAAGCCGGAGTTTGTGCGCTCGCGGAAGGCGCTGCAATACGCCGACTCGATCGACGACTACCTGGCCACGATGATCAAGGAAGATAATGGCGGGTATGCGAACGACTGGCTGGTGGGCGATCGCAAGACAGGCGAGATTGCGTATCTGGAGCTGGGCTTGAAGCACACGCCAGTGTGGCGCAACAAGGACGGCTACTTTGTGAGTTCGAATTTCGCGCGCGATTCGGGGCTCATTAAAGACGAAACCGACGGCTTCGATGCGCAAGATGTAAGTTTGTCGCCGAATGCGCGCCGGGTTCGTTGGGAGGAAGTCATCGCGGCGAACAAGGGCAAAATCGATGTGCCGATGGCCGAGCAGTTTCTCGCCGATCATGAGGACTCATTCCTGAAGGAGAAGCGCGCTAACCAGCGGACGTTGTGCGGCCATGTGGATGTCGCCAAGGAAGGGATTCCGGAGTGGGAGTGGGGTGCGTATTATCCCGGTGGGGCGGTTCAGGGCAAGGCCATGGACAGCGATATGGCGGCGAAGATGAGTTTTGTGGCGCGCGCAGGGCATCCCTGCGGCGAGGATTTTCTGGCTAAGCCGTTTCTGGCGGGTCATCCGGAATATGCGTGGCAGGCTCCGATCCTGAAGGACATGAAGGCCGGACCGTGGACAGTGTTTTCCGCGGGTGAGAAGGGCAAGGAATAAGTGCCTCGAGACCTGGTTACTCTGCTTGGAGAAACGCGGACGGAATCAGGCAAAACCCTGCTTGAGCTGGTCGATGAGCGCCCGGTGCTGCTGGTGTTTCTGCGGCACTTCGGATGCGCGTTCTGCCGCCAGGCGATCGACGATGTGTCGAAGATTCGCGCCGAGCTGACAGCGCGCAGAGTGCAGGTGGTCTTCGTACACCTGGGCAGCCCGGAGCGGGCGCAACCTTACTTCGACTATTACGGGCTTTCGGATGTAGAGCGGGTGAGCAATCCGGATGGGTCGCTCTATCGCGATCCGGCGTTCACACTGGCGCGGGTGAGCGTGTTCCAGCTTTTCCGGCCGGCGGTGTGGATCGGATGGTTGAAGGGAGCCGTCTTCAAGTATCGAATCGGATTGCTAAAAGAAGATATCCAGCAGATGCCGGGCGTCTTCTTTTTGCGCGATCGTGCGATCGCCAATGTTTATCGCCATCGCACGATTGCAGATCGGCCGAATTATCTGGAACTGGCGAGTTAAAAAGCAGGCCGCAGGAAACTATGCCTGCACCAGATGCAACCCTAGTCCTCGGACGACGATGCGGTCGGATGTGTCTCCGAAATTCACGCGCAGACTCAAAAGCAATGGCCCTGCGGCGGGATTGATCGACGTGGTGGTGCTGTCATGATAGGTGGGTCCTGCTGCATTTAGATGTGCAGGGTCATCTAAGAGAACCCCCGCGGTTGCCGGCGGATTCTGTACCTGCGCGAGCCTGACCTGCGTGATGAAGCTCCGCACATTGGAGTTTTCATAGCCCACGCGCACGCCTTTGATCAGAAAGCCGGGAGGGATATCCAATGCCTTCTCGACTACCTTGTTGCCGCCGCCCTGTGCCTGGCTGCCCATTGTCGTGGACTGGATTACGAGCCCGCTAAGACCACCGCCAACGCCTGAATTGACTGCGTTGAAAGATGTGATGACGCTTGGATCGCCCGGCAGCAGCGAAAGATGATTGACCCACATGATCAGCGATTTTGGCTTCTTTACCGGTTTTGGTGTCTGCATAACTTCTCCTCTGAGATCGATTGAGGTGTTGTTGATCCCTCAGTGAAGAGTGAAAGCAGATGGGGGTTCGTTTCACAGTCCGGACGAGTTCGTGAAGTATATTTCCTGTGTGAGCCCGGTCGTGCCGAGTCTATTTGGCAGAGCCAGTCTGATATTCGATACTGTTGCGCAGCCACTCGGCATTGTTCTTTACATCTTCCATGAGCTTACCGACTAACTGGTCGCGCTGTTCGTAGAGGCGATATCCGGCCCTGGGGCGGAGATAGCCGCGTGCGTGCGGCTCTTCACGGAAAAGCTGCTCTTCTCCGAGCTCTGCCAGCTTTTTCTCGTAGTGCTTGCGGTTGTCGAGGAGAGCCTTAATTAGGAAGGGCATGACCTGGGAGTAGTCTCCAAACATGCTTTCGGTGGTCTGCAAATAGACGTCTTTGTCGACTTTACCCCAGGTGACGGCTTCGGCGGGCGGGCAGGAAGAGAGTGAGCCGTCCATGACGGGCGCAGTGGTGATTTGGACGTCGAATTGGTAGCCCCGAATGTTGGGAAGGCCAAGCACTTGGCCGAGTGCGGGCTCGGGCTGGAGGTTGTAGTTTTTCGGTACGCCTCCGCCGAGGATGAAGGTGGCCAGACCTTTTGCGGAGCTCTCGAAGAGTCCCCACCGGTGATAGGCGCATGCTTCGAAGACCTCGGCGTGAAGGTCGAGGTCGAATTTATAGCTGTCGACCATGCCCGCCTTTTGCATCGCCCAAAGCTTCATCGAATTGAGGAAGACGCTTCCGTCGGCGGGGGCTCCAACGAAGATAGGCACGGCGAGACGATGGCAGGTGGTCAGCAATCCATGAGGGGCGCGAGACTTGCGCTCCTGGGCGGCATAGAGCGCGCCAAGACGATAGCGCATTTCCGTCCCGGTCATTTTTTTCTGAAATTCGGGCAGCTGGAAGCAGGCGGAGAGAAAGCGGTCCTGGTCGTATAAAACTTCTTCGGGAAATCCTATATCGGTGACGCGGATGATCTGGTCGTCGCGAAGCTGCGCGTCATCGCCGAAGATCGCGACCTCGTGAAAAGGATTGTGGCCGTGAGCATCGAGACTGCGGTGTCCGTCGTGATAGCAGACGGCGTCGGTAGTGCTGAGATAGGCGATCCAGCCGGTCTCGAGCAGGGGAATGAGCCAGGTGATGTGCTGTCCTGAAACCGTGACCGGCCCGGAGATCGACATCGTCAGCGGATACCCTTCGCCGATCGCTCGGTCAAGGATCGTATAGATGCGGCGGAGGAAGGCTCCGCCAAACGCAGGCAGGCAGTCGCGAAATATCTCGTCGAGAGTGTCACATTCGTCCACGCGGCGCGCGCGCAATGGACGATGGGCCGCCTGCTCAATCATGTGCTTCGGGATTCCGGTCATGTCAGATCACTCCGTGTCACATGGAAGGATAACGGCGGAAGCTAAGCGGAGCAACCCGCAGACAGGTGGAGAATGGGCGGTGTTTGTGACTGCAGGATGAATTTTCCGCCACGCGCCGGCCTGTTGAAATATACAGGCCCGTGGGTGGATTGGTGTCAGTTGCGGCCGCGAAGCTTGGTCAGCAGGCGGAGAATCTCTAGGTAGAGCCAGACCAGAGTGACCATGAGACCGAATGCGCCATACCATTCCATATACTTTGGCGCGCCGGCGCGCACGGCGTTCTCTATGAAATCAAAATCAAGCACCAGATTCAACGCGGCAATCGCGACAATAATCAGGCTGACGCCGATTCCGATAGGGCCCGAACCATTGACAGTCGCAAAATGCACGCCAAAAAAGCCCAGCACCAACTGGAGCAGATAAAAGAGCATGATCGCTCCGGTCGCGGCAATCACGCCCGTCCGGAATTTCTGGGTTACCTTGATCAGGCCGGAACGATAGGCGAGAAGCATCACCAGCAGCGTGCCAAAGGTGAGGCTGACTGCCTGAATGGCAATTCCCGGAAAGCGCAACTCCAGAACCGCTGAAAATCCACCCATAGCCAGCCCCTGAAGAAGCGCATACACCGGAGCCGTTACCGGCGACCACTCCTTCTTGAAAGTGGTTACCAGAGCCACGATGAATCCGCCGAAAACGCCGGCCATCATCGGTATCTCTACGCTGGCTGCTGAGTGCGATTCCATGAAGAGCCGCCACGTCCATATTGCGGTCGCGAGGGCGCAGAGCAGCAGCAGGCCGGTCTTATTGACTGTGCCCTGCACGGTCATCGGCTCTTCGAAGGCTCCGATCGTACCGCGAAAGGCCTTCTCGTTCAGTGCTGGATTCGAAGTTCTAAGCAGGTCTGCCATCTGCTTCTCCTTTGGCAGTAGTCTCTTTTCTTGATTATTTCAGAAAGGGAACCATTGCTGAGACTTATTTCCCGGTCTGCGGTTGAGCTGCTGCTCTCGGCTATTGGCTCGTGGTCTGTACGGTTTTCGGCTTCCCCCAGACACTGTCCAGGAAGAGATAGCGGTTGCGCAGGGTGTCGGGTCTCGCTTCGGAGTTGGCATCGAGGTGCATGACCATCCATCCCGTCGCGGCCTCGTAAGTGGGCCATTTGGGCAACTCCGGAGTTGCGCTGGCGCCGCCGTTGGGATCGCCGGTGCGGGCGAAGTTGGTCCAGTAAGTGCCGATCAGGTCAGAGAGCTTGCGGTCTTCGGGGCGTGCGGTGAATTCCTGGCGTGAATCGAGCGTTCCGAAGACGTATTCGATGTCGTCGGAATGAAAGGCTCCGATTGCGGCGGGATGGAACTTGTCGCCGGGCGATCCGAGGTCGAGGCGATAACGGTAAACGGCAGCGTTCCCGGTCTGGACATGGGCTTCAAGCCAACGCCATGTAGAGAATGCGATGAAGCGGTCGCCGGCGAAGTCACTTGCGGAGGTAACGGCTTCGGTGTTGCTGGTCGCGGGGTAGAGCGCAAGGAATTTTGCCGCATTCTCGCCAAAGTCCGCCTGAGCCTGGGTCTTGAAACGCTCGACCGTGAGTGGCGGTTCGGCGAAGATCACCGGGCCGCGCTCCTCATCGTGGTTCCAGCCGGCGATCAAAGGGATATGCGCCTGTTTGCCGGCGGCGTAGATGTTGGGAACGCTGTCGGGGAGAAAGAAGCCGTCAACGTTAGGGCCGAAGCGCGGCTGAGGCGGAGTAGTCTTTGCCGTGACGGCCTTGAGGATGTCGTCGGCGGAGAGTTTTCTGAGATCGGCTAGGGTGGTTGCATGCAGAACGGTCTCGGCGAATTTTGCGTCTCTCTGTTCGCGGACTTCGCGCGGCTCAAAGCCGAGGCCGGAGCTGTAGAAGGCTCCGCCGCTCTCGCCGATAGCCTTCTGGAAGAGATTTCGGCCGAGGGGCGAGGCCATCTGCGCGCTGACGGAGAATGATCCGGCAGATTCGCCAAAGATGGTGATGTTGTTCGGGTCTCCTCCGAAGGCGGCGATGTCGCGCTTAACCCAGGCGATGGCAGCGGCCTGATCCATCAAGCCGTAATTGCCGGAGGCCTGGTGCGGCGACTCGGCAGTGAGCTCGGGATGCACGAAAAAGCCGAAGATGCCGAGGCGGTAATTCATGGACACGACGACGACATTGCGGTGTGCGAGAAACTGTCCGTCCTGTCGGGCTTCCGAGGTTCCGCCGGTGTTGAAGCCCCCGCCAAAAATCCAGACCATAACGGGCAGGCTGCCGGGTTTGGCATCAGCCGGCGTCCAGACGTTGAGGGTGAGGCAGTCTTCGCTCGGGCCGGGGTCGTGGAAGATCATGTCGGGGTAGCCGCCGGTCTGCAGGCAGTGATTGCCGAAGTCCTTGACGGCGAGGACGCCTTTCCACTTGGCGGCGGGCTGCGGGGGCTGCCAGCGCAGGTTGCCAACCGGCGGCGCAGCGAAGGGGATGCCCTTAAAGGCGCGGACTTTTCCGTCGACTGTGAGAGACCCTTCTACCTTGCCTTTGTCGGTTTTGATCTGCAGCGGGTTAGAGGCGCGAGCGAGAACAGAGGCGGCTATAGCGAGGGAGAAAAAAAATCTGTGCGTGCGAATCATCTCGAAACACGATACCCAGTTAAAGCCAAGATGGGCAAACCGGGAAACAGCGGAAGGGAGTCATCTTGATTCACAGCGGACTGAGATGGTTTCCCTGACACATCGTATTCACCGAGGCTATCTTTCGGCCAGCCCTCAAATGAGATAGCAGTATGTGTGCATCGCACATCCATGAGTCATCTTCTGAGCCATCCTCTGGCCATCGCAGGCGTGTGTTTCCTTCTATGCTTGTTCCTGCTACGTTTCGTGCGACCCAAAGGTAAAACAGCAGCACGCTGGCTCTGGGGTACTACTCTCTTGCTGTTGGCTATAGGGGTTGCGGGTCCACTTCTATGCGCCGACCGTCATATGGTGAATCTCGATGAACCTACTGTCATATCTGTTTCCGCGGCTGCTCTTCATGGTCAACCGCTCTACACTTCTGCCAGTGCTGGAGATCGCTACTCGCTCCTTTATGGTCCCGTCACCTACTGGGTCTTTTGGCCGCCAATGCTGGCCCATGTAATAGATCTGCGCTTCTTCCAGCTATGGGTAATCCTTCCCCTGCTCGGCGCGGGTCTTCTGCTGATCCGTATTGCCCGGAGAGCCGGAGATCTCTTCGGATCGGGATTTGCGCTGCTTCCTTATGCTGCCACCGTCATCATGCAGTCTTTACATGAATGGGCCATGAAGGGAGACGCCTGGCTGCTGCTCTTTTTTAGCATCCAGCTAGAGAGCGCTCTCATGTTGCCAGGCAATGCCGCTGTAATTGTGGTTGCGCTGTGCGCAGCACTGATTATTAACATCAAAGTGACCCTCATCCCACTCGTCCTTCTTCCCTTGACCGAACTCGGGCGCAGGCTGGGAGCAACAAAAGCCATTCTCGCCGCCATTCTCGCCGCCGTGTTTGCGGTGGCACCATTCCTGCTTCCCAACGTTTCTGCGGTGAACTTCATCTACTATCTTCGTTCGAGCAGTCACCATGGTTTCCGCGCATTATTTGTCAAAGTAGATGCTGAACTTGCTCTCTTCATGGCTCTTCCGGCAATCGTTTTGCTTCTTCTACAAATTCTGGAAGATCGAGATCGCACCCTTCAGAGGTTGATGAAACACCGTTTGACGATCATTCTCTCGATTGCAGCATGTGCGACTGTAATTTTTACGAGCGCCAAGCGCGGAGCAGGCCCCTGGCACCTTGCTCCCCTTGCACCAATGTTCACATGGCTCGCCGCGGTTCTCTGGAGACGGTTGAGGGGCTCCCCTGCCATCTTGAGTCAAGCTGTACCCCGGGCACTGCTCGCTGCAGTAGTACTTTCGCAGTGTCTCTTAGCATTCATATCTCTTCGCTCAAGCGTCGCTCTTCATTGGAGAGGCATTCCGTATTACCTGCCCGTTTCAGAGCGTCTTGTAGCTCAGGATCTTATATCGATAGTCAAATCCCATCCGGGAACTTCAATACAAATGGGGTACGGCAGCGACAAGACGTATGAGATGACCTGGGAACGTCCGGTTCTTGTACTCCTTGGCAACCGCTATAGTCTGGACGCAGATGCACTGGACGAGGCAGATATGGCAGATGAGCCCCTGCCCCAGGCGACATTCGATGAACTTAAAAACTGTAGCTCGCAAATCTTCCTGATCCCAAAAGGCGACAGGCCTTTCTCTTTGCAGAGCAACTATTTTATTTACGGCAACCCCGATTTCCGAGACCTTTTCCCGATTGCCTTCCGGCAAGAATTTCTCCGCGATTATCGCAAGAGCGGCAGCAGCCGTTACTTTGACCTCTGGCACTGTGTTCATTGATTTCAGCGGCAGCGACAACCTACTCATTCTTTGGTAAGTGTCCTAGGCGAAGACGCGCTTTACGGATCTCCGGGGCGACCAGCGATGGACATCTCCCCCTCGACAGCAATCCACCCGCGAATCGTACACCATTGTTTCAACTCTTAGAGGGTTTCTACTTTTAGCATGTCGGCAGTGGTTTCGCG
>CAYVSQ010000476.1:0-2526 GCA_964453815.1 uncultured Acidobacteriaceae bacterium | reverse complement strand
GAGTCGGGGACGTCGACCTGCTTATAGGTCTGCGCCCACGCGATTGAGGATGCAAATGCAACACTGAGCGAACACACTGTCACGATCCGAAATGCCTTGATCACGGGATTATCCTCCTGAGTTGTGTTTGAACCGGGATTTCCGTTTGGCTGCCGGCGAGCGGCGGGAACATGGGCTGGGAAAGAAGACTCATGGCCAGGGCAGCCAAAATTGCTAAGCCCACACTGATTCAGAAATTGGTCTGGAGCAATATCCATTTGACGAGATTTGGACATAGCCATTATGATCCGCCGAAATGAAGAAAGTGGCCTCTGGAATTCTTCCCGTGATTGCGGTGGAACTGAAGGGTCCGAAGCCTATCCACCGGCAGATTTACGAGGCCTATCGCACGGCAATCGTCGAGGGCAGCCTGCGGCCGGGGCAGCGGATTCCTTCAACCCGTGTGCTGGCAACGGAACTTGGGGTTTCGCGGCTCCCTGTTCTGAATGCGTATGGCCAGCTCCTGGCGGAAGGCTATTTCAAAAGTCGCGTGGGCGCGGGAACGGTTGTTTCCAGTTCGCTGCCGGACCAGTTTACTGCACGACTGTCGGCAGCGCGTTCCTTGCCCCGCCCCGGGCCGCGACCGGTCGCGCACCGCTGTGCGCTCCTGCCCTGTCGCGAAATATCCCCGTGGCTGCTGGGTTTGGGAGCATTCGCGGTGGGACAGGTGGCTTATGATCAATTTCCACTCCAGGTGTGGTCCCGCTTGGTCGCACGTCGTTGCCGGAATATGAACGCTAAGTCGTTTCACTACGGCGACAAGATGGGATTGAAGACTCTCCGCGAAACGATTGCGAGCTATCTGCGAACCGCGCGGTCGCTGCGCTGCGAAGCCGATCAAATCATGATCGTCAGCGGTTCTCAGCAGGCGCTCGAGGTTTCGGCTCGAGTTCTGTTCGACCCCGGCAGCCGGGTGTGGGTAGAGGAACCGGGTTACCAACTGGCACGGGCTGTCTTCGCCATGAATGGCTGTCATCTCGTGCCGGTTCCAGTTGACGAGGAAGGTTTGGACGTTGCCGAGGGGATTAAGCGCTATCGCAAAGCGCGGGCTGCATTTGTTACGCCTTCTCATCAATTTCCACTCGGCGTAATCATGAGCGCTTCACGCCGTTTCCAACTGCTGGAGTGGGCTCAAAACACAGGATCGTGGATCATCGAAGATGACTACGACAGCGAGTACCGGTATGAGAGCTCTCCGATCACTTCATTGCAGGGGATCGATGCCAACGGTCGCGTGATCTACATTGGGACCTTCAGCAAAGTCTTGTTTCCGTCGTTGCGTCTGGGTTATGTCGTGATACCACCGGACTTGGTTGACGCATTCGTCGCGATCCGCTGGGCAATGAACCTTGGTTCCCCGAGCTTCTACCAGGAGGTGCTCGCAGATTTTATTGGGGAGGGGCATTTTGGGCGCCACATTCGCAGGATGCGCGTTCTCTACCACGAACGCAGGTGTGCCCTGGCAGCCAGCGTCGGCAAAGAGCTAGGATCCATGGTCGAAGTGGTGGGAAGCGAGGCTGGTATGCATCTAACTGTCAATCTGCAAAATAGAACGGACGACGTGAGAATTGCCGAACGAGCCTCGAGCCAAAATCTTCGCATCTGGCCGCTGTCTGTCCACTATCTCGGCGAACGGTCATGCCATGGTTTCATCCTGGGTTTTGGCAGCACCCCGATCGAAGAGATTCCACGCGCAGTTCGCAAGCTTCGCAACCTGCTCGAAGCGAAGTGAGTGGTGCTCAAAGATCTCAATCGAGGCCTGGTTGTGCGACCTGTTGAGGCCGCGGGTCTGCACAGTGGCGGTGTGTAATCCACGCAAGAATGCCCCGCTGAAAGACGGCGGCAGGAGTGATCGACAAAGGAATCTCACTTCACGCGGGTCGGGCGAGTCTCTCCAGGGTTCCTGATATGGATTTCGGCTACTGGCAGATTTGGCCACTTAATTTGAATATTTGAATTATCAGACGGGCAACTTCGGAACGGCACATGCCCGTGCCATAAAGCACCATCCAGCAACGTGCGCTGGAACAGGTTCCCGCTCGAGTTGATCAGCTGTGCGACTTCTTCCTTGCTCAGAACGCCGGGAAGCCGCTGGCGCTCTCTCGGATACGGCAGGAACTCACGAAACTCCTGGCGCTTCAGCGTGCGCACGAACAAGAAGCGCAGCGCAGCCACAGGATTGACCACGCTTCCGAGGGCCAGCTTGCGCTGCTTGAGCAGATAGGCCTGATACGTTCGAAGATGGTCCAGGCCAAGCTTGTCGGTTGACTTGCCGAAGTGACGGGCGAACTTCTCGACCACGTGCAGATAGCGCCGGATCGTTCCGTCGGAGTAATTACGCCGCTGGAGTTACCGGGTGGCCGGAGGCAGTCACCCACCTCCGGCTCCCACAGAACGTAGCGTGCAGTTTTCCCGCACTACGCTCTTCGGAATTTGATTCACAGCATGGCGATAGCCTGTAACTTCGGATAAGGAAGATACAGTTTG
>CAYVSQ010000475.1:0-3191 GCA_964453815.1 uncultured Acidobacteriaceae bacterium | reverse complement strand
AACTGGCGATCTTTAACGGGGATCTCGACGGTATCCTTTCCCTGCGGCCTATAGAACGCGTGCGCCATGCCGGTGGTTGCGTATCCCGCCGCTTCGGTAACGTGGCATTGAGCACAGCTTTTCGGGTCGGCGTAGGCGTTTGCCACCGTCGGATCTGTTTTTTTCCTGTTTGATAAGAATAGGGAGATACCAGTGGCGACTATGATCGCCAACAGAGAAACGCTAACTACCAAATATCTCTTCATCCGTATTTTTCAAGCCCGATATGACCGAAACTCATACTACCGAAAAATCATTCCTAGCGTCGCAAGAATAGCTGAAAGATACGTATGGCAAATCGCGCCGCATGACCAATGGCTGGTTTTTCACGAAGCAAAAGACGTCCATCGGGCTCATCGCTATGGAACCTAATTTTTCCCCTCGTTAATACTCCAGTAGCCTTCCTCCTCGATAATGAGTTACCGCTAACGCGTGCTCGTTTGCCCATCCGACTTTGTTGTGATTCCGTGGCGAAAGAAAATCACACATCAAAGTTTCCAGAACAACTCAGGAGGAGGTCTTCTCATGAACTCTGTAAAACGCGCTCAGAAGAGAGCATTCGTTGTTTTTCTTTGGATGTTTGGTTTGTTTTCCGGTTTACTTCACGCTCAGATTGATACAGGAGGCGTTACCGGTACTGTTACTGACTCAACGGGAGCCGTCGTTTCTGGCGCGCAGATCACGTTGACGAACGCAGATACGGGAGTTGTGCAGCTAACGCAATCCACCTCCGCCGGCAACTACTCTTTTTCGGGAGTAAGGGCGGGAAGCTACACCCTGAAGATTGAGGCCCAGGGTTTCAAGCTCTTCATTAGCAGTGGGGTTGAAGTCCACGTCCAAAATATTCTGACCCTCGACGCGCAGCTAGCGGCCGGCGCGGTATCGGAGGAAGTGAACGTCACCAGCTCCGCCCCGCTTCTTCAGGCCGAGAACGGTACGGTCGGACAGACGATTACGACGCAGACAATTAACGATCTTCCACTGCAGACCAGGAACTGGGCATCTCTCGCACAGCTTGCAGCCGGCGTTACAACGGCGCCAGTCGGGCAGCCCAGCGCCGACTCGGGCAGCAGCACGAGCGCGTACTTTGTCGTGAACGGCGCGAACCTCTGGCAGAACGACTTTCGGCTGAACGGTATTAACAACAATATCGAGATGTATGGCGGCTCCTACACCAACAGCAACGCCGCCATCACGCCTCCACCGGACGCGATCGAGGAGTTCAAGCTGCAGAGCGCGAACTTCAGCGCAGAGTTCGGACGCTCCACCGCGGGCGTCGTGAACGCTACAACTAAGTCCGGCACGAACAACTTTCACGGCAATGTGTGGGAGTATGTCCGTAACGAAATCTTCAACGCGAATCTCTTTTTCAATAAGGTCGCAAACCTGCCGCGTCCTCCGTACAAGCAGAACATCTTTGGCGCCACGATCGGTGGTCCGGTCGTTCGGGACAAACTCTTCTTCTTCTTTGCCTACCAGGGCCAACGATATGTCACGCCTACACCTGCTACAAGCACGGTGCCTACACCGAATATGGTGAGCAGCGGCTTTACCAATCTGCAGGACCTGATCACCTACAATCACAACACCGGGACCGACGCACTGAGCCGCGTCTTTCCCCACGGTACTATTCTCGACCCAGCCACAACGCGGCAGATTCCGGCATCGGGCGTCGATCCAGTCACGGGCCTGTCCGGAACCCCGGGCAGCTACGTGCGCGATCCCTTCTTCACCGGAAGCCTTGGGGGGATGAAGAACTTCACCGGCGTCACGTCTCAGCTCAACATCATTCCACTTAGCCGCATCGATCCAAATGCAGTGAAGCTACTTGGCGTCTACCCCGCGGCAAATGCGGCCGGGCTGAACAATAACTTCTCATGGACTCCGAGAACCGATTTAAACATCGACACCTACGATGTTCGCATCGACTACAACATTAACCAGAGGAACATCCTATACGGAACCTTCGATAGAAGTCTGTACTCTGCAACGGTTCCGTCATCGCTGCCTGGCCTGGCCGTGGCCCAAACCGGCGGACGCGATGACAGCCTGCCCGCCTATGCCTTTGCGGTGGGATACACCCACATCTTCACTCCAACTCTGACGAACGAGATGCACGTGGGTATGGTGCATGCCGACAAATTGCAGCGCTCGGTCTTCGGGAACGTATTTGGAATCCCGGCGCAGTTCGGCATCCAGGGTATTCCGCAGGTGGCTAATAATGGCGGGATTCCTCCGACTACGATCAATGGTCTGACTCACATCGGAGTTGGAAATTTCACGCCAACGCTGCAATATGTCTACAGCATCGAGGGCGCCGACAGCGTCACCAAGGTCTACCGCAATCACGTCTTCAAGACGGGGATTCAAGTGATCAGCATTGAGGGTGACATCTCGCAGCCTCCTCAGGGCCGCGGCAATATGACCTTCAGCGGCCAGTACACGGATATCCCGAACGCCAACACCAGCCTCACCGGTATCGGTGACCTGCTGCTAACGCCAATCGCTTCGACCGTTCCTGGCGGTGTGAATAACGTGGGCGGCCTTGGCACTTTCTCCGGGGGCAACATCGCGGCGACCAATGACCACCGCTGGTACATTGGAGCGTTTTTCCAGGACGACTGGAAGGTAATTCCAGATCTCACATTGAACCTCGGACTGCGCTGGGATTACTTCACGCCCTATGCTGAAACATCGGGCAGGCAAGCGAACTTCGTCGCGGCTAATGGAAACAGCGCCCCCGGTATCTACTACATGCCCAACCAAGGATGTCAGTTTCCGCGCTCGGCAGCCTTCAACGCACTGCTGACGGCCAACAATATTGCGCTGAACTGTGTCTCGGGGCTGACACTGGGTAATGCGCAGGCGACTAACTTTGCTCCACGAGTTGGATTCGCTTATCGCGCGATGCGGACGCTCGTTGTACGCGGCGGATATGGCATCGCGTACGGTGCACTAGGAAACCTGGGTTACGGAGGTACGCTCGGCACGAACTACCCGTTCGTCTATGTGTCCACCTTCAACAGTCCCGATTCGCAGCATCCGCTGCAGCTCCCCAGCGGCGCGACTGCGACGATGGAAAATGCCTTCAACGAGATCAACATAGGCGATCCTACCCTCAACAGCGGTCAGGGGCTGAATCTATATGGGCG
>CAYVSQ010000474.1:0-10799 GCA_964453815.1 uncultured Acidobacteriaceae bacterium | reverse complement strand
TCTCGGAGGTGCGCGAGCAACCGGAGCATCTAAAGTTGCTGGAAGACTGGATGCGCAGCTACAAGCCCGAGGAACTGTTCGACGAGAACGGACAATTTCGTGATGAGTTTGCGGACATCGCGCCCAAGGGTCAGCTGCGGATGGGAATGAATCCGCATGCCAATGGCGGCCTGCTGCTTGAGCCGCTACGCCTGCCGGATTTTGCGGATTACGAGGTTAAGACTCCGCAGCCAGGAGCAGTGGATGCCGAAGCGACGCGCGTATTGGGTTTTTTTCTACGTGACGTGATGAAGTCGAACCTCAGCGCGCGAAATTTCCGCGTCTTTGGACCCGACGAGACGGCGTCGAATCGGCTACAGGCGATCTACGAGGCCTCAAAGAAACGGTGGCTGGCTGAGACCGAAGCGGTCGACGAAAATCTCGATCCCGAAGGCCGGGTCATGGAAGTACTGAGCGAGCACATGTGCCAGGGGTGGTTGGAAGGCTATCTGCTGACCGGGCGGCACGGCTTCTTCTCCTGCTACGAGGCCTTCATTCACATTATCGACTCGATGTTCAACCAGCATGCCAAGTGGCTGAAGGTGACGCGAGATATTCCATGGCGGAAACCGATCGCTTCGCTGAATTATCTGCTGTCATCCCACGTGTGGCGGCAGGATCACAACGGCTTTTCGCACCAGGACCCCGGATTCATCGATCACGTGGCGAACAAGAAGGCTGATGTAGTTCGCATTTATCTGCCACCCGATGTGAACACACTACTGTCGGTCGGAAGCCATTGTTTGCGGAGTCGTAATTATGTGAATCTGATTATCGCGGGTAAGCAGCCGGCGCCAGTCTGGCTGAACATGGATGCGGCAATCAAGCACTGCACCGTGGGGTTGGGCATCTGGGAGTGGGCATCGAACGAGGGAGACGGCGATCCGGACGTGGTGATGGCCTGCTGCGGAGATGTCCCGACGCTGGAAACGCTGGCAGCTGTGTCGCTGTTGCGTGAGCAGGTGCCCGATCTGAAGATTCGCGTGGTGAATGTGGTGGACCTGATGGCCCTGCAGCCGGTTTCAGAGCACCCGCATGGGATTCCCGACGAGGACTTCGATCGGATGTTCACTTGCGATAAGCCGGTGATCTTTGCGTTTCACGGATACGCGCCGATCGTCCATCGCCTCACCTACCGGCGGAACAATCACGATAATATCCACGTGCGCGCCTACAAGGAAGAAGGAACGACGACGACTCCCTTCGATATGTGCGTGCTGAATGACATGGATCGCTATCGCCTCGCGCTCGATGCTATCCGGCGAGTGCCTCGGCTCCACGATCTGACAGAGGCGGCGACGCAGAAGTTCACCGAATCCCGGCAGCGCCATAAGCTGTACGTCTCGCAATACGGCGAAGACCTGCCCGAAGTGAGGAACTGGCGCTGGAGCGGTGCCGGGGGCAAGGTTTCCTCCAGCCTGGACACGGGCTCCGACAATTGATGAATCCCGGGTCCAGCCCGATACTGGCGATCAACAGCGGCTCGTCGACGCTGAAGTTCGGCTTGTTTGTCGAGGATGGAAGCGAGGAGCGGGCTCTTTTGACGGGCAGCGCTGAAGGCATCGGGAAGGAATCGGGCAGGCTGGAGATTTTGGACGGCGACGGCAAGGCGCTGCTTAAGGAAAACAAAAACTATGCGTCGCAGAAAGAGGCGCTAAGTCACGTTACTGGTTCATTGGCATCCCTGGGCATCGCACAACCGGTAGCAGTTGGGCACCGCATCGTGCATGGCGGACGGCGTCTGCGCGATCACACGCGCATTACGCCCGATGTGCTGGTGACACTCGAGGCATCCGTTCACTTTGCGCCGGTGCATATTCCCGCGTCGCTCATGCTCATCCGGCACACGCAGGATCTCTATCCCGACCTGCCGCAGTTCGCCTGCTTCGACACGGCCTTCCATAAAACGCTGCCGGAAAAAGCCTATCACTATCCGCTGCCAGCGAAGTATCTGGAACAGGGAGTGCAACGGTATGGATTTCATGGGCTTTCGTATGCCTCAATCGTGCACCAGCTTGGCGCAGAGTTGAGGCCGCGCACCGTGGTTGCGCACCTGGGAAACGGAGCGAGCCTGGCGGCCCTGCGCGATGGCAAGTCTGTTGATACAAGCATGGGGATGACGCCTACGGGCGGAATTCCGATGAGCACGCGGACGGGTGATCTCGATCCGGGGGTGCTCCTGTACATCCGGAGAACCGAAGTGCTGAGCGGTGACGACCTCGAAGACTTACTGAATCACGAATCGGGTCTGAAAGCGATTGGCGGGAGCAACGACATGCGGGAGTTGCAGAAGTCCGCATCGAATGGCGAGCATATGGCGGCGTTGGCAATCGATATCTTTTGCACGGCCATTGCGAAGACGGTTGCGGCTTTTGCCGTCACGCTTGGCGGGCTGGAGATGCTGGTATTTGCCGGGGGAATCGGCGAGCACAGCACGCAGGTGCGAGCAAATGTGTGCGCGCAGCTGCGTATGCTGGGTGTCGATCTCGAAGCGGACCGAAACAACGCATCGGAGCCGGTTCTATCGAGCGATGTGAGCAGGGTTGCGGTGCGCATTGTTCCCGCGCAGGAAGAAGTACAGATGGCGCGCGAGGTTCGGGCGCTCTTGTAAGCTTCTGCGCTGATCTGGTGAGGGACTGTTGTTAATGCCCTGTCCCGTGCGTCCGTATCTGGTAGGCGATTGCTTCGAGCACTCTTTCCGGGTTGATATCCTTCGGCGCTTCGACGTTCATCTTTGCGCTCATCTGTGCCGTAAGGCGGGCGGCGATCTGTCCGCGCGTGGTCAGATCCATATCGAGCGCACGAGAGAAAAATCGGTCGATCACGTTCAGGTCTTCGGCATTGAGACGCGCGACGGCATCGGCGGGGAGCGCGACGGCGACATTGTGTTGCGACAGGAAGTCCGGTTCTCTTTCCGCTGGCTGAAAGGTTGCCGCGGTGATGGTGCGGGGGCCGGTTCCTCCCCAGATCGGTTCTTCTGTCGCACGTTCATGCACAACCAATGTTCCCGCGGCGAGGTCACCCAGGCGCTTGTGCCAACGATTGCAGACCATGCTGATGACACCTACAAGATAGATCGAAGGAAGCATGTCAACGATGCGAATGAGGTTGCGCGTCATCGATTCGAAGAAGGTGATCTGGCGGCCAGAATCCTGGATAACGCGGATCTTGAAAAGCTTCTTGCCGGGCGTCTGGCCGTTCCATCGCGCTTCAAAGAGCGTGAAATAGCCCCAGTAAATGACAAAGTGGACGAGAATGAGTCCGGCGATGAGCCATTTTTCACCGCTTCGCGAGAGCCCCCCGGCATATGTCTTTGGCGCGGAAGATACAACTAGGACGAAAACCAGAAACAGCGCAACATAAACAGCGATTTGCAGCAGCGTGTCAGCAAGGATGGCAAGAAAGCGGCTTCCGATGCCGGCAATAGGAAAGCGGATTGAGACCTGCTCCGGGGTATCGATGGTGAACTGGTCTGTAAGCGGGTCTGGGAGCGGATCTGGCCGGAGTGGGTCGCGAAATTCGTTCATCTATATGATGTATTTTCGGATTGTACTTTCGACTGCTTATGATTTCTAACCGCTGGATTGAGCAACGGAAAAGCTCGTGGGGCCGATTGGACGCCTTGACGCATCAGGTGGAAAGCTCCGGGATCGGCACCCTTTCTGGAAGTGAGTTGCGGGAGTTTGGGCTGCTGTACCGGCAGGTTGCGTCCGACCTTTCGGCTGTTCGCTCGGACCGGGCCTCGGGCACCCTCGAAGAATACCTGAACCAGCTGTTGAGCCGCGCGCATAACCGCATCTACTCGGGGCGTAAGGCGGGTTTCGGCTCGGTGGTTCGGTTCATGACACAGGAGTATCCGCGCGTCTTCCGGCGTCTCTTTCCATATGTTCTCACCTCCTTTCTGATCTTTCTTGCTGGAGCGACGCTGGGCACGCTTCTTACGCTGAGTCGGCCGGAGTTCATGCGGCTGTTTCTGGGCCCGGCGATGCTGGAGACGATCGACCGGCACGAGATGTGGACACACTCGATTCTGAGTATGAAACCGCAGGCCTCAACCGCGATTCTGACGAATAATATCGGCGTGAGCTTCATGGCCTTTGCCGGAGGTATCGTCGGCGGAGTTGGGACGATCTACATGATGTTCAACAACGGCGTCGTGATGGGCGTGATCGGCACAGCCTGCGCCAGGGCTCACATGGCGCTCGATCTCTTCAGCTTTGTCGCGGCGCATGGAGCGCTGGAGCTGCCGAGCATTTTTATCGCGGGAGGAGCGGGATTGAGGCTGGGGACAGGGTTGCTGTTTCCGGGGATGCTTGCGCGCAAGGACGCGCTGGCGCTGGCGGCAAAGGATGCGATCCAGTTGCTGGCAGGGGTTGTTCCGCTTTTGTTTGTCGCAGGAATGCTGGAGGCGTTTCTGTCGCCTTCGGGCGCACCGAAAGGACTGAAGTTTGCCGTAGGCGGGGTGCTGCTGACTGGGCTGGGGTTCTGGCTGGCTGAGGGCGGAAGAAGTAAGGATAAGCTCTTTGCAAAAATTATCTAGAAAATCTTGAAGTTCACCTCGATATTTACTTCCGCCGGAACTGGATGGCCTTCATACATCGCAGGCTTGAAACGGTACTGCCTCACAGCCTCGATTGCTTTTTCGTCCAGGCCCTTTCCTAACGGTCTCACCACATGCACTTTTTGCGGCACTCCATTCGTGTCAACAATCACACCCACCAGGCAAATTCCTCCAAGCTTGGCTTGACGCGCCTCCTCGGAAAATTCTGAATTGATCGAGAAAAATCACCTGCGGCGCCGACACTCCGTTGCCTGGTCTGTATATTCCCGGCTGTCCCGGTACTTGTACAGTTTGGAGAGCCTGAGATCCATCCACGATCCTCTAACAACCAAGATCCCATTCACATTGGGAACAATCAGATCATTCTTTGGAAGGTTACTGGCTGCAGGCTGTTGGCCGAGGCAAGCAAAGACTGCTAGAACTTGGAATAGGAAGACCGATGTCAGCGCGATTCGGCTGTGTCGCACGCTGGACCTCGCTTCGAAAGAATTATCGCCGGCGCAGCGTGCTGTACAGTGCTTTCTCATCCAGAGCTATTTAGGTTCCCACAGGATGCCTTGGGAGGATCACTCCTTCAACGTGAGGGTGATTTTGCGAGTGTCGCCGCCGGACGAGAGCATGACAATCTCGCCCTGGCTGCGTTTGACGACGGAGGCAAATTTGTCACCCCACTCGACGAGCACGATACTGTCGGGGGTGATCAGTTCGTCGAGGCCGAGGGTGTCGAGCTGCCGTTCGGATTCGATGCGGTAGAGGTCGAGATGGTAGAGCTTGACGACCTTGCCCGCGTGTGTGCCTTCATACTCGTGGATGAGAGTGAATGTAGGGCTTGTGACCTCGTCGGGATCGGCAGCGTCGAGGGCCTCGGCAATGCCCTTGACCAGGGTGGTCTTGCCTGCACCCAGATCGCCGTGCAGGATCAAAAATTTCGGGGGCTTCAGCAGCCTGGCGATTTCATGGCCAGCACGGATGGTGTCAGCGGCGCTGCTGCTTTCGAACTCGTAAACCTTTCGATTTGCAGTTTCGGTGGTCATCGTGCCTCCATGAGCTTTTTTGGCAACCCCTGCAACCAAAGATATCCTCCTGAGTCGTGAGGACGGAAACGAAAAGCACGCCAAAGATGCGCGACGGTGTCCGTGGCCAGCAGTGTGTGCTCGTCTTGCTCACTCACGGCGAAATCGGCGGCTAATCCGTGAAGATAGACAGCTGCGTTTACGGCGTCTGCAACTTGATGGGGATGTTGGGCCACCATGGCGGCTACGATGCCGGTGAGGATGTCTCCACTGCCGCCTTTGGCCATGCCCGGATTGCCCGTCGTGTTGATCGCCATCGCTCCGTCTGGATGCGCAATTAGAGTACGCCATCCTTTTAAAACCAACGTTATTTGGTGGCGAATGGCAAATTCGCGAGCAAGTGGTTCGCGGTTGGCCTGGACTTCTTTTGTGGATATGCCGGCAAGGCGCGCCATTTCGCCGGGATGCGGTGTGAGCACCATCGTTCTGCCGCGCCCTTCAATTTTCTCAGGGTGCCTGGCAAGCATATTGAGCGCGTCGGCATCGAGGACAAGTGGGAGCTGGGTTCTAGCGAGGAGCTCAAGAAGGAAGGCCTCGGTTGCCGGCTCCTGGCCGAGTCCGGGACCGATGGCGAGGACGGTTTTCTTTTCGAGCAGCAGGTCGAAATCGACGTTTGCAGCCGTGATTTCGCCCTGTTCACCCTCTTTGAGTGGAATGGTCATCACCTCGGGCGTGATGCGCGCGACGGTGGGCAGGATGGATTCGGCGATGGCTGCGGTGACTAGTCCTGCGCCGGAGCGCAAAGCGGCCAGAGTGGCCATGGATGCGGCTCCAGCTTTGCCGCGCGCCCCTCCAATCACCAGAACGTGGCCGTACATGCCTTTGTTGCTGTCGGCGATGCGAGGGTTCTGAGTAATGGTCTGCGAGGAGCCTGCCCACGTGAGGTTGAGGCCGGAGCGAACGGCCTCCGCGGGCGAACCGATATCGGCAACGACGATGGGGCCGTAGACGTTTCCCGCCAGATTGCCGCATACATGCGCGAGCTTGGGTGCGGTGAAGGTTACGACGGCGTTTGCGCGAAAGGCTTCTTCAGATGAAAATTCGCGGAAGTCGGCGTCCCAGCCGGATGGGAGATCGATGGCCACGATGGGAACAGAGAGTTTGTTTACCCGATCGCGAAGAGCAGCGGCGACTCCACGGAGAGGCGGCTTAAAACCAGTTCCAACAACTGCGTCGAGAAGCAGATCGGCGTTCGGGAGAATGGCGCGCGCCTGGGGGGAGTCGAGCGACGGCTCGTCGGGAGCCAAGACGGGTGCCAGCTGCATCTCTCCAAATGCGGTCCTAGCTTCGCCCTTCAATTCGTCTGGGTCGCCCAGAAGCAGCACACTCACCGCCCTGCCTCCGGCGGCGAGCGCGCGGGCCGCAACAAAGCCGTCGCCTCCGTTGTTTCCTTTTCCACACAAGACCGTGATTCTACGATGGTTGGGATACTCGCGTTCGACAAACCGCGCCACAGCCTGACCCGCGTGACGCATGAGAACGATTGACGCAATGCCAAATTGCTCAGTCGAAGACCGATCAACGGCGCGCATCTCGTCGGAAGTAAGAATCGGAGTCGTAAGGATTGGTGCCACGCAAGCCATCGTACTCGATCCAGGGCAGCGGAAAATAAAGGGAGTGGTCAATTTCTTTTAGCAACGCGGCGGAGGCCCTTGCCTCCGAACAACGTCCATTAACACGGGACGATGTCGCGGGAATGCCACCCACTCATCAGCGGGATGGGCAGGCCTGTCATTGTGTGGAGGCGCCGTGCTAAATTGCCGTTGTCAAAGAGGTGTCAAGAGGAATTCCGACACTCAAATGAGGGTGCTATAGGTTTTAAGAACGCTGGATCCAGAGTGTTGGTGACCCAGTGGAAGGTGTGCGGCGCATGTCGCAGGCGTTGATCGCTCTTACGAATGGCGCCACTTCCATCGAGAGCGCCTATTCGGATTCACCAAATACAACCTGGCATTCAGACTGGAATTCTCCGGTGCACGCTCTCGGCGCTGGCAAGTTTGGCATGTACGGCTATAACGCGGCGCTTGCCCGATGGCTCAGGTCTGAAGTGAAGCGCTTAGAATGTATGAGCATCCGAGAGCGCCGAATCTCGTGGCATGCGAAATGCCGGCGAGACAATCTTCGGGTGAGTACCTATGCAGTTTTTTGCGCGCAGAACGCCTTGAGTAAGGGTTGTGAGGGCTGTGCGAGCGGGGGCCCGTCGTCAACATCGAAACATCCCTTTCCCGAAGATGCAGATTGGTGCGTAAAGGGCCTATGAAAAACACGCGAATCAAGGTGCTGGATGATTTGTCGAATTGGATGGACGGGCGGGGGGTTCTTCGTGAGGATATGGCCTGGGATCATCTGCATTCTTTTGTTCGCTCTGAATTCAATCGCGACCGCACAGCCAAATGCGAAGAAGGTCCTCATTCTCTTTCACTATCCTGCGCCTGTTGTAGATCCTGCTTACGTCGATCTTATTGAAGCCTCATTGCGAGCCCGCGTTCCAGGCAAGTCAACTTCTATATCGAACACATGGAGGCGACGCAAGTTGAAGACAAGGATTACCAGCAAAACCTAATAGATTCTCTTCGACTTACCTATAGTGACCGCAAGCTGGATCTCGTAATGTTGTCGGGTTATCCGTCGCTCGATTTGGTCCTGAGACATCGCAACGAATTGTTTCCTGGCGTGCCCATCGTCTACTTTTCCCTGGAGACTCGCAAAATCGCGGGCCGGACGTGGCCCGGGATCACCGGGATGGCTGAGACCCAGGATGTCAAGGCCGTAATTGATCTCGCGCTTCGTCTTAATCCGGGTACCGACAATATAGCGATCATCACTGGTAAATCGGATATAGAGACGTTCTGGTTGGGAGAACTCCATTCCGAACTTCTCCACTCTCGGAATAAGGAAAAGGAAATTGACCTGATGATCCACTCCTAACCCACGACCGATGACAGACGCTAGCTTTCCAGTCTCAGTTGACGATTAAGCGCCAATGCACTCACCGATATTTTGACGAACTCAGCGTTCGAGACCGCTCGGTCGAGAGTCCACGGAGAAACGAATTGACGATTCTTACTGGTTTACTCCGGTGGTTGGAGTGGGCGTGTTGTCGATAACCGGGGACGCTGCGGGCAGCACAGGGATTTGTTCCGCCGGTTGTTTGGCCGCGAAGTAGCTATGATCCCAGAGATTGCGGTAGAAATAGCCGGTCAACTCGGCGGCCTTGGGGCCGAAGGTGGGACGTCCGCCTTCGAGGAAGATGACAGTAACGATTCGTCCGTACTGGGTATCGGCGTAAGAGGCGAACCAGCCGAAACGGGTGCCGTTGTTGGAGCACGTGCCGGTCTTGCCCATGACTGGGAACTGATTGAAGTTGGCTTTCAGGGAGCGTGCGGTTCCGTACTCGACCGCTGCGTGCATGCCGTCCTGGATTTCAGGGATAAGATTTGCGATGTCCAGGGTCCGCTTGATGTGGGGCTGCAGGTTCAGCGCTTCTTCCGGAGTGGTCGGGTGTTGGAGATAGAAAAGTGTTCCACCATTGGCAATGGACGAGACTAGCGCACCGAGTTGCAGAGGAGTCATCGAAACGCTTTCGCCAAAGGAGCACATGCGACCGACGCCGCCGCGATCGGCGGGAAGCGGTTGATCGGGATAGACGCCTAATTGTTCACCGGGAATGTTGTAGCCGGCGAGTTCTCCGAGGCCGAACTGATTGGCATAGTGGCGGACTCGTTCGAAACCGAGGTTGCGGCCGAGGGTCTCGAAATAAAGATTGTTGGAGTGGGCAAGCGCCTCGGTCAGATTGAGGTGGTACGACCCGCCGAGGTTGACCGGCGTATCCTTGGTGATAATGCCTTCCGAGAGGGCAGCCAGAGCGACAGAGACCTTGATGGTAGAGCACGGTTCGGCGCCGCTCGATAGCGCAAGCTTCTGGTTGATCATGGCCAGAATGCGGCCGTTGCTCGGGTCGATGGCGACGACCGTGCCATACATGTTACCGAGCGCAGCAATCGCCGCCTGACGTACGACAGGATCTTCACCGGCCGTGATATCGCCCCGCGTGAGGTCGGTATCCGCAAAGGAGCTGACGTAGAAGCGCTCAGAGCCTCCACCGCGGCGGACGGTGAGCGATGCGCGGCGCACATGAGCCGAGCTGGGATGGTGCACCGTCGCTGTGGTGGCTGCCACGCGGTGACTGTGCTGCATACTGCTGATGTGCTTTTGTGCGCTGACGGATTCCTGCACATGCGCACGGCTACGATGCGACGCGTGGTGAGTTGTCGTGGCGGTCGGAGTTGCGCTAGGGGTCGCGCCCGCGGCGAGCGAGAAGGGCAGCGCGATCAGGACTGCCGAACATAGAGTATGAATACGGCGAGAAGGAATAAGGCGTCTCATCAATATCCTCAACAATAACCCAAGTCTCAAACCTGAGACCAGACAACTCTGCTCGATCTTACGCACAGAACCAGCCTGGTAAGCCGGTAAATCGTTCCGGTCCGCGTATGGGAATTCCCGATTTGGGATTGCACCCGAAAACAGAAATTCGTTCGATTAAATTACTAACCGCGTTTTTTGCAAGAAGTTTCGTGCTTTACGGCAAAAGCAGCGCGCCCTTTCAAAACTTACAATATCTAGACAAATGTTCAAAAAACTCTTTGTTCTTGATCGTTACGTTATCGTACTTTGCGTTTCAGGCCATTGAAAAAAACGAACGAGTCTGGAAAGGAAATTCTATAGCGCTCCTCGCCGTAAAAATGCCGGGATATCGAGATTTTCTTCATTGTGCTGATTGTGGCCGTGCTCGAATACTTCGGCTTGATCGACGGGCTCGGCTATAGCGACGGCAACCGGTTCCTCAAAACTCTCAGCGGCGGCGCTGGCGATGATGTTGGACACGTGATAGTAGACAGCTTCGCGATCCTCTGAATCCTCATAGGCTGATTCCGAAGCGACGGGCTCGGAGAAGACCGGCACTTCGACATATTCCCGCCGTGTGGCGGACGCCGCGCCAGAGGCAAAGACAGGCTCCTCCACTTCTTCACTGGCGAAGCGAGGTGTGATTGGCTGCGCTGCGAAGTCCATGCGCGGAATAATCGGCGCATGCAGAGCAGGTGGATTCAGTGCTGCGTTCAACA
>CAYVSQ010000473.1:0-9053 GCA_964453815.1 uncultured Acidobacteriaceae bacterium | reverse complement strand
CGCCGCCAACCCCATCCTCATGGCCGAGGCCATGCAGCACGCTGTGCTCGCCGGCCGTCAGGCCTACCTCGCCGGACGGATGCCCCGCAAACTATACGCCACCGCCAGTTCACCTCTCGAAGGAATCTCGAAGTAGTTCAGTATTCCGATTGAACGCTGCACCCTGAAACGCTCTCTTGATAGACTCACGCCATGCGCGTTTTCGGGATCGACTGCGGCACCGAGTGTACCGGCTACGGCATCGTCGAGTGTGACAGCGCGCGGAGTTCGCAATTGATCTCGCTTGGTGCAGGTGGCATTCGGTTGTCTAGAAAAGACCCACTCCCGCAAAGGCTGGCGCTCGTGTATACCACACTGCTTACACTTCTAGAGGTCCACCAGCCCGACATCGTTGCCATCGAGGAGGTCTTTTACTCCGTCAACGCCAAGTCCGCTCTCAAGCTCGGCCAGGTCCGCGGAGTCGCCCTGCTTGCCGCGGCCACTGCCCATCTGCCTACCGCCGAGTACGCGCCCCTTACCATCAAATCCACAGTCACCGGCTATGGCCTCGCGCAAAAAGAGCAGGTCCAGTTTATGGTTGCCCGCCTGCTCAACCTCACCTCGGTGCCCGATCCGGCTGACGCCGCGGATGCCCTGGCCATCGCTATTTGCCATATCCACCATGCCCAGACGCTCGCGCTCCAAACGGCTAACCTATAGATGATGCTCGCCGCCGCCGCTCTCGCCCTCGCCCTCGCCCAGACGGCCTCGCCGTCCCCGAACACCGCTCCAACTAGCGCAGCGATAACCTCGCAGATTCGTTTCTCCTTCGAGCATCCGCAGCTCAATCCCGCGAGCTACATTCTGCTCATTCGCGAAGACGGTTCGGGACACTACCAGGCGAATCCTGTTCCAGCTCCAGCGCCTAAGGATGCAGAAGGCCTTCCGCTCGCACCCGTCACCGCTGCATCCAAAGGCCGCGACATCGTGATCCGCGACCCGCTGCTTTCGGCCCTCTTCGAGATCGCCCACTCCCACCATTTCTTCGCCATTGCCTGTGACGCTCCTGAGAGCCACGTCGCCTTCACAGGAAAAAAAACTGTCAACTATGCCGGACCCGACGGCCACGGGGAATGCACGTATAACTGGTCGCGCGACCAGCAGCTCAACCAGCTGGCCAACGATTTGATGGCCGTCGCCTATACCATCGAAGTAGGCCGCCGACTGGCCGTCGAGCAAACGCATGACCGTCTCGGCCTTGACGCCGAACTCGAAGGCCTTCAGGAGGCGGTGAAGGACCATCGCGCTTTGGAGCTTGAGAACATCTCCTCCGAGCTCCAGTCCATCGCCGACGATGAGACCGTAATGAACCGGGCCCGCAAACGCGCGCAGGCATTATTGAACAGCGGCGGATCTAAGCATTGACGGCGCGCGTTGATGTCAGGCAGCGACGTTCAGCATAGCTAAGCTGAATCGCTCTTGACTCCGCCACGTCTAATATTCAGCCCGTCAACGTGAAACGAAACTTTCTGTCCTCGCCTCACGTTGATACGGTATAGAAGAGACGTAGTACCGGGTTCACCGAAGGAGGTGTCCCATGTGGCACCCAACCATTTATCACTCATGGGGCAACCCATTACGCAGGTGGATCGGCTTTACACTCACTGCAGTCGCCTTGGTTTTCGCTCCAGTTCTCGCTGTCAGCGCATTTGCGCAGGAGTCGATCGCCCCGCCGCCCCCTGCGGATGCGCAGTCTCCCGCACAGCCGGCTCAGCCACCATCTCCCGACTCGAACAGCGTCCGCGCTGTCCGCCTGAGTAACGTCGAGGGCGGAGTTCAGATCTTCAACGGTACTGATTCGTCCTTTGACCAGGCCCAGCCCAACATGCCGGTCGTCGAAGGCATGCGTCTGGTCACCGGCGATGGCGGCCGCGTCGAGATTCAGTTTGAAGACGGCTCCGTCGCCCGCGTCACTCCCGACAGCTCCGTGACGCTCTCAGAGCTGCGTCGCAACGGAGACGGCAGCACCGTCACCACCATCGATGTCAACTCGGGCCTCAGCTATTACGAGCTCAATGGCCGCGCCGGCCAATACACCGTCCGCTTCGGACCCAACACCGTCACGCCTGTTGACAGCAGTATCTTTCGCATCAACCTCGACAGCAATCCCGTGGACCTGGCCGTCACCCACGGTACGGTTCACGTCTCGGATGGCCAGAACCTCGCTCTTGACCTTCGCACCAACCATTCCATCCACTTCGATACCGAGAGCCTCGGTCAGTACGACCTGGTACAGAGCGTCGCCGCCGATACCTGGGACCAATGGAACTCCGACCGCGACCAGGCTCTCGCTGCTCTGGAGCAGAATGTAACCACCGCGCGCGCCAGCACCGGCAATCCGGATGATCCCGCCTGGAACGACCTCGACTATTACGGAGACTGGTACAACATTCCCGGCTACGGCACGGCCTGGTCACCATCCGGTGTCGGCTCCGGCTGGGACCCCTTCGGCAGCGGTTCATGGGGCTACTATTCGGGCGTGGGATACACCTGGATCTCCGGCTATCCATGGGGCTGGTGGCCCTATCACTGCGGCGCATGGAGCTGGTTCAACACCTTCGGCTGGATGTGGTTCCCGGGCAACTGCGGCTTCGGAGCTTACGGCGTGGGTTGGTACCCCTACGTCCCCATCTGGCACGCCCCGCCCAACTACGGGCCTCCTGTCAGGCCGAGATATCCTCCGATCCATTCCCGTCCGCCTCGCGGCCCGATTCAGTACACAAATCGTCTCATCGCCGTTAACCGCGGTGAGCAATCCGCCCAGCAGTTCCGCGCTCTCGGAGCTCCCAGACCTGCTCCGCGAGTCTTTGACTACGACGGCAAAAGTATCGCTCCGATCGAATCCACGATTCATCCGCGCACTGGCGGCCCTATCGGCGAAGGCTTTACAAGCGCAGCCGTCCGCACCCATCCGGAGGTTTTCGACATCAACAACAATGTCCGTTCCGCTGTTCCGGGACGCACCGTCTATCAACCTGGCAGCCGAGGTTCTGTTGGATATGTGCCTCCGCCCAGCTCTGGGTATCGCCCCTCCCCTGGTTCGGGAAACGGTGCGAGCAGCGCCCCACGTAGTTCATATGTACCCCCGAGCGGTGGAGGAGTTCACTACTCGGCGCCTGCCCCCTCCGGCGGAGGCGTCCACGTCTCGGCACCAGCACCTGCCAGCAGCGGAGGCGTTCACCCTCACTAAGCGCGGCAGGGAACTGGGAGCGGTGCCCCACGTCCGGATTTTCGGACGTGGGATACAACGAGGCGGGTGTTCTCCTCATCCGCCAAAAATATTCGTATTCAAAAAATCATTCCGGAACTTTCCCTGCGGATCGTACTCCTTGAGGAGTGCCTGATAGTCGGGCATTTTTCCATAAAGCTGTTTCAACCGGGAAGGTGGTAGAGTAAACAGCTTCGCCCAATGCGGCTTAGCGTGGAATGGCGCCAGCTTCTCTTCGATCTGCGGGAGTATCTTCTTCACCTCCGGCCATTCCGGTTTCCATGTGAAGTGCAGCGCCATCGACGGGCACTTGTAAGCCATGCTCATCCACAGATCGTCAGCATCGATCGTGCGTAACTCTGTCACAAAAAGATGAGGCGTGATCTGATCTCGCAGCTGCTCAACCGCGAGAATCGCCTCGTACCCCTTGTCTCGCGGCACAAAATATTCCGTCTGCAACTCCGCGCCGCTGCTCGGCGTAAAGTTCATCTTGAAGTGCGGCAGCCGCTCGTACCAAGGCCCCGGAACGCCCAACTGTTCCGTGCACGGCTCCGCCGAGTGTCCCGGAATAGGATGCAGCTTCTGAGTCGCCAGCTTTGCCCCAAACAATTCGGGCGTAAATTTGGACGATGATCCCGATTCTACGCGACGCTTGACCCACACCTGACCAATCCGATGATTCTGCCAGTCCGTGAACAGACTCACGCTGTAAGCGCTCCCGAATATCTCATCCAGGTGGTGCTCCAGCACATCCATCGACAGATTCTCGTATACCACCTGGCTCACCTGAAACGTCGGCTGTATGTCCAGCGTCATCTTTGTGACCACGCCCATCCCGCCAAGACTGACGACAGCGCCATGAAACCGCTCACCAGCCCGTTGCCGTGACAGAGTCTTCACCTCGCCGTCAGCCGTGACAATCTCCATCGCCGATACGGCCGTCGACAGGCTGCCGTTCTTATTGCCCGAGCCGTGCGTACCCGTCGCGCAGGCCCCTGCGACGGAGATATGGGGCAGTGAAGCAAGATTGTGTAGCGCATACCCGTTGCCGTCGATATACGGAGCAAGCTCTCCATAGGTCACGCCTGCGCCGACCGTCACGGTGCGGGCGTTTTTGTCGAGCACAATCTGATCCAGGTAGGGTGAGATCTGGTTTTCCCGATTGTCGGCGATCCCGTTAAACGAATGCCGTGCGCCCAGCGCCTTCAGGGTGCTGCAACTCTTCACCGCTGCCTGTACCCCTTCCACAGTCTTCGGGCGCAGCAGATGATCGGCATGAAATGTATAGTTACCGGCCCAGTTCGTCCGGGGCTCAGCCTGGGGTTCCCCGGATGCGAAGCGGTTCAGAACTGTCCCGGCCATGAAACCCCCCGAAGCCTTTAAGAACTCTCTCTTATCCATCTATATCTGCACCTCCGGCTAAGCAAACGCAATTCAACATACAGTTTGTTTGCAACTTTCACAATCGCATCGCACTCTTCGTGAATCCATTGGGCGGAGTACAGTGGAGCGAAGCTAATCGCTTCCGGCAAAATCATTCCAAATGAGGAGACCCCGCTATGCCGCTTCCCACCGACGAGAAAATTCTCGCGCTCAGCAACGATCTGCTTCAGGCTTTTGAAAACATCTTTGGACAGCACCCTGGTTTTCGTCCCGCCCATGCCAAAGGCAAACTGCTGGCGGGCACCTTCACGCCTTCGCCCGCCGCCGCTTCTCTCAGCCGTGCTCCGCACTTCAACCGCCCATCTACACCCGTCACCGTGCGCTTTTCTAACTCCACCGGCATTCCAGTAATTCCCGACAACGACCCCAATGCAAGCCCCCACGGCATCGCCATCCGCTTCCACCTCGCCGAACGTGTTCACACCGACATCATCGCTCACTCGACCGACGGCTTTCCCGTTAGGACAGGCGAGGAATTCCTTGAGCTCCTGCGCGCTATCGCCGCTTCGAGCGATACATCTAAGCCTCATCCATGGCCCGTGGAAGTCTTCGTCGGCTCCCATCCCGCCGCGCTCGCATTCGTCCAGGCCCCCAAGCCAGCCCCCTCTAGTTTTGCGCGGGAGAGCTACTTCGGCATAACCGCGCATCGATTCAGCAACCAGGATGCCGCCGCCCGCTATGGCCGCTACCGGATCGTGCCCGAAGCCGGCAACGAATTTCTGGACGACGCCACCGCCGCAGCTAAGAGCGCAAACACCCTCTTTGATGACCTCGAGGAAAAAATTGCCAAAGGCCCAATCAAGTTTCGCGTACTGGTTCAGCTCGCAAACGACGGAGACGTCGTCGACGACGCAACCATCCACTGGCCGGAAGGCAGAACTGTGCTCGATCTGGGCACGATTACCCTGACGGAACCTGTCGCCGACGATGCGCACGAGCAGAAAAACATCATTTTTGATCCAATACCTCGTGTCGATGGAATCGATCCGTCCGACGACCCGTTGCTTGAGCTACGCGCCGCCGTCTATCTGATAAGCGGACGCCGCCGCCGCGCAGCCCCCGAACAATAGTCTCCGGACCCTGTAGCACAGTGACCAGCCGATCGAACCGGAGACCAACCTGACCGCAACTCCATTGCCTGCCTCTGCGCTGCTATGATGTTGCGTCGTCAGAAAGGTCTCCGGTGAAATGCAGATAACCCGCCCCCGTTGCCATGGTTTGCCCGTATTGTTCTTCGCCCTGCTTGCAGCTGCCCTATCCATTCAAGCAGCTGCTCAGACCCCACCAGCAGGGAATCAGCCTCCAGTCGCGCTCGACGCCGTATCCAGCTCTCAGCCCCTGCGCGACGGCATTCAGATACAGGCAGGCCAGGCGCAACTGCGCATCACGGCGCTCCGCGACGACATCGTCCGCGTACGCGTGGCCCCCGGCACCGCCCTCCCAGAAGACGCCTCATGGGCAGTTCTCGCCGGTCCACGCACCAGCTCTGTTGCAGTGCAGCCCACCCAGGATGCCGCATCCGTCGGCTTTCGCACCGCGTCTCTCGACGTGCGTGTCGAGCGCAACCCGCTGCGCCTCGTCGTTCGTGATCTTGCCGGAAACACCATCTCCGCCGACGCCCTCGGGCGTCCGACTGAATTCAAGCACGGCGGCTTCTCCGTCTATAAAGATATGCCCGCCGACGCGCACTTCTTCGGCCTCGGCGACAAGGCCGGATCGTTCGACCGCAGGGACCAGGCCTACACCCTATGGAATACCGACGTCGGCCCGCAGGAATCCACTGACCCTCTCTATAAGAGCATCCCGTTCTTCCTCTCCATCAGCGGCGGTCGCTGCTACGGCCTCTTCCTCGACAACACATGGCGTACCTGGTTCGACTTTGGCAAGCAGGCGCGCGATGCCTACGCCTTCGGCTCCGAAGGCGGCCCGCTCGACTATTACCTTATTTACGGTCCCACCCCGAAACAGGTCGTCGAAGCCTATGCGTGGCTCACCGGCACGCCGCCGCTTCCTCCGCTGTGGGCCTTTGGATTCCAGCAGTCCCGCTACAGCTACAGCCCCGAATCCCAGGTACGCGCAATTGCCGATCGTCTCCGCGCGGACAAAATTCCCTCAGACGTCCTCTATATGGACATCGACTACCAATACAAGAACCGTCCTTTCACGGTCGATCCCGTTAAGTTCCCGAATTTTCCCGGCTTTGTCGCGGATCTCCGCCAACAGGACTTCCACCTCGTCCTGATCACCGACCTGCACATCGCCTATGCCCCCAACCAGGGCTACGTGCCTTACGACACCGGCCATGCCGGCGACCATTTCGTGAAGAATCCTGATGGCAACGAGTTTGTCGGCGTCGTTTGGCCCGGCCCCGCGGTCTTTCCTGACTTCACCCGCGCGCAGACGCGCGAATGGTGGGGCAACCTCTACAAGCAATTCGTCGCAGACGGCGTCTCCGGTTTCTGGAACGACATGAACGAGCCCTCCGTCTTTGATGGACCAGCAAAAACCATGCCTCTCAACACCGTCCATCGCATCGAAGAGCCGGGCTTCACCACTCGCACCGCCACCCATGCCGAGATCCACAACATCGTCGGCCTGCAAAACGCCCGCGCTACCTATGAGGGCTTGCTCAAGCTGCGCCCTGAGGAGCGTCCATTCGTTCTCACGCGTGCCACCTACGCCGGCGGCCAGCGCTACGGATTCACCTGGACCGGCGACAATTCCTCCACATGGAATCACCTTCGCCTTGCCACCCAGATGCTCCTTAACCTGGGCCTTAGCGGCATCTCTTTCGTCGGCGACGACATCGGCGGTTTCAACCTCTCGCCCGCGCCCGACCTGCTCACTCGCTGGATCGAGATTGGAGCCTTCAACCCCATGTACCGCGACCACTCCACGCTTGGTTCGCTGCCACAGGAAGTCTGGGCTCACGGCGTGGAGCACGAGAATACGCGCCGCCGCTACATTGAAACCCGCTACCGCCTGTTGCCCTATATCTACACCATCGCCGATGAAGCCTCGCGCACCGGCGTTCCCCTTATGCGGCCAATCTTCCTCGAATTTCCCGAGATATTCGCGCCCGCGCCGAACGGCGCACCTGCGGCCGGCTTCGACGGCCTCGACACCGAATTCCTCTTCGGCCCCGACCTGCTTATTGCACCTCAGCCATTCGCCGACGCCCTCGATGACTACACCATCTCCTTTCCGAAGGGTCAGTGGTACGACTTCTGGACCGGCCTCAAGATTCCACCTCCTCCGACTCCACCTACCATCACCGAGATCGCGAATGCAGGGCCCGGAGCCACGTTCCCGGAGCCCCCCAAAACCCACCCTGTTCTCGACACCCTTCCTGTCTACGTCCGCGGCGGAAGCATCCTGCCCCTCCAGCCGCTCATCCAGAACACCACGGAAATCCCCAATGGTTCCCTTGAACTCCGCGTCTATCCGGGACAGAAATGCAACGGCTCGCTATACCTCGACGACGGCCACACCTTCGGATATCAGCACGGACAATTTCTCCGTGAGTCCTTCACCTGCCGGTCCGAGAGCAATACGATGCACGTCCACTTCGGCGCGCGCGAGGGAAGCTACGTCCCATGGTGGAAGACCATTGAGGTTGTTATTTATGATTGGCCGTCAGCACAGGCCGACGCGAAGCTCTCCAACGCCGCAACGTCTTTGAAGACAACCTACGATGCCCCGGCACACGCACTCCACCTCTCTATTCCAGACACTGCGGGAGAGACTGAACTCAACGTAACAGGGAAATAGCCGGCAGCTGTTCCCCATCCTCGACGAACAAACAACTAACACGAACCCAAACGCGTCCCACTCGCTGGGCGTGTTTACATTCTATTCACATAATCCAGGCAGCAAATGACGGAGCAACCCACACGGCGGTTGGCCAATAACGCCTCCCGCCGAGACGAAGAAGTAACGATCGAGCAGCCTACCGTGAGCTACGAGAACTGGATGCGCAGCTGCACTACGGTCGTCGTTTCCGATCTCCGGTCGAAGCATCAACAGATGAAAGAGAGTCCATTCCTGTTTCTGCGAGGTACTTTCTACCGATGGGCTCAACAGTAGCCTTCCATCTGCACCGATCTTTGCAGTGCACCGCAAGTCCTCGCCGTCGGCGATGGCGACCGCTGCAGTCCAACTCACTTTTCCAACCCTGCTGGTTGTGGAAACGCGAGTTGGAGTCTTCGCTTTGTCAGTGGTTTCCGTATTCAAGCTTGGGGTACCAGTCGGTGCCGCGGCCCTCGGGAGTCAAATCCAGCAATAGCCAGAGCGGATCAAGATCGGGGCCGCCGCGTGGATCTTGTCCAGGGTCGGCCATCGCGCCGCTCATCTCTCCACTGTA
>CAYVSQ010000472.1:0-4938 GCA_964453815.1 uncultured Acidobacteriaceae bacterium | reverse complement strand
TCAACCCTCTGCAGCAGGAGTTACTGCGCGAGTATGTCGATCGACGCGGCGGTGGTGTTCTCTTCCTGGGCGGACGTTCGTCGCTGAGCGACGGCGGTTGGGGCGCGTCAAGCATGAACGACCTGCTGCCGACCTTTCTTCCTCCGGGCCGCAACAACTTCCATCGCAATTCGGCAACAGTGGAACTCACTGCGGCGGGCGTGGACTCCCCCATTACGCGGTTGCTGGATGATCCGGCAAAGAACGCTGACCGCTGGAAAAAACTGACCTATCTCGCCGACTATGAGGACGCGGGGTCTCCCAAACCGGGCGCCAGTGTATTGGCGCAGATGAACGCCGGACATCGCAGGCTGCCGCTGCTGATTACCCAGAACTATGGCCACGGACGCACTGCGATTATGGCGACCGGCGGCACATGGCGCTGGCAGATGAGTGAAGCATTGGGCGATCCGTCCCACGATCTGTTTTGGCAGCAGCTACTGCGCTGGCTAGTGGCGGATTCTCCCGGTCCCGTAACGGCGTACATACCTCAGCGCGTGTTGCTAGATGCAGGACATGTGCAACTTTCGGCGGTGGTGCGTGACCGCCAGTTTCAGCCCACGTCGGATGCACACGTTACAGCAAACATAGTGGGGCCCGCGGGCGCAAATGCGCTGATCGATCTCACGCCGTCGCGAGACACGCCGGGCTTATATCAGGCGGAATGGACCGCGGGAACACCAGGAGCATATCTGGCTGAGGTCACGGCTGCGTCTGCAGGAGCTCAGCCGCAGGAACTCGGTAGTGATGTACTCACCTTCCAGCGAGAGGATGGCATCGCCGAGAATTTTCACCTTGAGCAGAATCGGACACTGCTCGAACAGCTCTCATCGCAGACCGGCGGACGTTACTGGGAACCTTCCGATCTGAAGAACTTGCCCCGTGACATTGCGTATTCCGAAGCAGGCATCTCTGTTCGGACCACAAATGAGTTGTGGAACATGCCGGTCGTCTTTGTATTGCTGCTTGGGCTACCGATTGCCGAGTGGCTCTTGCGGCGCAAATGGGGTGTGGTATGAAGCGCCGCTTGAGACGGATGTCAGTTCTCTCCGCGTTTCTTGCACTGGCTCTCCAAACGCGTGCCGCGGTGTACTACGTTACCGTCGCCGGGCTGGGCGGGGAACCGGATTACGAACAGCGCTTCACGGCGGCGGCGCAGGATTTGGATAAAGTATTCAAGACTGGCGGCAGCACTGCGCACGTCTACACACTCACCGGCAAGCAGGCCACCGCATCTCAACTAAGAAAGACACTTGACGGGGTGGCACGCGAAGCCAAGGCAGACGATGACTTTGTGCTCATTCTCATTGGCCATGGTTCCTTCGATGGCTTTGAGTACAAGTTCAACCTAATAGGTCCAGATGTGACCGCTGGCGAGATCGCGACGATGTGCAATCGTATTCCGACGAGACGCCAGCTGATTGTTGACACAACCACCGCGAGCGGGGGGGCCGTGCCAGCTCTTGAGCGGCCGGGACGCGCGGTGATCGCAGCCACAAAATCAGGTACAGAAAAGAACGCCACGGTCTTCGTGCGGTACTGGGTTGAGGCATTGCAGGACCCAGAAGCCGATATCGATAAGAGCCAGTCCATCAGTGGCATGGAAGCCTTCATCTACGCGACGAAAAAGACGGCGGCTTTTTATGACTCGCAGAAGCGTTTGGCTACAGAGCATGCGGTTTTTGACGACACAGGCAGTGGCGCTCCGGTGCGCGAACCTGGCAATGGTCAGGGTGCGCTCATGTCGAGCTTCACGCTGCTGCGGCTCGGCACCAGTCAGCAGGCAGCAAATGATGCGGCAAAACGCGCCTTGCTGGCAAAGAGGGAGGAGTTAGAACAGAAAATCGACACACTGAAGTATCAGAAAGCGGCAATGGATCCTGACGACTACAAGAAACAGCTGACGGCAGCACTGCTGGAACTTGCGAAGGTGCAGGAGGATCTCGACAAATGAAACAGCTCGCGCCAGCTCTTCTGTTGCTGCAGATGTGCGCATCGACAGCATATGTATTTGCGGCATCGCCCGCAGACTGCTGGTCACTGCGCAAGCATGGGCATCGCTCGGAGGCACAAGCCTGCTTTGAGCATTTAACGCGCAGCAGCGATGCATACGCTCGCGCCGAGGGGTTCTGGGGGCTGGAAGAGTGGCAGCAAGCGAACGAGCAGTTCCGCCTGGCAACGCAGCCGGAAAGCAGCAGTGCTCTATACAAAGTACGTTGGGGGATGTTGCTACACGAGCGTTTCAACAACCGCGAAGCAGCCGACCTTTTCCGTGAAGCACTGGCAAAAGATCCATCCAGTGCTCCGGCATATCTCGGACTCACGATTGTTTCTGCAGACACCTTTGACGGGAAAGCGACGGAATACGCAGCGAAGGCGATTGCACTCGATCCAAAACTCCCCGAAGCGCATGAACTGATGGCCGGTCTCGCTCTGCAGAATGATGACCCCGAGGTGGCTGTCGCTGAAGCGGACAAGGCGATCGTCCTCGAGGATGACGCGCTGGATGCGATGGCGATTCGCGCGGCTGCTGAGTTGCTTGCCGATCGTTCTCCGGCTCCATGGTTCGCCAAGATTGTTGCGGTCAATCCGGGTTATGGCGAGGCCTATGCAGTGGTGGCGGACCAACTCGAGCTGCATTATCGCTACGAGGATGCCGCCGCCTACTATCGGAAGGCCATCGAGGCTAATCCCCGGCTCTGGAGTGCTCATTCGGAGCTCGGCATTGACCTGATGCGGCTTGGCAAAGAAGACGAGCCGATGAAGGAGCTGGAGTTGAGCTATAACAACGGCTATCGCAATGCTGCGACGGTCAATAGCCTGCGTTTGCTCGACAGTTACAAGAATTTCGAAACAATCCGTGACGAATCAACCATCCTGAAGCTGAAGAAGACCGAGGCTAGGCTGTTGCAACCGTATATACAGTCCGAGTTGCATACGATTATGGCGACCTACGACAAGAAGTATCGTATGAAACTGCCGGGGCCGGTACAGGTGGAAGTTTATCCGGACCACGAAGACTTTGCTGTGCGTACAACGGGAATGCCGGGGCTCGGTGCACTCGGAGTTACCTTCGGGGAAGTCGTGGCCATGGACAGTCCATCGGCACTCAGGCCCGGAGATCTCAACTGGGGCTCAGCCCTATGGCATGAAATGAGCCATGTCTATGTTCTTACGGCTACCAACCATCGCGTGCCGCGCTGGTTCACTGAAGGCCTGGCGGTGCATGAAGAGGGCGCGCACTCGTCGGAGTGGGCCGATCGCCTCACTCCCGACGTGCTGGTCGCCATTCGTGATAAGAAGCTACTGCCGATCGTTAAGCTCGATCGAGGGTTTGTATATCCCGAGTATCCATCGCAAGTGATCGTCTCGTACTTTCAGGCGGGCAGCATCTGCGACTTTGTGGAACAACGATGGAGCGATGAAAAGCTGCTGGCGATGATTCATTCCTACGCTCAGCTGAAATCAACGCCGCAGGTGGTCCAACAGGACCTTGGGTTGACGCCGGAAGAATTCGATAAGCAATACCTAGCGTGGATTGACAAGAAGTATGGTGCGGAAGCTATGCGCTTCAACGACTGGCGAGAAAAGTTGAAGGCGCTTGTGGCCGCATCCGAACAGAAGCAGTATGGCACCGTCGTAGCACAAGGGCCCGCAACTCTGGCGATGTATCCCGAATATGTCGAAGACGCAAATGTCTATGAATTGTTGGCGGATGCATATAAGCAGAAAAGCGACACGAAGGCTGAGGCGGCGGTACTGACTACATATGAGAAAGAGGGCGGTCAGGATCCCGCGGTCTTGAAGAGGCTTGCAACGCTCGAAGAATCCGCCGGGGAGCCGGCTAAAGCGGCTGCTACGCTCGCACGCCTGAACTATATCTATCCGGTCAAAGATGAGGAGTTGCATCGCCGGCTTGGCGATTTGTTGTACGCGCAGAAGCAATATGACGGCGCGATTCGAGAATACGCGGCGGTCGTGGTGTCAGATCCAATGGACAAGGCCGGTGCACAGTTTCATCTGGCTCAGGCATATCTCGCGGCAGGACAGAAGGACAAGGCCCAGGAAAGCGTGCTTGCGGCACTTGAAGCTGCGCCCGGCTACCGCCCGGCGCAGAAGATGTTGCTCGAGTTGAATCAAGCATCAGGAAAATGAACTGACGAGGATGACAGATGGCTATTTTGGCCGAGCTAAATTCAGATGCAGCGGAACTCCAACAGCGGGTCGAACGCTTTCACGCAGTGCATCAGGGCATCCTTAAGCAGGTGCGCGAAGTAATCGTCGGCCAGGATGAGGTGTTGGAGCAGGTACTCATCGCGCTCTTTGTGGGTGGTCACTGCCTGCTGACCGGCCTGCCCGGCACGGCAAAGACTCTTATGGTGCGGACAATCGCCGACACGCTGGGCCTCGAATTCCGACGTATTCAGTTCACGCCCGACCTGATGCCTTCGGACATCACCGGCACGGACATTATTGAAGAGGACCTGGCGACCGGCCATCGCAAATGGACATTTGTAAAAGGCCCCATCTTCGGCAACATTCTTCTCGCCGATGAGATCAACCGCACGCCTCCAAAGACACAGGCGGCCCTCCTTGAGGCCATGCAAGAGCATTCGTGCACGGTGCGCGGACACCTTTATCAGCTTCCAGCACCATTCTTCGTACTGGCAACGCAGAACCCTATCGAACTCGAAGGCACATATCCGTTGCCAGAGGCTCAGTTAGACCGATTCCTCTTCAACTCCATTCTGGATTATCTGAGCACCGAGGATGAACTCAAAGTCGTTGATATGACGACGACCACGCGTGTAGCGAAGATCGAACCGGTGACGTCGGCTGAGGAACTGCTCGATTTTCAGCAGCTTGTACGCATGGTGCCAATAGCTGACACGCTGGCGC
>CAYVSQ010000471.1:0-16534 GCA_964453815.1 uncultured Acidobacteriaceae bacterium | reverse complement strand
ATCCCAGCAGGGGATGAGCGTTATGCTCGGTCAGCCACCGATCGAGATCGAAATAGTAATACTGCTTGGACCAAAGCATTCCGGCGAGCGCCTGCCGGTGCACGCGACGTTCATCTTCGCTCAACGAGTGTGGAGTGATGCGGTCATAAAACTCATTGGCATCCGCGAGACGGCTGTCGAATACCTGATCGAAGGTGTCAAATGCATCGGCCCCTGTTCTGGCGCCCAGCCGCAAACGCACAGCCTTGCTTCCTCCGGCCGGAACTTCCAGTAGGTAATGCGCTGCGGCTTTGGTTCCCGTTTTCGATGGGTTGACAGCATCCGGCGCGCCGGAAATTACATATTGGTGGAAGGCATCCTTGACGTATGGCGAGGGATTGGGCTGTCCCCAAAGGCGGCCGGCATTGGATTCGTTCTCGGTGAAGAGCAACTCCGCCGCGCCATCGCACTGCAATGTGTAATCGCCGAGCTGCGGGTGAGAAGCGTGGATCTTGTCCTGATCGACCTGGCTCAACACAGGCTTCGGTTTGTTGCCGCCCCAGGACCACGTGTTCCGAAACCACAGGGCTGGTAGGAGATGGAGCTGGGCAGCTTCCGGACCTCGATTGTGGACCGTGATGCGGATCAGCATGTCTTCAGGATTGTTCTTGGCATATTCCACAAAGACATCAAAATATCGGTCCTGATCGAAAATACCGGTGTCAAGTAGTTCGTATTCCATCTCTTGCCGCGAACGCCGTCCGTTGGTTTCGACCAGGTCGAGATAGGGAAATTCAACTTGTGGGTATTTGTACAGGTACTTCATGTACGAGTGGGTGGGAGTACTGTCGAGATAGAAGTAGTATTCCTTGACGTCTTCGCCGTGGTTGCCCTCATTGTTTGTCAGGCCAAACAAGCGCTCTTTCAGGATGGGGTCGCGGCCGTTCCACAGCGCCAGCGCGAAGCAGAGCTGCTGCTTGTCGTCCGAGATCCCGGCTAGGCCATCTTCGCCCCAGCGGTAAGCCCGAGATCGGGACTGGTCGTGAGAGAAGTGGCCCCAGGCATTGCCATCGTTGCTGTAGTCCTCGCGGACTGTGCCCCACTGCCGCTCACTGAGGTATGGCCCCCATTTCCTCCAGGGAATGCCCTGCTCACGGGCCGCATTCAGCCGCTTCTGTTCAGTAACCTCGACATACGAGAAGGGGGGGAGTTCCTGCTTTTCAGCTGTCATCGCTCTCTCCTTGACTTCGGACGTCTGGAGAGGCACACGAGGGGCCCAGTTTCCTCTCCCCAAAGGTGAAGATACTTTGAGGCCTTGGCCCCTGTTTGTCAACGACAGCTGCCGGGTAGCAAACGACTCGTCACCGCAACCATCACGCTTGTAATGGTTTAAATCTACTTCCGCCTCGACCCGCCTCGCAATTGAGCGATTACATAAGCCTCATTCCAAAAGTAAGGAATAAATAGGGCTGGTAATTATCCTCGACCAGCTGTCATAGAAACTAGAGATAAAAAGCCCGGCTGCCAATGCGCAGCCGGGCTTTTCAGTTAGGTTGCACCGTAACCTCTTTAGAATCTGGGACGGTTGGATCGGTGGCAATATTATGAATCGTCTGCCGAACGCGGATGCCACGGCCCCAAAAACAGGGGCGATCTACCGAATTAAGCCCTTAGCATCAGATGAAGTGGCAATCGTTTCACGCACTTGTCACGTTAAGGCTTGCAAATCTCACCGAATCAAGCGCTTGCCAAAAGCCAGAGGGTGGGGTAGGGACATAAATCCGCCAACGTGAGACGCAAGGTTTCAGCTGAACAGCAGAATTGCCCTGCCCAGAGCCCCGGTGATCTGGCCCTGGCTGTCGAGTGCAATCTGCCGAGTCAGGCCGTCCAGACCGCGCAGATGATCGGCGAACCCCCATGCAAGATCCCTCGCGCGGCAAATATCCCAGAAGGCGAGAATGCGGCCGATTTTTCCCGTGTCCTCGGCTAGCGCTCCCAGAATGCCGGTCGCCAGTACCCGGAGCGCAGCCGGCATCACCGTCTGCAGCAGGCCGTTGACCGCTTCATAATCAGCATGCTCCGGGCTGTAGAGATTGGGGACAAGGTTAAGCTCCGCATCGGTATCGAGTAGGGCAAGAGCGAGGTCATGGTTGATGTGCGCATTCATGCCCGCCAGCGCGAACTGAATGCGATCAATTCCCGTTCGATACCGCGCCTCCAGCAGCGCATCCCAGGCACTGGGCGTGGACGCCGAATCGTCGAGGTATCCGGCAATCGCCCTGAAGTAGAAGCCTGCGAAGATAACGTCGAGGCGCGTAAGCCAGGCCGGATCACGCCATCCGTCTGCAGGAGGCTTCTGATCGACCTGCTGCGTGACCATCATGTAAAGACGGTTGAACCACTTGAGGCCGTCTGTACCCGGCAGCAGCTGGTCGATACTCTGCATCGTCTGCAGCACGTCGTCAATGGTGATCGGGGCGGCGCCGCTCACGATCTGATATAAAGCCTGGTCCGCAGTCGCAACGGTCACGAATCTTTCCTTTACCGTGTTTTATTTGCCGCCTTGAGGCTGCTGGGTTGCTGTTCCGCCGGGGATGTAGTTCTTGTATTGAGTATCGACGACACCCAGGTTGCGGGCGAGTCCGAGCTTGGCCTGATTGAACTGAAAGACGCTGCGAACATACTGGTCCTGGGCCTGGGCGAGCGTGGATTGTGCTTGGACTACGGGCAGGTTGTCGTCGACTCCGGCCTGAAACCGATCGGTGGTCTGCTCCAGGGTCTTAGTGGCCAGCTCGACGTTGCTGCGCGAGACCCGGACGAGTTCGGAGGCTGACTGAAGATCGAGCAGGCTGTCGCGCAGCTGTTGTTCGATCTTGTGGGAGAGGTCGTTGAATTGTGAGTGAAGCTCGTTGACCTGAGCGACGACTACATCGCGGTCGCCCCGAAACTTCGCTTCTTGAAAAATTGGCACCGACAGGGTTCCGGTGGCGCCGAAGGTCCCGTGATAGATCTCGCCGGAGACGCCGGTGACTGCGTAGTTGCCATTGAAGGACAGACTGGGGAAGCGCTCATGTCTTACGGCCTGGCGCTCAAGCCTGGCCGCGAGTATCTGTTGTCTGAGCTGCTGGTAATCCTGGCGACTGGCAAAGGCCTCGCGCTTGGCGTCTTCGATGGTCAGGACAGCAAGGTCGGCGTAAGGCGTGGCGTCGGTGAGCTGAATTTCCTGCCCGGGAGGGAGGCCAATTTGCCGGTTGAGCGCAATCTTGGCCTTCGTGAAATTGTTTTGTGCCCGAATCAGTGATAGCTGCTGGGTCTGGTATTGCACACGGGCGCGCAATTCATCGAGATTCGCAGCTGTTCCGGCCTTGTGCGCTTCCTGTGCCTGGTAGAGCAGCGTTGCATCGGTCTTGAGCAAGGCCTCCGCGTAATCGACCTCTGATGAGGCGGCCAGTGCTTGCAGATAAGCCGTCCCCACATTCAGCACAACCAGCCCGCGCGAAGACTGGGTATTGTAGTAGGCAGCTCTCTCATTCGCCTTGGCCGCTTTCCAAACGTCCCATCCAGACCAGGTGAAGAGGGCTTGGGAGAGGTTGACCTGACCGATGGTCGAATCCACCTTGACGATGTAGGGAAAGCTGACGACGGCACTGGGAGGAAACCCGAGGGCCGGAGCGAACTGTTCCAAGACCTTGGTGCTGAAACCGGCTGCACGGAGATTCAGCTGGTGCAGGCCAGTCTCACCATGCAGGGAGATATTGGGCAGTAGCGCGTTGGCGAGCTGCAGCCTCTGGGCTTCAGCCGACTTTTCGTTCAGGTGTGCGAGCGTCAGAGCAAGATTATTTTCGATGCCGAGGCGAATGGCATCATCCAGCGAGAGCGCTTTGACGCCGGGCGTAGCGGCCACCGCCTGAACGCTGCCTGCATAGGGATTCTGAGCTGAGTTGTTCGGATTAGCCTGGGCCAGCGCAGTGGTGGAGAGCACGCTCGCAACAAGTCCAGCAGAGACAAGTTCGAGCAGCGTAATTTTCCCGTCATTCATTCGCTTAGAGGAGATTCCCATTCGTTTCTCTCATTAGAGTTTCACGAAGTGCAACGGTTGCCAAAGATTTCCTCTAATCACTGGGTGTTGAGATCACTCGACACAAACTCAAAGCCGGACCTGAACAGCTGGCCCTGGAGCACGCTTAAACCATTTTATTTAAGCCAGATACAAGACAACACCAGCCGGACATTTTGACGCGACGACAGCTCCGAGCAAACCGATTGCCAATGACAAGCAACAGGCAGTGAAAGCTGGTCATCGTATGCGATGAAGGGAAACCCTCTTCGCAAGATGCAAAACCGAAACAAACGCCAAACAATGACCCAATTCCCCATTCCGGCAGGTATGGCGACATCCGTAGCCAAGGTGTTGCTTCTGGAGAAAGATCTAGCCTCGGCGCATGCTGTGCGCGAGGGAATTCGTTGGACAGGATTGACAGTGATCCTCGAAACGGTGGGGACCCGAGAGGAGTTTCTGTCCAGACTGCCTTCCCTCCCAGTCGATCTGATATTGGCGGCGACCACAGGACTGCCGGGGTTGGCAATAGCAGAGATTCTGGAACATATGTGCAATGCGGCAAGACGCGTTCCCTTGGTAATAATCGGAAAGGATGACGATGAATCGGAAACCATACGAGCGCTTCGGGGTGGCGTTTCCGATTACGTGCGGCTCACGGAATTGGAACGGCTGCGCACAATTATCGAGCGCATATTGCGCGAGCATCGCGACAGCGAGAAGCATGCCCGTGCGCAGGTGGAGTTGGACCGAGCCGCGGAAGTGCTGCGTGAAAACCAGAAACTGCTCACACTGGGGCGGTTGGCGGCGGCGATTGCGCACGAAATCAACAATCCCCTAGAGTCGATTATGAATCTGCTGTACCTGATGGAGATCGACCGCCACTCGCCGGATAAGTCCGCGGAATATTTGAGGATGGCGCAGCGAGAGTTGAACCGTGTGGTCCAGATCAGTAAGCAGACTCTGACCTTTTCTCGCGAGACGAGCGCGCCGGTACGCCTGCAGTTGGCCGAGCTGATCGAGGAAGTGCTGGTGCTTTACGGGCGGAAGATCGCGGATAAGAATTTACACATGGTTCGGCAGTATGAATCGTTGCAAACCGTGACCGTTTTTCCTGGCGAGATGCGGCAGGTATTGTCGAACCTGATCGTCAATGCCATTGAAGCTACGGAGACGAATGGCACGGTGGTGCTGAGAATCCGTGACGCGCGCAAGTGGTCTGACCTGGGAGTGCGAGGGTTGCGATTTTGTGTAGCCGACAACGGGTCGGGCATCAAGCCTGAAGCGCGCAAGCGCTTAGGCGAGCCGTTCTTTACAACTAAGGGTCAACGTGGCACGGGCTTGGGGCTATGGGTCACCCGGTCGATTCTGAACCGGTACGGGGGCGATCTGCAGGTTCGTTCGTCGATTTCCAAAGAACGGCATGGGACCGTATTCAGTATGTTTTTGCCAACGAACATGCGGCCGTTGGCGGTTATGTCTGGCAGTTCCTGCGGGGTCAGTGGGAATACTGGTCCCGGTTTACGTCTCCCAAGCAAGGAAATAGGTCTGATTGATCAGAGCCGGCTGCGCGGGAACGGCTAGCGCCGTGGGTCTGCGCGTCACTCTTCCTCGTCTTCGTGTTGCGGACGTTTGGCATTCGCCAGAATCTTTTCGGCTATAGGCTGGGGCACGATATCGTAGTGATCCATCTCCATGTGAAAGCTCCCGCGGCCCTGGGTTATGGCGGTCAGGCTTAGACCATAGCTGAGCATTTCCGCCATCGGAACCTCCGCGCGGATTACCGTGGTTGCCCCGCGACTCTCCATGCCCTGCACGCGTCCCCGGCGCTGGTTAAGATCCCCCATGAGTGCGCCGGCGAACTCCTCGGGCGCTTCGATCTCGACGCGCATGACAGGCTCGAGAAGCGCTGGTTTGGCCTGCTCCATGCATTTTCTGAAGGCAAGACGTCCGGCCATTTTGAACGACAACTCATTGGAATCGACATCGTGATAGCTGCCGTCGTAGAGCGTGACACGGAAGTCGACGACCGGATAGCCAGCAAGGTATCCGCGCGCTGCCGACTCTTGAATTCCCTTTTCCACTGCTGGGATGAAGTTGCGCGGGATGGCTCCGCCGAAGATATCGTTGATGAACTCAAACCCGGCGCCGCGCTCGAGCGGTTCAATGCGAATCTTGCAATCGCCGAATTGACCATGGCCTCCGGTTTGTTTTTTGTGGCGGCCATGGGCGTCGGCGCGTCCTCGGATGGTCTCGCGATACGGAACCTTCGGTGCTTTGAGCGTAACCTCGGTGTGATAACGGCGGCGCAGCTTGGAGACGATGGCCTCGATGTGCGGCTGGCCCGCGCCGGCGATCAGGAACTCATTCGTTTGCGGATCGCGGAAGAAGCGCAGGAGAAGATCTTCCTCCATCAGTTTGTGAACCGCGGGCGCGAGTTTGTCTTCGTCGGCGCGTGTCTTCGGCTCGATGGCGTAGGTCATCGCAGCTTCGGGTAGAGCGACGGGGTCGAAGAAGATTTCGTGGCCCTTATCGCCTAGCGTGTCGCCAGTGAGGGTGTCCTTGAGCTTGGCGATGGCGCCGAGATCGCCCGCCCGCAATTCGGTGACGGGCACGGCAGTGTTGCCCTGCATGATGGAGAGATGGGCGAGTTTTTCGATGCTGCGCCGTGCGTAGTTTGTAACCGTGGCGTCGTTCTTTACCATTCCTGAAAAGACCTTGAAGAAGGTAATGCGCCCCGCGAAGGGGTCGGTCATGGTCTTGTAGACGTAGAGCGAGACAGGCTCCTTGTCGTCGACTTTGCGCATGACGATTTCTTGCGAGCCATCGCCGGTCAGAACCGGGACATTCGTAGCGGCACCATTGGCCGCGTGTCCATTGGCGGAAACTGCCTGCAGGATGGCGCGCGCGGCGACCGGCGCTCGTTCGATGGGCGCGGGCGCGTAAACCTTGAGAAAGTCGAGCAGATGATCGGTGGCGATGTTGGCGAGGCCGCTGGCAAAGAGAACAGGGAAGACACGATCCTCGCGGATGGCTTCGTGAAGGGCGGTGATCAGGTGCTGCTCGGCGATTGTACCCTCGGCGAAGAACTCTTCCATCAGCTCGTCTTTGCCTTCGGCCACCAACTCAACCAGTGTTTCGTGCGCGGTCTTGACGGCGGCTTGCATGTGAGCGGGAACTTCTCCGATTCTGCCTTGCCCATCGCCGTTAGGCGTGTAGTAGAAGGCTTCCATGGTGACCAGGTCTACGATGCCTTCGAAGCCCTTGCCATTGGCAATAGGTAACTGTACCGGTATCAAAGTGCGCCCGAAGCGTGCACGGAGCGCCTCTAACGTGGGCTCGACGGCGGCTGCGGCTCGGGAATGATCCATCTGATTGAGCACGACGACGCGCGGCAGGTTGAATTCGTCCGCATACTTCCAGACGCGGTCCGTCATGGCTTCGACGCCGCAGGGCGTGTTGACGACGACGAGTGCTGCTTCGACGGGAAGCATGGCAGATTTGGCCTCATGCACGAACATGTGAAAGCCGGGTGTGTCTACGAAATTTACTTTGACGCCGTTCCATTCAGCGAAGGCGACCGCGTTCTGCATCGTTGTCCGGCGCGAAATCTCTTCGTCGTCATACGCAGTGACAGCGCTGCCGTCCTCGACGCGACCAAGCTTGGGAGTCATTTTGGCGGCATGCAGTAACGCGGAGACTAAAGTAGTTTTGCCGCTATGCGCATGCCCGGCTACAGCTACGTTGCGGATCTCACTTCCCTGATAAGACTTCATAGGAATGCTCCTCAAAAAAATGGGCTCGCCTGGGAGACAGACGTAAATGATTGCGATGGGGCTCGGCGCGAAGTGGCATACGGAGAGACAGCATACGTGCCGTGCAGGACGTCGCCATCGCGCTGCTACCGAATCTGCCAACCTCATGCTTCATGGAAGGCGTTAACAGGAGGAGAGGATTTCGCGACCGCAAATCCCACAAGCCTCCAAGAGCTATGCATGCTAGCACGGAGGTCGGATGGGCATCAAACAAGAAAGACGGTCTTGTCGAAATGTTCTGTAGATAGACTTTCCCCACTTCTGCACGGGATTGGCAGAGCTGGGTAAGAAGTGGGGGTAACTATGCCCACCGCAGCAGCGAAACACCGGCTTGAGGGCGCCTCCCGAGACGATCTTTATACTGGAAACAGCGATGGCAAATTTTCTTCCAGTAGACGAGCAGTTAGACCTGCTCGAAAAGGGCGCTGCTGAGATCATTCGCGTCTCCGATCTCAGAGAGCGGCTCGAGAAGTCGCGGCAAACGGGCGTGCCGCTGCGCGTAAAGGCGGGTTTTGATCCGACTGCACCCGATCTCCATCTCGGCCATACCGTTGTGATGCGCAAGCTAAAACACTTTCAGGATCTCGGCCACCAGGTCATTTTTCTCATAGGCGATTTCACCTCGCTCATTGGCGACCCAAGTGGACGTTCAGCCACGCGAAGGGTGCTCACTCGCGAAGAGATCAACGAGAATGCGAAGACCTACACGGATCAGGTGTTTCGCATCCTCAACCGCGAGAAGACCGAAGTTCGGTTTAATTCCGAATGGCTCGGTGCACTGGGGTTCGAAGGGATGATCCAACTCGCCCAGAAGTTCACCGTCTCGCAGATGCTGGAGCGCGATGAGTTTCACACTCGTTTTCAAAACGAGCAACCCATTTCGCTTCACGAAATCCTGTATCCACTGGCGATGGCCTATGACTCGGTCGCGCTTAAGGCCGATGTCGAACTGGGCGGTACTGACCAGAAATTCAATCTCCTTACAGGACGCGAACTGCAGCGGGACTATGGCCAGCAGCCTCAAGTCGTACTGATGACGCCGATCATCGAGGGCCTCGACGGCGTGCAGAAGATGTCGAAGTCGCTGAATAATGCGATCGGGATCCATGAGCCTCCACAGGAGATTTACGGCAAGCTGATGTCGATCTCCGATGACCTGATGTGGCACTACTGGACGCTATTGACCGATCTCCGCCAGAGCGAGATCGACGCGATGCAGGCTGACGTGGCCTCCGGCAAGCTGCATCCAATGGAGGTCAAGAAACGGCTGGCGCGCATTGTCGTCGACGGATTCCACTCGGAAGAGGCTGCGCGAGCCGCAGATGAAAATTGGGCGCGGCAGTTCCAGCAGAAGACCGATGACGTGGAGGGTTTGGAGCAAGTGCGTCTGGTTGCTTCGGACCTTGGCCATGACCTCGATGGACGCGTTCGCGTATCGCGATTGCTCACTTCCATCGGGCTTGCGTCTTCTGCGACCGAAGCGGACCGCAAAGTCAAAGAAGGCGCAGTCCGGATAGACGGCGAGGTCTTCAGACAATCGCATCTGACATTAAATGGCGTAGCGCGATTGACTGTACGCGTGGGCAAACGCGCAAAGGTTGCAGTGGTCGAGTAGGCCGCACGTCACCTAATCCTCCCGCAGCGCTTCCATCGGTTCGATGTTCGATGCCGTGTGTGCGGGGATCAATGACGCGATCGAGCCGATTATCAGCAGCACCAGCGCCACTCCCAGATACGTTCCTATATCGACAGGCTTCACGTTGTAGAGGAAGCTTTTGACGAGTTGCCCGGCAAAGATCGAGAGAACGAGACCGATGGCCAGACCCAGTCCAATCAACACCCCACCTTGTCGCAAGACCATTGCAGCAACACTTTGACGTGTTGCCCCGAGCGCCATGCGTACGCCGATCTCACGGCGGCGATAGCTGACCAATTGCGCCAGCACGCCATACAGCCCGGCAATGACCATAACGATGGCCAACGCCGCGAAGGAGCCTATCAGGTACAGCCCCAGGCGCTGGTTGAAGGTATTGTTGTCGACGGCTTCCTGCATGGTCTGGAAGTTGTCGAGCGCGTAGCCGGGAGCGGTCTGTCTGAAGACGGACCGCATTTCAGGCGCGACGGCAGCGCTCCCTCGCGTCTTCACGGCAAAGTTGACAACCGTCTTCAGCAGGGCCTGATAAAAGAGCGATGTGGTCGGAACCTGCTGGTAAGGGATCAGAACCAGGGGCTGCACATCGCCGCCCACGCTTTGATCGGCCTGGTCGCCGAGCACGCCCACAATCATCAGCGGCTTCACCATGCCGGTATCTTTGCCGCCAAGATCGATCTGCTGCTGCAAGGGGTCTTTGCCGGCAAAATACTTTTTCGCCAGGGCCTGATTAATGACCACGACGGGTGTCGTACTGGCGGTGTCGTCCGCGCTGATCATGCGACCGCGCAGGACCGGCGTGCCCATCACCAGCGCGTAATCTTCGCTGGCAGCCGTAATGCGCGCTTCAGGATGATGACCGGGAGGTGTCGTTTGTCCGCCGATTTCAAAGCTGGAGTGCATGTCGATGCCGGAAAGCGGCGGAGCAGTGACCAGAGCAGCATAGCGCACGCCAGGCGTGGTCTTCACGCGATCGAGCGAGGGAGCATAAATTGTTGAGGCAATCGAAACCGGAGCATGATCGGTGTCGGACGAAACCGTCATATTCGAGAAGCCTGCGGCATCGGCGGGCATAGCGGTGAAGGTGGTGACACGGTCCACATCAAAGCCGAGGTGTGTGTGTTCCAGGTTCCATAGGGTGTGGAAGAGAAGGCCGGTGCCCACCAGCAACAGCGCGGAAATTGCGACTTCTCCGGCAACTAGCCATCCGCTTAATTTGCTGCTGACAGAACGCGCACCAATGCCGCGCGAAGCAGCCTGCAATGCCGGCTGGGGATCAGTGCGTGCAACCAGTACCGCGGGCAACAGGGATGAGAGCAAGGTGGTGAGCGTGGCAATCACGGCCAGCACCAACAGCACCGTCCAATGGATGCCTATCGAGTCAGCACGAGGAAATGTTCCACTGGGGAGTTTGTGTACACCGGCTAGCGCGAGGCGCGCCAGCAACAGTCCCAGGGTACAGCCGAGCAGGCTAAGCACGGCGCCTTCAGCTAGCAATTGGCCAACCAGGCGGCCGCGGCTGGCCCCAAGGGCGGCGCGTACGGCGAACTCCTGCTTACGGCCGAGGCAGCGGGCGATGAGCAGATTGGCCACGTTCGCGCAGGCGATCAGCAGCACCAGCGCAAGCGCCCCCAACAGCGCGAGAAAGACCGGACGTACTGGCCCAGTCAGCATCTCCTGATAGGGCGCCACATGAAAAGTCAATCCCTCGGCTTCCTTAGGATCGGCTTGCCGGATGCGTTGTGCGATCGCGTCAAGTTCCTGCTGCGCCTGCGCGACGGTCACGCCCGGGCGCAGCTCGCCGATTACATTGAAGAAGTGATAGCCGCGATCCTTCAGCATCTCTCCACTGGGCTGTAAGGGAAGCCATACGCCCTTCGCGACATCGGGGCCAATCTCATTTGGAAAGAGAAAGGTCGAAGGCATCACGCCCACGACGGTGCGCTCGACGCCGCCAATCTTTACCGCGCGGCCCACGATGTCATGATCGGCGTTGAAGCTTTGCCGCCACAATGCTTCTGAAAGCAGCGCGACCTGGGGTCCGCCAGGTTCACCTTCGGGTTGCGTGAAAGTGCGGCCCAACATGGGCTCCACTCCCAGGATGGAAAAAACGTTTGGCGTCATGCGCGGCGCCGTGACACTGACGGAGCCATCCTTGCCCTCAACTACGCTGACGTCATCCGAATAGCCGCCCACCCCTGCAAGCCGCTGTGTCTGATCGCGAATGTCGCGGTAATTGAGATAGGACGTTGAACCAAAGCCGGGTTGCCCAGCAGGGCCAATGTAGAGGAGGCGATTAGCATGCGCATAAGGCAGCGGACGCAGCAGAACATTCTCGACCACGGTGAACATGGCCGTGTTAGCGCCGATGCCCAGGGCGAGCGTAATTACCGCAAGTGCTGCGAATCCCCATGCGGAGCGGAGCTGGCGTACAGCGTATCTCAGATCCTGAAAGAACATTGGCACTCCCTGAACGTCACCTGTCTCAACTTAACACTCCGCACAAATATACGTCCTACTCGGAACGCAGGACTCCGGCGTGTACGGCGGCGGCGGAAAGGAGGCTATCAGAGCTGCTACAGACTTTTTCACGGAAAGTGTTTGGAAATTTGAGTGAGTAGAAAAAGGTTGATATCTGCACTTATTTCGCCATGTTTATTAATATTTGCTTGACCAGCGCTAGGACCTTACGGTGGACGTGGATCTTGACGAACTCGACCGCCGAAGCAAAAAGTCCAGGTGCGGTATTCTGGGAGTAGTGGGAACCCCTCCCCTCCAACTTTCGTGCTTTCCTGTCCCAAGTCATTCATTCCAACTCACCATGGCCTTTGGATGCGGTACTGATCGAAGAGCGATTTTCTGAGAAAATGGTGCCAGCAGCCGGTTCGACCCTGACTCCCTTCGAACGAGGTTTCCTATGGAACGACGCGACTTCCTGAAGCAGAGCGTGATCGCCGCCGCTGCCTCCGCCGCAACCAGACTTTCGTCCGCAGCCACCACGCCGCCCCAACAAATCGCCCGCCGCCCGCTGGGCAAGACGGGAGAGCATCTTTCGATCATCGGTTTTGGCGGCATCGTCGTAATGAACGAGGAGACTGGCGCAGCCGGTAACATTGTGGCCGAAGCAGTGGACCGCGGCATTAATTACTTCGACGTCGCTCCCAGTTACGGCAATGCTCAGGAGCGGCTGGGTCCGGCGCTCGCTCCCTACCGCAAGAATTGCTTTCTCGCATGCAAGACCGAAGGACGGATGAAGGACGACTCGCGCAAGCAACTGGAGGAGTCGTTGCACCTGCTGAAGACGGACCACGTCGACCTTTACCAATTCCATGCGCTGACCAAGATGACCGATCTCGATAAGGTGCTGGGAGCGGACGGCGCAATCGAGACGATGGAGGCCGCGAAGAAGGAAGGCAAGGTTCGCTATATCGGCTTCTCCGTGCATTCAGCCGAGACTGCTCTGGCGGCGATGGATCGCTACAACTTCGACACGATTCTCTTCCCGGTGAACTTTGTGCTCTTCTCGCAGGCCAACTTCGGTGCGCAGATTCTGAAGCGTGCCCAGGAAAAGGGCGTGGGCATCCTGGCATTGAAGGGCATGGCGAAGACGGTGTGGTCGACCGACCAGAAGGCGAACCATCCCGAGCCGAAGTGCTGGTATCAACCTGCGGCTTATCCAGACGAGGCTTCGATGGGGCTGCGCTGGACGCTGGGGCATCCGATCACGGCGGCGCTGCCTCCGGGAGACGAGAAGTATTTCCGCCTAGCGATGGATGTGGCCCAGAACTTCAAGCCGCTTGAGCCGCACGAAGAACAGGCTTTAATGGCGAGCGCAACCGGAGTCGAGCCCATCTTTCATCTAGGCAACGACGTTTAGGCACCTGGGGAACGACGTTAGGGGCTGCTCAGACGGGCTGGCAAATGCGGCGCTAGACTATTCGTCACAATACTATTTCAGAAATAGTTATGTCATGTTAGATTTGGTCGCATGACGAAAAGTCCTGAACACCGCGACCTCTTTTCTGGCGCTCTGGAATTGATGATTCTGCATTCGCTGCGGCTGAAACCGATGCATGGCTATGCGCTTGCCAAGCACATCAAGCAGGTTTCTGACGATCTGCTGAAGATCGAGGAAGGCTCACTTTATCCCGCTTTGCAACGCATGTTGAAAGAGGGATGGCTGGAGTCGGAAGCCGGGATTTCGGCGAAAGGACGGCCCACGCGGATTTACCGGCTGACGGATATGGGTATGCGACGGCTGGAGCAGGAAGTGTCGAGCTTCGAAAAGATGTTTGCAGGAATAACCCGTGTGCTCGCAGTGGCAGAGGCGTGAAAGGAGGCCAAATGAAATGGTTCAGACAGCTTTTCTCACGCGACCGCCGCTATGGCGATCTCTCTGTTTCAATCAAGGAGCACCTCGAGGAAAAGATCGAGGAGCTGATGGAAGAGGGTATGTCCCGGGCCGATGCAGAGAGAGCCGCACGACGGGAGTTCGGGAATGTGGCGCTGCTAGAGGAGCGCAGCCGCGAGGTGTGGCAGTGGCCAACCATCGAAAGTATCTGGTCAGATGTGAGGTTTGCTCTGCGGCAACTGATCAAGTCTCCGATCTTCACGTTGACGGCAGTGGTGACGCTTTCGCTGGGAATCGCCGTCAACGCGACGATGTTTAGTATGGTTAGCGCCTTTTTGATGCCACGACTGCCAGGACGCGATCCCGGGAGCATGGTGGTCATCTCGGGGGTGAATCCTAACCGGGGATTTCTACCCGACGCCAACGCGGTCTCCGCGCCAAATTACCTGGCGTGGCGCGGTGATAACAAGGTGTTCGCAGAGATGGCGGCCGCCGATGAGTTTCGCACGGCCAGCCTGGCGGGGCGCGGGCAACCGGAGGCGATTCAATACGCGGCTGTATCGCCGAACTACTTCAATGTTTTTGGCACGTCTTCACAGCTGGGGCGCACTTTCGCGGCAGGAGAGGATCAGCCGGGGCGCGATCACGTGGCAATACTTAGCCACGGTCTGTGGGAGCGCCGGTTCGGTTCGGATCCTTCCCTGGTTGGACGGACCGTGCGTCTGAACCGTGAAGACTACGTTGTGGTGGGAGTGATGCCGGCAGAGTTCGGCTTGCTGGGTTTCACGCCACAATTGTGGACGCCGCTGACGCTGACCGCCGCCGATCAAACAGCGGGAGCGCGCAAAGATCGTTCCCTGTATCTGTTTGCGAGGCTCGTGCCGGGTGTGACTCTCGAACAGGCTCGCGCAGAGATGGCAACGCTCGCACGGCAGGCTGAGAAGGACTTTCCGGAAACCGAAAAGCGGTGGGGCGCGACGGCGAAGACACTGCCCGATTTTCTGGTTTATAGCTTTGGCATCCGTACTGCGCTGGCTGTGATCATGACGACGGTGAGCTTTATCCTGCTGATTGCCTGCGCCAATGTTGCTGGCCTGCTGCTGACGCGCGCGGCGGGAAGACAGAAGGAGATGGCGGTGCGCGCGTCGCTCGGAGCAAGCCGTGTACGCATCGTGCGGCAGCTTCTGACCGAAGGACTTGTTATTGCATTTTTGGGTTGCGGAGCCGGTCTACTGTTGACATACGCGGGTATCCGCCTGCTGCGGGCGGGTTTGACCTTTAACGATGCGATCAGCGCCGTGCCATTGAGGCTGGACGCCAACGTTCTGACCTTTGCGGTGTGTGTCTCGCTGGTTTGCGCCCTTCTGTCGAGCCTGGCGCCTGCGCTGAGAAGCTCGCGAATCGAGATCACTGCAGATTTAAGAAGCGAAGGCCGGGCGGCGACAGCAGGCCGATCTCACAGCCGCCTGCGTGCCGTACTTGTCGGCGGCGAGTTTGCGATCGCACTCTTTCTTCTCATTGGCTGCAGTCTGCTGGTCCGTGGAATTTATCTGCTGGAGCGTCAGAAACTGGGTTTCAGGCCAGACCACATTCTGACGGCCGGCGTAACACTGGATCAGGCACGATACGGCGATTCCTCACAGCAAATCGCTTTCGTTCGCAGCCTCGTTTCTCGTCTGCAACAGATACCCGGCATTGAGGATGCAGCCGTCGCATCGAGTCTTCCCTCGTCCGGTTTCGGGATCGTTCCCATCCGCATCCAGGGTGAGCCGGAATTGCCGGCGAGCCAACAGCGCTTCGCTTCCAACGTGGTGGTGACTACAGATTATTTACAGGCGGCGGGTGTTCCATTGCTGCGCGGGCGCGCATTCACTGAGGGGGATGATGACCATGCACCGCGCGTGGTGCTCGTCAATAAGGAGTTTGCTCGTCGCTACTTCCAGGATCGCGATCCGCTGGGAAAACAAATTCGAGTTGATACCAGGGACTCTGCGCCGGCATGGAGCGAGATTGTGGGAGTGGTCAGCGACGTTAAGAGCTACTCCGAAGAGCCCCGTGTCGATCCCGAGGTCTATCAGGCCTTTCTTCAGCAGCCCGTTGCTTCTTTTTCGATCATGCTTCGCTCGAATGTCGAGCCGGACAGCCTGACACCCGCGCTTCGACAAGCCGTTGCCCGGCTGGATGTTGAGCTTCCACTACTTCGTGTGATGAGCATGGAGGGCATTATCGACACCCAGAAGAACGGAAATCCGCTCTTCACGCGGATGCTGGGTATCTTCTCGTTTCTGGCCCTCGTTCTTGCAGCCATCGGGATTTATGGGCTCGTCGCCTATTCGGTAGGCCAGCGAACCCACGAAATCGGCATCCGGCTGGCCCTGGGAGCCAAACGATCGGACATATCATGGATGATCCTGGAGGAAGGTTTGAAGATAGCTGCGATCGGATCGGCGATTGGGCTGGTCATGGCGCTGCCGCTGCCAAAACTCTTTGGCTCGATCTTCACGGGCCTCTCGGTTAGTGCGCCTGGGCTTTACCCGGTCGTGCTGGCGGCGATGCTGCTGGTCGCAATTCTCGCGACCTTTGGTCCAGCGCGAAGGGCAACGCGCGTGGATCCGACAGCGGCGTTGCGGAGCGAATAGAGCTAGATCACTACGGATTCCTGATTCTCTCCAAAGACATCA
>CAYVSQ010000470.1:0-4339 GCA_964453815.1 uncultured Acidobacteriaceae bacterium | reverse complement strand
CTTGGCTATGAGCCTGCAGCCTGTTGCAGTGGGCTCGATATACACTGTGCGCCGGTCGCCTGGCCGGCATGCGCGAGCGCTACGTCGTCTGGTCCTATATAAGCAAGCAGGCACAGCCAATTGAATACGGCGTGGGCAATTTCGTCTTACAGCGATCTGGGCGATTGGCGCACGCGCATCGTCTGGACGTATTCATTCAAGCTCAAGGGCTGCGAGTTTCCCGGCTATCTCGGGCCTTCGGACGGTACCTTTTTCGTATGACCTTTCTGGATCGCCAGTATGCAGAGATAATGCGGGAGACATTGAATAGCAATACGACACAAAATTAGCCTTGCTCTGATTGCTCTGAAGGCGTGGCCTCGTCAGCGGACTATTTCGCTTCCTTCATGATCTTCTCGACTTCATCGGCATCCTTGGGCAGCGCGCAGGTCAGACACTCCAGCTTGCCGTTGGGACTCGCGTAGAAGACGTCTTCGATCCGCACGCCGATCTTTTCTTCGGGAATGTAGATTCCTGGCTCGATGGTGAAGACCATGCCGGGCTGGATGGGCTTCGAATAGTCCCAGGGATCGTGCACGTCGATGCCTACGGAGTGGCCAATGCCGTGGATGAAGTATTTTCCGAGCGGCTGGCCATGCAGATCCTTGCCGTGGGCGTTCATGTAGGTCCAGGCGATCGTGTCGAGCGAATCCGTATGCCGATGTGCCGGGTCGTTGATGAATGAAGTGCCGGGGACAAATGCGTCCATCGCAGCTTTCTGCGCGCCCTTCACAATGTCATAGATCTCACGCTGGCGGGGGGTGAAATGGCCATTCACGGGCGTAGTGCGCGTGATGTCAGAGGCGTACATGGAAAACTCCCCGGCGGCATCGACAACGACGACATCGCCGTCTTGCATGGTTTCGCTGTTGTTCGAGTAATGGAGGACGGTGGAGTTCTTTCCGGACCCCACAATGGGGGCGTAGGAGGGTCGCTCGCACCCGTTCGCCATCAATACCTGCATGATGGTTCCGGCGACGGCACGCTCGGTTACGCCGGGCCGCACGGCGCGCATCATGGCCCGTTGTGCTTGGATAGAAGCGTCGCTGGCTTTGTGGAGAAGAACCAGTTCGCCTTGGTCCTTGATGGCGCGGAGCTGGCCAGTGAGATCACGGACATTAGTGAATGCCGGTGGCTGGTCGAGACCGAGGGTGGCAGCGGTCCACGTGACGAGAGATTTCGCCTGGGCGGTATCGGGCTCGCTCCATAAAGACTGCATGACATGGCGATCTTGCGTGGCGAGATCGTTCAAGATGGAGGGCAGCTCGGTCAACTGCTTTACTTCGTCGACACCGGCTAATTGGGGCGCGCCGGGAGTATTGGCGTCGAGCTTTACGCCTGTGTATCGCTCTATACGTAAATTACGCGTGGGCAGGAAAAGGACTTCGCGATAGGGGCGGGCGGGCTGAGAACTGTCTGCCGGCGTCGCGGCCTGAACGAGCAGCGCTGCTCCAGGCTCGTTCCAGCCGGTGAGGTAGAAGAAATCGGAGTCCTGTCGGTAGGGCATGAAGTCGAGCTGTGGTTGCTCGGCGGCAAAGAGGACGGCGACTCCACCGTTAAGCTTTTCAGCCAGATGGACGCGGCGAGCGTGATACTCGGCGCTGGATTGACGCTCGAGAGCAAAGATATGGAGCGAGGGAATGACGACGCAGAAAAGCGCGAATGCGCGGAACCTGGATTTCATAAAGGCAGTTTACTCTTTGGGTTGCGAGGCGGATGAGATCGGCGCTGTGGGTACCGCCTGTGACCTAAGTACAAGGTACCTTCGTTCCTCGACTGTCGGAAAGCTTTGACCTACAATCCTTGGTCTGTAGCAAGCCCCCAGGTTCAGGGCGTGTGCTGGGCAGTCCGCCGTACATCACCACAGTACGAAGGAGTAGCCCACGATTCGCAAGTTTACCCTCCCCCTACTTGCCGTTGGCCTCGCCCTGAACCTGGCGGCTTTTACCCAGCCGCTCGGTAGGACGCGCCTGTCCTCCAGCTAACAAGAAAACTAAAGCGTCGCGGCCATAGCTGCGAAAGGAGAATCCTTGCGTTGCGGCTGAGCTTGATTCGGATTACGGGAATAAAGGAGAGAAAGCGCGATTCCTCACCAATGTCGATCTCGCTCCATAGGGCTAAGAGCGGTGGATGGCCGGTGCGGAAGAGGAGGTTTATGCGCAAATGGAGTCCATGGGATTCATGCTGGCGTGCGAGCGTCGAATCTGTCGGCCGCTGAAGGGATCGGTAGCCTGGAATTGTTTAGCGAGTAGCATGCCAGCCACTAAGATAGGCCACGATCTTGCTGATTGAAACCCAAAGAAGCGCAAACCCACGATACAAACGATCACGAGCGTCAAGACTTGCAAGTATGTCATCGGGGCCGTTACACACCCACGGGGTACGGTTTGGGCGAGGACTCGTCAAGATTCGCGCCAGAGCGCCAGTGCTCGAAGCGGCCCTGGAGGAGCGAGAGCAGTCCCGTATACCAATAGCCGATGACGAAGAGAAGCAGAAACGGGATGGTGAAGTAGTTCTCGTTTGCCCAGGCGTACCAGATGGTCAGCGCGAAATAGGAACCCAGGGCGAGCTCTAGCCACGGGACGAAGCCCAGGCGCTTACGGTACTTCGCGGCATGCGCTTTCTCGCCGCGCTTCTCTACGCGATACTTCGGTGTCCGCTTGAATGAGCTCTGCACGCCGAAGAGAGCTTCGATGACAGCGCGCGTATTGGTAATCGTGAGCCCGATGCCGAGCGACATGAGGAAGGGAAGGTAGAGGAAGGTCCGGTACCAGCGGCGCGGGTAGAGCTCCTTTTGCGAGACGAGATAGAACGAGGAGATGGAAAATGTCGACGCCATGAAGAGAGGCAGATCGATGAGCAGCATCTGAAACCAGCCTTGGTAGAAACGGATGACCATGGCCGGCATGAGCAACACGGAAAGCACGATCATCAGCGGATAGCTGATGTTGGCCGTGAGGTGGTACCAGGCCTCGAGCTTCGTGTGCCAAGGCTGATTGCTCTCGAAGACGCGCGGCAGAATCTTCTTCGATGTCTGGATAAGGCCCTTGGCCCAGCGCGCCTGTTGAGTTTTGAACGCCGTCATCTCGATAGGCAACTCGGCGGGGCATTCGACATTCTGCAGGTACTTGAACTTCCAACCCTTGAGTTGCGCGCGGTAGCTGAGGTCGGTGTCTTCCGTGAGTGTGTCGTGCTGCCATCCGCCCGCTTCGCCGATGACCTTGCGACGCCACATACCGGCGGTTCCGTTGAAGTTGAAGAAGACTCCAGCGCGCGAGCGTCCACCGTGCTCGAGCACAAAATGGCCGTCGAGGAGGATCGCCTCCACCTGGGTGAGAAAGCTGTAGTCGCGGTTGAGGTGAGTCCATCGCGTCTGCACCATGCCGATTTCCGGCTGGGCAAAGTGGTGGATGACCTTCATCAGCCAGTCTCGTGGGGGCACGAAGTCGGCGTCGAAGATGGCTACGAATTCGCCCTGGGCGGTTTTGAGGCCTTCATCGAGGGCGCCCGCCTTGAAGCCATAGCGATTGGTCCGGTGCAGATGGACGATTGGGTGACCGATGGCGCGGTAACGCTCACAGATAGCAGCGGCGACATCTCTAGTTTCGTCGGTTGAGTCGTCGAGAACCTGAATGTCGAGTAGCTCACGCGGGTAATCGAGGTTGGTGCAGGCATCGATAAGTCGGTCGATGACGAACTGCTCGTTAAAAATCGGCAGTTGGATGGTGACACGTGGAAGCTGTTCGAAGGAGGAGGGCGGGTTGTTAGCGGCGTTCCTATGGTATTTGTAATAGAGGTAGACGAGCTGATAGCGGTGTATGCCGTAGAAGGCCAGGATGATCATCACGATGAAGTACGGGATGAGCAACGAGGTGTCGAACCAGTTCCAACGGTAGAGGTGTTCGAAAGTATGGTCGCCGTAATGGTAGCGGAGGTAGTGGCGGAGATCGTTCTTGGGCTGAAAGAAAACCAGGGCCTGCGCGGCGGTTATGCAGCGAGTCGCGAGAGAAGATGCGAGGTGTTCGAACAGGGACGAGCCTCCCGGTAGGGTCAAAGAATATTGTACGGGAGAGGCCGCTAATCAGACTGAGCGCGCGGAAATCTGTGTCGAGGCGTTTCGTAAGATCATCTAGTTCAAAAACATCGTCCGATAAAGCGTATCGCGCTGGACGGGCCTGAAGCCGGCATCGCGGATGATGCGGCGGAGTTCTTCCTCGGTAGTGTGGTTGGAGGTGCCGGCGGCCTTGACGACGTTTTCTTCGAGCATGACGGAACCGACGTCGTTGCCGCCGAAGCGGAG
>CAYVSQ010000469.1:0-2840 GCA_964453815.1 uncultured Acidobacteriaceae bacterium | reverse complement strand
GACCGACCGGTCTCATAGCTTTTCAACCCTATGAAGGAGGAGTTATGCCATTTGTCGAAGTGTTTACCAGAGAAAAGCTGTCCGATGAAATCCGCGCGAAGCTTGCGGAAGAGTTGTCCAACACCATGATGACCGTAGAGATCGGAGGCCCTACCGAGTCCGCGAAGATGATCGACTAGATGTGGTTCCATACCATGCCGGCCGACAGTTCGGCGGTTGGCGGCCGCTTTGACGATACAGACGTAAAAGGACGGAAAATGGCGCTCGCGCGCATCATCGCGCCGCAAGCTCTGATGAGCGCGGAATTGAAGTCACGGGCGGTCAAAGAAGTCGCGCGTGTTCTGAAGTCTGCGCTGGGTGTCGGCAGGGAGGATGACGATACCGGGATCTTCACAATGTGCATCGAAATCGACGATGGGCAGTGGGCAAATGGCGAGAAGATTCTTTCGCTCTTTCAATTGATCGATGACCTCGGCGGCAATGTCTCGGAGCAGAGGCGCGCTGAAATAAGTGCTCGATATCCTCAGAAAACTGTCTCTTGATAATTTGCTTCGGATTGCGCCTGGGTGATGCGCTTGCGCCAGCGTCTCGCCAAATTGGTGAGGCGACCGTCATTCGAGTCCCGATCCTTCATCGCTGATGATTACTGTAAACTCGAAGCCGCGGCTCGCAAAGTCTTCAATGCGATCGAGAAAAATCGGCCACGGTCTTCCTTTTTTCAAGGGCATCATGCCAACCGCGATTCTCGATCTTCTTTGGGCCGAATGCTAGGTGTAGACCGCGGCAAGGAGACATTTACAGGACGTCAAGTCTGAATCGGAGTTAGATGGTGATGTCACTTCCTACAGACGCGAATTACAGCGATGCCGATATGACCGCCTTGGTCGGCATGCAAGAAGCTTTCAAGGCGCAGCGTCTCGGATTTCGCAATGCACCATTCTTCACCATCAAACGCCGCCTCGAGGCGCTTCGTAAAATCCGCGCATTGATTCTCGATAATGGTGAGCCTATCAGGAAGAGCATCTCTGAGGATTTCGGTCATCGATCGGCCGCAGAAACCGAGTTGCTCGAAATAGTGCCTGTGTTGAACGCACTCCGCCATACCCGTCGCAATCTAGGAAAGTGGATGCGTCCGGAGACGAGACCGGTCGACATTGCTTTCCAGCCTGGCCGTGCTTGGATTCGTTACGAACCGCTCGGCGTCATAGGCATTCTCGCTCCTTGGAACTACCCCCTGTTGCTCACCGTCGTGCCCCTGATCAATGCGATCGCCGCGGGTAACCGAGTCATGATGAAGCCTTCTGAACTGACTCCATGCTTTTCCGAACTTCTTCGAAGTCTTATCTCACTTCACTTCGATCCAGTAGACGTGACAGTAATCACAGGGGGACCGACCTTGGCACGCGATTTTGCACGTCTTCCCTTCGATCACCTCATGTTTACTGGGTCTACATCGGTCGGCCGTGAGGTTATGAAGGCAGCAGCAGAAAATCTCACACCGGTGACGCTGGAACTCGGCGGAAAATCACCTGCCATCGTTTGTCCGGACTACCCGATACGAAAGGCCGCCCACAGCATCGCGTTCGGAAAATTTTTGAACTCAGGGCAAACCTGTATCGCTCCAGACTACGTTCTGGTCCCAAAGGACCGTTGTCAGGCGTTCGCCGAGCATGTCATAGCCGCAGCACAACGGGCGTACCCGGCGATTCAAGATAATCCCGACTACAGCAGCATTATTACCAACAGTCATCGCGCCCGACTGCTAGCCGCTTTGGCAGAAGCAGAGGCAGGTGGAGCAACCTTCATTTCATCGGACCCATCGCCTCTTCGTTCCGCAATTGCACCTACGGTCGTCATGGATGCACCCGCAGACTGTTCGTTGTTGAAGGATGAAATCTTTGGGCCGATCCTGCCGATCATTCCCTACGAAACTCTCGAGGAGGCGATCGAATTCATTAATCAGAAACCACGGCCGCTGGCGCTCTATTGTTTTAGCAATGACAAGGGTTCGCAGAAGACGGTTCTTGATAAGGCAACATCGGGTGGTGTGACGATCAACGGCACCCTGCTCCATATTGCACAAGACGGGCTGCCGTTCGGTGGAGTCGGCCCGAGCGGTATGGGCGCCTATCATGGTCAGGATGGATTCCGACGGTTTAGCCATGTACGTTCAATTTACAAAGTGGGAATGCTGAACGCTTTCGAATACCTCGGGCCGCCTTGGGGATCACTCGCGAATCGCGTGACAGCGGTTTTGAAACGTCGTTAACTAAATCTTCACTGCGATATGGGCTTCGCCGAAGAAATTCATCTGCGCGCACTTGCAGTTCCAGCACTCACATATCGGCGGGATCGAACCCTATCTGCCGTCGGTACAGGGAAAACCGATATAGGCCGAATGGCCGAGATCTCCCTCTAGAGGTGATCTAGAGCTACCGGTCAAGCCGTCTTCGCCTTCACGCGCGTCTGCTTTCTCGGCAGCCTTGCCAACGGGTCGTCTCCTAGGACTTCGAGCCAGTTGGCGATATAGCCGGCATGGTCATCACGTACTTCCGGCGTCAGCTCCAGATCGGCGCACAGGAATGCGCTGCCCAGCTCGGCAACGAGTTCCTCGCGGGCGTAGCCCTCATCGCCCCAGGTCTTCCGGCCGAAATCGCGGGTCAGGCGGATCGGATGCTTAGTCGAATGAATGTTATGCATGTCCGAGCGTGGCGTAGTAGCTTTCGGCGTCGCCGAAGGCTTCGATGATCGGCATCTGCACGTAGTCCAGCTCCTGCGGGTAATAGGCGCGGTTGCCGCCGTGCTTCAAAAGTGACGGAAATATGCTTGAAGAATTCCTC
>CAYVSQ010000468.1:0-4513 GCA_964453815.1 uncultured Acidobacteriaceae bacterium | reverse complement strand
CGGAGCTCCTAAACGGCACTGCATAAATGGGTGCGAGGACAAACCGATGCCGCGCGTCGAACGTCGAGCTCCCGTAGTTCAGGCTCTGGAGGAACTTGTTATAGCCCCGCCCATTTGTCCCGCCGAAACCGGAGCCCTCGAAGCTTGACGCATCATCCAGTGCATGCGAGTACGTGTAGCTGGCCTGCATCTGCAGCCCATGCGTCAGGCCCTTATCCAAGCTGATCTGAAGCGCGTTGTAGTTCGACGAGCTTGTCGACGAGATGAAGCCCTGACTCGGAAACGCGTTTTGCCCACTATTGAACGTGGGATCGGCATACCCGAACTGGGTGTGTGTGGGATAACGCTGGCTCTGCGTTCTGCGGTTCGTCGTGCAAGTGGCATCAGCAAAGCACGCAGCCTGTCCCACAGCTGTTATGGGATTGCCTTCGATTGTCGACTGATTATGCCGGGCAAAGCTCCCAACGTAGCCGATCTTCATCACCGCGCGTCCCGGAAGTTCGCGCTCAACTGTGAGCTGCACATTCTGAGAATAAGGCGAACGAAACGCAGGATTGTACTGACTCAGGATGAACGGTTTAAGGACATTAAAATTAGGTGTTGCGCCAGCCGTTGGCGGCGAAAAGGGAAACTTGTTTGGATACGAACCGGCCGAGCCGCCCACATTCAGGTCGTGGAAGGGATCGGCAAACGAGGGGTTCGTCGCCACTCCATAATCGATGGCGCCGTTGGTCGTCAGCCCAAAGGGTGGGTCCTCAAGGTTCTGCAGGGATGTCTCCTGCTCAGTCCGGTTGTAGTAGATGCCGAAGCCGCCGCGAATCGAGAGTTTCCTCGATCCGCCCGATGACAGCCAGCCGAGGTTCGGAACATACGCAAAGCCGAACCTCGGACCGAACTGGTAGTACTTCGTGGTTGCGCCCTGGGCGTTGTTGCAGCCCGGGTCGCCGGGATAGTTCAGATTTTTCGGTGCTGTCGAGAAGACTTTCGATTGCTGTCCCGGGATATAGCAGGTCACGCCAATACCTCCAAATTGGAGGTTATGCAGCGGTGTGTCTATCTGCCATCCGAGACCATAGGACAACGTAAGCGAGTCCATGACTTTCCAGGTGTCCTGCGCAAACAGATAGTTCAAATAAGCGTAGGCGATAATATTGGCGCCCGAGCCCTGCGCATAGGTTGCGGGAATCCCAAGTAGAAAATCGAGGCCCGCATCGCCTGTGGTGAAAGGGTTCGATGTGGTGTTGAAGTTAAAACTGCCATTGTTGTTGGCCGCGAATGGATTGGCCACGGTGAACTTTCGTCCGTCATAGCCAAACTTCAGGTTGTGACAACCGAGCAGCTTAGAGAAGCCGTCGTTGAGCTGATAAACCTGGTCTATGCGCGGCTGAGGGCCATTGGTGCTGAACCCGAGCGCGAACGTCGGCTGGCCCGAGTTGGCTCCGACGATGTTGATGTATGGCACGCTCTGATCCGCCGTGTTCTGCGGCGAGATGGAAAAGCCAAGGCTCGAAGGCGCAACCATATGCTGCGGAATCACCGTATTGAAGTTGAAGCGAGTGTAGTGAACCTGTAGATCGTTCACAGCGCTTGTGCCGAATTGGTGGGTCCATCCCGTGGAGAACTGATAGGTATTTGGTGTCGCTCTTGTCGCGGAAGCCTGGAATGGTCGCGCCGGTGAAGGGCAGCGTTCTGGTTTGCCCGTTGTGCTCGTGGATGCTGACCAAATAAATCTGGTTCCACTGGGACGGATTGAAGTCGATGCGGCCGATGTACTGGTTGATGTCGTTTGGCCTGTATCGGGCTGAAGACATACGAGTTGGCTCCGCCGTTTGGTCGAGGAATATACGTCTTCGCCAGATTCACCGAGATGGGATTGAACGCGCTTAAAGGCACCTGTCCGCTCGTCTTCGCAAAGCACGTCGCGAAGGTATCTGTGCCGGTAGCGCATCCGGGAATGGTGATCGTTCCAGGGATTTTGTTTGTGCTGAATTTAGTCCCCGCGTAGTACCCGCCAGCTGTGCCGCCGTAAAGACCTGAACATTCCCGCCGGTTTGCGGAATTGACTGCCGCGTGCCCTGATACGCTCCGAAGGCGAAGAGCTTGTCTTTCAGAATGGGTCCGCCAACTGTGCCGCCAAAGATATTCTGATGGAATGTCGGCGTAGGCAGCGTGATCGGATTCTTCTGGAAGTAGTTGCGCGTGTTCAGGAAGGTGTCGCGATAGAACCAGAAGGCATCCCCGTGAATCTGATTGGTGCCCTGCTTCACTACCGCGCTTACAATCCCGCCACTATTACGCGCGTACTCAGCGTTGAGAGGCCCAGTAATCAGGTTGAACTCCTGAAGGGCATCGATGTTGGGCTGGAAGACGATGGTGTTTAGCGGCAGATCGTTCGAGTCCGCGCCGTTGATGAGGTACGACGTCTGCTGGCTCTGCGATCCGTTGGCCGAGTAGTTGGTCGTGAAACGGTCGTTTGCAGCCTGCACGCCGGGCAGTATCAGGGTGAACCCTGTAAAGTTTCTGGCGATCAAAGGCAGCTCCATGATCTGGTGCGTGTCGATGACGTGGCTTAGCTGCATGTCGGTCGTATTCACCTGTATGGAGTTTGCCTGCACCTCGACCGATTCCACCGAGGAGCCGACTGCAAGCTTGACCGGCTGAACCCAATCCTGGTCGATGTATAGAACGATTCGGGTCGCGTACCGCATAAAGCCCTGCACGGACACACCGATGGTGTAGGTCCCGATGGTCAGGTTCTGGAAGAGATAGTCGCCAGAAGCATTAGTGGTGGTAGTCGTCACGATGGCTGTGTCGACGTTGGTCGCCGTCACTGTCACATTGGGCATGATCGTGCCGGAGGGATCGGTTACCGTCCCCTTGATACGACCTGTGTCAACGGCGTATGCGCAGACGAAAGAGACTGAAAACAGAGCCGCCAGAACGACTCGATAGATCGTAATCCTTCTCATGGTCATCCCCTCTCGGTTGAGCGGGGCCTTATGATCCTTATGGGAAGAAACACAGGCCAACAAGGGCCGATCACAGTGATTCGTTAGATTTTGTGCTGGGAGCCCATTGAAAAAACGTGCTTCGCCTGATGCCGTGCTCTCAAAGGCAGCAACTTCGCCATACGCGAGCCGTCGGCTAAGTCCCTGCGATGCTATGCAATGACAAATCAGTGACGAACAGTTTCAACGGGAAAATATGAAAGCCCGAAGATTTTCTGCTACTTGCCTACGAAATCCCATCGCTCGTCACGATTAACGTAATTCCCTAGGTGCGGTGAGCGCGTGCTGGGGGTACCCGATTTACGCGACAGCTTGGTGGTGGATTGGGTGGCAAGGCTGGGTGATCCGAGCTCTTTCATAGCTTTTCTCAGTTCCGTGCCCTCATAGTTCACTTCGCTTGGCAGCGGGAATCCGAGCTGATGGGTTAGTATGCAGACTTGGCCGCGATGGTGCGGCTTGAGCAAAAGCGCACAACACCCCGGTAGAGGTTGCTTTTGGAAATTCGGACAACAACTACTTAAATGCCAAAGGAGCAGATGGCATCTAGCCTAACTGCTCCCTTGCTTTGTTGCGATTGCGCGGTGTTCCTATGGTTGGGGGTCGAAGGTTAGAAGACAAATTTCAGCGCGAGCTGGATTTGGCGTTCAGTTGAGACGGTTGAGTTGATCAGACCGATACCGCCGGAGACGTTGTTGGTCGGTGGCGCCAGGCTGGTGGTGTTTAGGACGTTAAAGAAGTCAGCACGGAAGTCTAGGTGCTTGCTCTCGGTGATATTGAAAGCCTTGCTGAGCGCAGCATCCAAATCGTGGTAATTCGGTGCGCGCTCACTACCGACTGCAGCAGTGCCGAGTCCAGTAGATGACTCTTCGCCATACGCACAGATTCCGTTATCGTGATCCGAGGTGCATGGAGTTGCGGACGGATCCGTACCGAACCAGTTGGTTACAGAACGATTGCGAATGACAAGTTTGCGATAGTGGTTAGCACGGTCGGTACGCTGATTGACCGGGTAAAACTGGTTGGAAAACATGGTGATTGGCAAGCCGGAATGAAGAGTGGCAATCGCGCCTGCCTTCCAACCGCCGACTGCCAGATCGACGAAGCGGTTCATATCGGATCCGAACTGCCTGCCACGTCCAAAGGGCAGATCGTAGTAGCCAGCGAAAGAGAAGTTGTGGGTTACGTCGAAGTACGCCGGGCCATAATCTGCTCCGCCGTCGTAGGAGTTCTGCCAGTAGGCACTCTGCGAGGCTGCAGCTCCGCCGCCCGCGCCGTAGTAGCCGAGGTTATTGGTGAGAGACTTGCTCCAAGTGTAGTTCGTGAAAAATTCAAGACCTCTCGTTACACGCTGCCGGAGCGTCACTTGGAGGGCGTTGTAGTTCATCATTGCCGCGGATTCGGTAAGGCTGATGATGATGTTTGAGGGATCCGGGATTCTACCTGCAAATCCAGGGAGCAATGAAACGGGATACGCGCAGGTCGGGCATAACCTTTGATTGCCTTCG
>CAYVSQ010000467.1:0-4988 GCA_964453815.1 uncultured Acidobacteriaceae bacterium | reverse complement strand
ATTCGCTATCCGGGTGGCAATTTTGTTTCCGGATATAACTGGCTGGACGGTATCGGACCAAAACAAGATCGCCCGAAGGTTTTGGATAAGGCCTGGAACGCAATCAACAGCAATCAATTTGGCACCGACGAATTCATGCTGTGGTGCAAGGCGGCTGGCACCAAACCTTTGATGGGACTTAATCTTGGGACCGGAACCGCAGAACAAGCGGCGGCGCTGGTGGAATATTGCAACGTGGAAAAAGGCACGCGTTGGAGCGACCTGCGGCGCAAGAACGGAATTGCCGCGCCGTATAAAGTACAGAATTGGTGTCTGGGCAATGAGATGGATGGTCCCTGGCAAATCGGGCATATGACCGCGACAGAATATGGATACAAGGCTGCGGATGCGGCGCGGCAAATGCGCTACGTCGACCCAACATTGACACTAGTGGCCTGCGGATCGAGCGGTCCGCTTATGCCTACGTATCTGGCGTGGGATCGCGAGGTTTTGGAGCAGTGCTACGAATATGTGGATGCACTCTCGTTGCATCGCTACATCGGAAATACTCAAGAAGAGACCGGCGGCGACAGCTCGAAATACCTGGCAATGAATTTGACCATGGACCGACAGATTGCGGAAACGGTTGCGGTTTGCGATTACGTCCGCGGTCGCAAGCGCTCGCCGAAAAAGCTGTGGCTTTCTTTTGACGAATGGAATGTCTGGTATCGCGCGAGAACCGGAGACGCCGTTAACGGACGTGAACAGGAAGCGCCGCATCTCCTGGAAGAGGTGTACAACCTGGAGGACGCACTGCTTGTGGGCGGAATTATCAACACGCTGCTGCGAAACGCCGATCGCGTGAAACTGGCTTGCCTCGCGCAACTAGTGAATGTGATTGCGCCGATCATGACAAATGCGAACGGACTCTTCCGACAGACAATCTATTACCCATACAGCTGGGGTCTGCAAATGGCGAGAGGTGACGTTCTGAATCTCCTCACGGAATCACCCACTTACGAAGTCTCCGGAATCGGAACGGTTCCGTATCTGGATGTGACCGGAACGTTCTCGAAAGAGAATGGAAACGTGTGTCTGTTTATTTTGAACCGCGATCTTTCGAATGCTCACGAAGTGGATGTGGTTTGGGAAGGTGCGCCGCCAGCGCGCATTCTGACGTCAACGGTGCTCACCGGCAGCGACTTGAAAGCCGCGAATGGTTTCGATTCGCCGAAGCGCGTGGCTCCGCAAGATTTGACGAAGCCAGTCACGTCTGGTGGGCACACAAAATTCGAGGTACCCGCGCGTTCGTACACGGTGATCCAGTGGGGCGCCTAATTGGGGGACAGGCGTTATGGATTGATCAGTTCGCTTGATTAGCCAGAGTAATTAGCGCGGGCATGACATCACCGAATTGGGTATCTTCGGGCCGGCCAAACGCGAAATACACTTTCCGATAGAGCGCGTACAGCGAATCGTAGATTTCTTGTGACTTAGGCTCGGGAATGAAGACCGCGTGGTCAGGGCAGATCTTGTCCTGGGCTTCTTCCACGGTCTTGAAGGTGCCGGCCGCGAGGAATGCAAATATCGCGGAGCCTAGACTGACGACGCTTTTGGCCGGCACGAGAACTGGCCTGCCGAGAACGTTGGCGTAAATTTGATTGAGCACGTTGTTTTTCTGCGGAATACCCCCCGCATTGATCACTCGTTTGATGTGCACGCCGTGTTCGGCCATGCGGTCCAGGATGATGCGGGTATGAAACGCGGTGCCTTCGATCGCGGCAAACAATTCGTCCTGCGCGGTACTCTGCAGATTCCAGCCGAAAGTAATTCCGCGCAAATTCGGGTTCACCAACACCGTGCGATCTCCGTTGTCCCAGGTCATGCGAAGTAAACCAGTTTGCCCCGCACGATATTGCTCAAGCCCCTGACTCAACGTCGCGACGTCCGTTCCTGCACGGGTGGCAATGGCGCTAAAAATATCTCCCACGGCTGACAAGCCTGCTTCGATTCCGGTGCGTTGCGGATGCACGCTTCCCTGCACCACCCCGCAGACGCCCGGCACCAGATTCACTGACGGCGTGATGCCAATGATGCACGTCGAAGTGCCGACGACGTTGACCATGTCCTCCGTGCGGCAACCTGCGCCGATGGCGTCCCAATGAGCGTCGAACGCACCCACGGGTATGGGAATTCCCGCTTTCAATCCAAGTTTTTCAGCCCATTGCGCAGAGAGCCGGCCCGCAATTTTGTCCGAAGTGGCGTATTCGCCCTGAAGTTTTTCTCTAACACCTTTCAGCAAAGGATCAACTTTAACGAGGAATTCCTCGGGTGGAAGGCCGCCTAGGTCCGGGTTCCACAACCATTTGTGACCCATGGCACAAACGCTGCGCTTCGCCTGTCGGGGGTCGGTGATTCCGCAGAGCGTGGCCGCGACCATATCGCAATGTTCGAACGCGGACGCAAACTCGGCGCGCTTGGTCGGGTTGTGGCGAAGCCAGTGCAGCAACTTCGAGAAACCCCACTCGGACGAATACACGCCACCGCACCATTCGATAGCTTGAAGCCCTTCGCGGTGGGCCGCTTCGGTAATCTCCGCGGCTTCCGCTTTTGCGCGGTGATCGCACCAAAGATAGTATTCATCGAGCGGTTGAAGATTTTTATCGACGGGAATAACCGAGGAGCCAGTAGTGTCCACGGCCAGCGCTTGCACCTGATCACCGGAGATCTGCGCCTTCTTGACCGCTTCACGCGTAGCGATGGCAAGCGCGCGCATCTGATCCTCGTGCGATTGCGTGGCATATTCGGGATCTTCGCGCTTGCGCTGCAGCGGATATTCCGCGAGTGAAGTGGCCAGCAAGCCGCGCTCACTGTCCACGATGGAAACCCGCACGCTGAGGGTTCCGAAATCGACTCCGGCAACGATTGCCATGGGCTAGAAACTCGCTCCTGCCAATAAACTGTTACGCCACGTGGGCGTACATGTCCCAGCCTAGATAGCGGGTGGCCGCCTCGTGCACCACTGGAGCAACGCTTGAAAAGTTGGCGGCAACGTGGTGTTCAAATCCGTTTTCGCAAATATAGTGCAGCAGCTTTTGCAGTTCCGGAATTTCTACTACTCCCGCTCCGCCGAACGTTTCCAGGGGGTCGTCCGTAAATCTTCCACTACCGCTGTAACCGCGGATTCTTCCGTGCACATCATCGGTGGAAAATCTGGCGAAGCTCATTGCTCCGGGTTTTACCTGGCCGACACATGTTCCGAAGGTGTTTTCCTTCCCCACTGTGCCGGCGATGATGGCCTGAAAATCCATCTTCACGTCTTTGAAGAAATGCTTCGGCAAGTTGCTGCAGTGGAAACACACCGCTTTGTTGGGATCGCTGCCGTAGTTGTTGTTCCAGTCGAGCAGCGCGCTGGGTGTTTCCGACGCCAGTTGCAGTGCGTGCATTCCAAGCACTCCGCAAACGTCCACTTCGCAAGCGCTGGAAAGCAACGACTCGCTCATCATGCTCATCACCGTGCAAGGAACGACGCCAAGATTTTCTTCGAGCGAAGTCCAGCACTGCACGGCGCTGATTTGTAGGTGGGTTGCTTTCATCCAGCCGTCGATCACCGCGCCGAGCTTGGCCATTTTCACCAGCGCGGCCTGCGGGATGTCGGTGGTCGTAACGTATGTTTGAATAGATTCCAACTTTTGGACCACAGAGTCATCGGTATCTTTCAACCGGCTGATACGGCCGAGAACTTCGCTCAGATCCAAGGTCTCGACGGAAATTCCGCTGGCCTCGAGAAGTTTCTCGCTGTAGCGCACCGTATTGAATGCGGTTGGTCGAGCGCCTAGCGCGCCAATGCGCAGATTCTTCAGCCCCTTCACCACGCGGCACACGCCCGCGAACCATTCCAGGTCTTTTGCGAATTCCGCGGAATCCAGCGTTTCGGTGTGCAGCGTCGTCAACGAATATGGAATGCCGTATTGCCGCAGGTTGTTGCAGGCAGACATTTTTCCGCAAAAGCTGTCACGGCGATGGGTGATGGCCATCTTCCCGGGCGTGTCCGGGGTAGCTTGCACTAGCACCGGCACATTCAACCGCGAAAGCCGCAGCGCATCGACAATGCCGCGTTCTTCGCCAAAATTCGGTAGCGTCAGGATGACGCCGTCAATCAGGTCGGCCTTGGACTTAAACAATTCCGCGCAGCGGATGGCTTCTTCGTAGGTTTCCACCGCCCCGTACTTACTTTGTTCCGGACCGAGCACCACCACGTCCATGCCTGCTTTCTGCAAAACCTGGATTATTTCCTCCCGGCCGGTCTTGGCCAGATGATCGGGGAAAAATCCACGGTTCCCCACGATCACGCCCATCGTCATCTTTCGTTTATTCCCCATGGTCCGTTCCGTCGCTTCCTATCTCTCAGACACGCCCTTTACCCGGCGCGAAATAAATACAGTAGCCAGCTCCTATCAAAGCGAATATCCGCCCCCACCAGAAGCATTGCGAAACTCCGAAAAGCGATCATTACGAAGGGGGCGGGAATTGCCGCCGCTAGCGGGTTCAGGATGCATCACTGGAGGTGTGAGGCAAATACCGGTAAGCGCTTACCGCGCAATCGACACTACGTGATTCCTCCCTGAGTTCAAATGTCACGAAACGAGCCCGTCTGCGGGCAAAATCGGCCACGGCAGCGCTGGCGCGGCGCCGGAGAAGGGGGAATTTATCTCCCCGGGGTGTGTTTCCGGCGCCGCCAGCAACTCAAAAGGATATTCGAGCTATGAGTTGAATCTGCCTTCCGGGCAGCGCGGAAGTCACCTTGCCAAAGTTCTGGTCGGCCAGATTTGAATCGACCGGACCGAGGTTCGGGTGGTTGAAAAGGTTAAGGAAATCAAAGCGCAGTTGCAGATTTCCCGCCTCACCGAACCACGGTACGTGAGTGTTTTTGGCCACGCTGGCATCGACATTGAACATGCCAGGATTGCGATAGCAGTTGCGTGGCTCATTTCCCTCCGTCAAGGCGG
>CAYVSQ010000466.1:0-19062 GCA_964453815.1 uncultured Acidobacteriaceae bacterium | reverse complement strand
GGTGCCGGATGTGCGCCGGCTAACTACAGGGGGCTGAGGTTCGCCGAAACGAATTATGTCAAGGCTGGTTTCTTCAAAAGAGTCACCCTCGCCGGGAGACTGTATGTCGACGCGAACTGCGCTGGCGGCAGCCTCCCATGTGCTCATGCCTCCTATGACCAGCAGTAGGGGCAAAATCATCGCACTATTGAGCAGGTTATCGATGGCGGTCATGAGGATGACTGCAACAAAAGCATGGCGCAGATTGAGGTCCTCAATGTCGGAGCGGGCCAGAGGAAACCAGACCACGCGGATGACGGGAATCAGCTGAACGGCTTGCAGGGCTAGCAGCCCGAACAAGCCATACATGCCAAATGCCAGCAACCACAGTCCGGCTGGCCGCAGACCGGAGTTGCGCCACCAGTCCCACTGGTTCGAACCGAGAATGGGCTGCTCGAGCGCCAGGTCCACCGTCCGCTCGTCTTGCTCGAGACGAAGCACAAGAGAGCCGCGCCCGATATCTTTAAGAAAGACAGCGGCCGAGTGAGCCGCTGGATTGCGTTTGATCAGAGCCCGGACGGAGACGGCGTTGGTCAACCGGAGGCTGGCGAATAACAGGATGCCGAGTGCCAGAAAGATCGCTAATACGCGGGGAAAGTAACGACGGCTGACGAAGACAAACGGCATTAGCCCGACGAACAGGAGAATACTGCCGCCGGATTGGCACAACAAGGTGACAACGCTCAGAATAATGGCCACCCATGCCGTGGGCAGCCCGAGTATGCGATCAACCGTGTGGCGCAGCCACAGCCAGACGGCGATCAAAGCGGAGGTCGCCATCCAAATGCCAAGCTGGGTGCCGTTCTCGAGCAAGCCGATTGGACGAAATCCGAAATAGCGGTGCGCTCGCGCCCAGCGATGTGGTTGATAACCGTAGAGATGCGCATAGAATTGCGGTCCAGCCCCTATCTCGATTAGGCAAATGGGGACATAGAGCAGGCCGGCGATAACGAAAGCTTTCGCGGCCAGACGAAGGGAGGCGGTATCGGAGAAGTAAAGACGGCCCAGCACGTAAGGCACGCCCCAGGCGAGAAGCTGGTAAAGCAGGCCCACAACACCCTGACCAAAGAACTCAGGATTAGCAATGGCGGAGAGGAGTGGGACCACGCACCACATGAGCATGGGCAGGTCCCAGAAGGTAAGCCGGAAGCTGCGGAATATCTGCCGGTCAAAAAGCAGCACCCACAGAAGACCAGTGAGGCCAGTGACGGTCGCCTTTGTAAGGAAGTAATCCGTGGGCAGGCTATTGCCGAGAATCCAATAAGGATCAAGATCGCTGCTGAATGCGTAGTGGGCCGCCGGGAGCACGGCCCAGCCGCCGATGAAATTCAGAAGTATGGCGACACGAATGGGATAACGCCGAAAGAACAGCAGCGAGATGGGAATCCATACGAAGAACGCCAACAAGGGTGGAATCACAACGGGCCCTCGGGTTCAGCAGAATTTACTATAAGGGATGAGCCACAAACATGAGAACAGTCGCAGAGTGGTTGACCCCTGTGCGGGCAAGTGGGATGGCGGCTTATCTCGTTGCGGCCGCATTGTGTGGAGTGGCATGGGTCAGGGCACGACGCGATAAGCAGATCGCCCTTCTTACAGTCATCCTTGGAATTTTGAACATGGCGTTGTTCTTCGATATCGTCTTCGATTGGAGATGGAAACTTCACGACCTATTGGAGGGCCAGGCAATGGCCAACCATTGGTACAACCAACGGCACTGGCCACAGGCAGGGTCGCTGACAGTCCTTGGAGTTCTTCTCCTAGTTGGGATGGGTGCTGCGGGACGAAGGTTCTCTTCAAACCCAGGCGTTGTATTGGCGATATGGGGAGCCCTGCTTTCGATCGGCGCCTGGTCGACAGAAGTGATCTCGCTACACGCGATGGATGCGGTTCTGTACCATCGCATTGGCCCGCTAATGACCGTCAATTTTGTATGGATGCTAGCCTGCACGATGACTTCTATCGGCATACTGAAAGCATCCAGTTAGCCTGCGTCCTTCGTTCCAGGGCTAGCGGAGATATTTTCGGTAAATCCTGAACGTGTCGATGAATGCCAGGAGGAAATCGCCGGGCTTTACCTTCGATCCGGCGACGTCTTCCCAATTGTCCAGCGGGAATTCGTAAATCGAATCGTGCAAGGGTTGTACGTCTCCTTCGTCGAGCGCGATAAACCGCGCGAGAAGCTCCACATCGAAGACCCATCGCGAAGTAAATGGCTGCCCCAAGACCTTCGATAAGGCAGGCGTGATGCGAAAGATCTTTGCGCCGCATTGCGTGTCGTAGATGGGGAGACGCAAGACAATAGAGACGACCGTCGCGAAGACACGGCCCAGATAGTGCCGGACCGCCCGCCGATTCACCTGCCGGCCGAGCAGCCTGATCCGCGCCCCGAAGACCATCTGCAATGGGGGATGGTCGATGAGCTTCTGCAGCAAGGCAGGTATGGCCTGCAGGGGAGTGGCCAGATCGGCATCCCAGAATCCCACGAAACTGCCCCTGCCCAGTTCAATCGCACGCAGCATTCCGTCGCGAACGGCTTCGCTCTTTCCCGCATTCACCGGTTTATGGAGCACCTCCACCGATGGACCGCATACTCGCTGCAGTGTTTCCAGAATCTCAAGCGTATTGTCCGTACTGCCGTCGTTGACGAAGAGAAATCCTATTTCGTGTTCGCGATGAAGGAATTCGACGAACCTCTCCGCCGGCAGACGGTGGGCTTCGTTGTAACAGGGAACGACGATGGTGCATCTGATACTCGTTCTTGCCGGCATGGCTTCGTCGCTCTCTGGACCGCAACCTCACGACACTTTCAGAGTCGTAACGAGAGTACAACATTGAGGGCAGCGTCCAGAGCACAGAGACTCAAGGGCTCAGAGCTCAAGGTCTTCAACGCGCTGAAACACGAATTTGACCAACATGGTCTGGACCTGAGCCCAGACCGAGCACACTTACCGGCTTCAAATCGCTAAAGCATACCTACGGAAAATGGGGATCGTGCCGCCGAAAACGACGGTGGTAGGCGGAATGCCGGATTCGGCATACCGCTTTACCTGTGGTCCACCTGGACTTCAAAAGTCAATATCCGCCCGTAAATGCGCTTCTTGGCAAGAGTGTCGATGCGGTTTTGGCTCAGGGCTTCGAGGACGCAGAAGAGGTTGATCTGGATAGAGGCGCGGTCTTCGGGAAAGACCAGTTCGAGGGTCGCATGGGGCTCGGGACAGGGATGGCCCCGTGGTCGAGAGTCTGACGCTGGGCCGGGATGATAGAGCGGCGCCGACGAGGCTGGCGGTTCTGATGGTATTGGCAGAGCGGCCGGCCAGTGAGGGCAACCGGGCGGCAGCGGGATCCATTGCTCTGGCAGCGGCGGCATTCCTGGACCATCGGCGGTACCTCTGTCCCGGAGTGTTCTAACAAGTGTTTGATTCGGTGGTAGTTACGAGCCAAATCGTTGACAAGCGTTTGAAACGAAATGTGTTTTTGATTTGCTTTGATAACAAAGGACTTAGAGCCGGTGAAGTGGATAAGCTATAGCTGCGCCTCGGTCGTTTGAATTTGGCCCTAGTTCTAGTTTATCAAGTTGGGGAAATTCCCAGCCAACTATTTCTCGCAGAATGTAGTTTGGTTTCATTAGTTTACACGTATAGGTTACTTTCGTCGGGGTTGACAGACAGAAGCAGATAAGGAGGAATTTCGTGAGCCATGGCCAGTTCCCTCGCAACTCTTCGATTGAATCCCTTGATTTGCCCTGGAAACAGGGCGTTCTAAAGCCTTGATTGATCGGCGAGATTTCCATTCGTCATCAGTCAGATGTCGCTCGTTGCTTTCGAGACACCGTATGTCACATTCTTTAATTTTTTCGCCTTGTTTCAATTCACGAGGAGGAGTTTCTTGACATGAACTGCAGAGTCAGTGTGTATTTGCCTGACAACAACTGTATCTCGTTGCCCGCACAAACCTAGTCGGCCAAAGTGTGTGAGCATCCCCTACCTTGATATAGAAGAAACGCCAAAAGGAGTAACAAGATATGCCCGTTAACAGACGTCTGTCTCAGTTGGGTATCCGAGTTTCCCTTTCCCTGGGAATTCTGGCCTTGATGGCAAGTCCTGGATTCGCCGCCTCCCTCAAACAGGCGCAGAACTTGGGCCCTGAAGATGAGTCAAAGCAGATTTCAGTGACCGTTTGGTTGAAACCGCATAACAAGACGGCGCTGGACACGATGGTCGAGCAAATGTACGACAAAAGCTCGCCAAACTATCACAAGTTTCTCACGCTGAAGGAATTCCATAGCCAGTTCGCGCCTACAGCGAAGGACGTGGCAACGGCCCGCAGTTTCCTTGCCGCCCACAATATGAGAGTCACCTCGATCGACAGAAACAATCACTTTGTCGTAGCGCAAGGACGGGTGGGAGACGCCCAGGCGGCGTTTAACACTACGATCAAGCGCGTGATGGTCAACGGCGTGGCGCATCACGCAACAACGTCTGCACCTTTGATCAAAGAGCCGGCCGCAAGTGCGGTGGTGGCGACGGTACAGGGTTTGAGCGATCTTTCTTACAAGGCAAATGTGAGCCCTGCCATGAATCCCGAAACCCGCATGCCGTACGCGGGCGTTAAACCGTCGGCCGCGGGCGCCGATGGACTCTTCTTCAGCGGGCAGTGCCTGCGTGCGCCGGAGAGCAAAACTTTTACCACGGGAGGAAGCACTCCGAAGGCCATCTATGCCGGCAACCGGTATGGAGCGGACATCAACAGCGCCCCGCCCAACCTACCTTCGTGCGGGTACGATGCGGCGGAAATGGAGAAGGCGTACGGCCTGGACAAAGTCTACAAAAACGGCCTGGATGGGACGGGTCAGACGATCGTGATTGTCGATGCCTTCGGCTCGAATACGATCGCGGCTGATGCCAACCTGTTCTCCCAACTTAACAACTTACCTCCTCTCACCTCGTCGAATTTCACTATCTACACGCCCGTTGGCCCGGCGACCTGCGGGACCGATTGCATCAACGGAAACTGGCAGTTTGAAACGACTCTTGATGTTGAATGGGCACACGCGATCGCTCCGGGAGCCAATATTGCCTTGGTCCTCTCGCCAGACAACTCATTTACGAACCTCGATCTTGCAAACCTTTTTGCGATCGAGACTGGACTTGGCACGGTAGTGTCGAACAGCTTCGGGATTCAGGAGATCCTATTGCTGGACGAGGATCCGTCGGAACTGGTGGTGCAGAACGGCATTTCACAGATCGCCGCGGCGCTGGGCATCTCTCACAATATTTCCAGTGGTGACGACGGCGATTTCCTTGCACCTGACACCGCAGAAGGCATACCCACCGTATCTGTCTCATCAAATCCCGCTTCTCCGTTTGCGACCGGGGTTGGGGGCACGAGCACGTTCCTGGACTCCAAGGGCAATATCGAACTTCAAACCGGATGGGGCATGAACTTTGCGCGTATCGCTGAGCCCACCCCGAACCCGCCAACGATTCCGCCTCTCCTTTTTGGCTTCCAGAGTGGCTCAGGAGGTGGAACCAGCGTTTACTTCGCCAAACCCAAGTTTCAGAAAGGGAGCACCACGGGCGGCGTGAAGTTCCGCCAGGTGCCGGATATTTCTATGAATGCGGACCCGAATACGGGGAATGAAATCATCGTCACGCCAACCAGCGTTCCCGGCGATGATCAGTTCGTGGAAGTGTTCGGGGGCACCAGCCTCTCCTGCCCGATGTTCTCGGCCTTCTGGGCGATCGCGAACCAGGCGGCCGCAGCCGAGGGACTGGGACCGCTGGGAGAGGCGGCTCCGATTCTGTACGAACTGTCCGGCGACGCGATCACGGATGTAAATGTGAAGGCAGCCGACACCCTGCTGAATGTGACGGGGACGATCTTTAACCCGCCAAGTGCGCCGTCTTTCCAAAGTGCGGCGGCCCTGGCAGGACCGCAGCCACCGACGACTCGATTTGTGAGCGCGCTGTTCCAGAGCTCCTCATCGACTCGCTGGGACGTGTTTACGTTCGGGACGGATTCCTCGCTGGCGACAGGGCCTGGCTGGGACAACGTCACCGGGTTAGGCACACCGAATGGCATGTCGTTCATCAACAAAGTCGTGAAAGCAGTCAAATAACTTCGCGGCTGTTCCTTCCCGTGGCGGGTCGCCTTCGGGCGGCCTGCCTTTTTTTCACCGCGAAATTATCTGCTTTCTAATTCGCGTTGTCTCATCGAATTACTTTCTAATAGTCAGCTGTAATGGAGACCGGCTAAGGAGAGCGAGCTCATGGCTTCACCGGAACGGTACATCTGCATTCATGGCCACTTCTACCAGCCGCCGCGGGAGAATCCCTGGCTGGAGACGGTGGAGACGCAGAGCTCCGCCGCGCCTTACCACGACTGGAATGAGCGGGTGACGGCGGAGTGCTATGCGCCGAATGGCGCGGCGCGGGTGGTGAATGCGACCAACAAGATTATCCGCATCCTGAATAACTACGGGCGGATGAGCTTCAACTTTGGGCCGACGTTGTTGTCGTGGCTGGAGGAGAATGCGCACCGCGTATACCAGATGATTCTGGATGCGGATGCGGCGAGCCGGCAGCGGTTCGGAGGCCACGGTTCGGCGATGGCGCAGGTGTACAACCACCTGATGATGCCGCTGGCCTCGACACGAGACAAGATTACACAGATCCGGTGGGGGATTGCGGATTTTGAACACCGCTTTGGGCGGAAGCCGGAGGGAATGTGGCTGCCGGAGACGGGCGTGGATACGGAGTCCCTGGACCTGATGACGGCAAATGGGATTCGCTTCGTGATTCTGGCACCGCACCAGTGCGCGCGGGTACGGCCGATTTCTGCTCCGGCGAAGGTTTCGAAGGCGAGAGGCAGGCAGGGGGCGAAACATGCGGCGGCGGACGGTGTCGAGAGCGTTGTGATCACGGGTGACACGGCGGCGGCCGAGGCTGCGGAGGAGAATCCGTGGAAGGAGACTCCGGGAGCGACGGTGGATACAACGCGGGTTTACCAGGTGCGACTCAGGGAGAATCGCTCGATTGCAGTCTTCTTTTATGACGGGCCGCGCTCGCGGGCAATCGCCTTCGAGGGGCTGCTGAACGATGGCGACACCTTTGCGCGACGGCTGCTGAGCGGCTTCTCAGACAAGAGCGACCATGCGCAACTGGTGCATGTGGCGACGGATGGGGAGAGCTATGGGCACCATCATCGCTACGGCGAGATGGCTCTGGCCTGGGCGCTGAAATGGATCGCGGCGGGGGAGCATGCGAAGCTGACGAACTACGGGGAGTTTCTTGAGAAATTTCCTCCGGCATACGAGGCCGAGATTTTCGAGGATACGGCGTGGAGCTGTGTACACGGCGTGGAGCGGTGGCGGTCTGACTGCGGGTGCAACAGCGGGATTCCGGGATGGAATCAGCAGTGGAGAAAGCCCCTGCGGGAGGCGCTGGACTGGCTGCGGGACGCGGTGGTTCCGCTGGCGAAACGGCGGGGAGCTGAGCTGTTCAAGGATGAGGATGCGGCGCGCGACGGGTTTATCTCGGTAGTGCTGGATCGCAGCCGGGAAGGCGTGGACGCGTTCCTGGCCACGCATGCGTCGCACCAGCTGAACTCCGCGGAACGGACGGCTGCGCTGGAGCTGATGGAGCTTGAGCGGCATGCACAGCTGATGTACACCAGCTGCGGGTGGTTCTTCGACGAGATTTCAGGCATTGAGACGGTGCAGATTATTGCGTATGCGGCGCGTGTGCTGCAACTGGCGAAAAAGCTTTTCGGAGAGGATGCGGCAGGCTTTGAAGCAGAGTTCATGCGGCAACTGGGAGCAGCGAAGAGCAACCTTCCGGACCGGAAAGACGGTGCCACTGTGTATCTCAACTGGGTGAGGGGGATGCAGGTGGGGCTGGAACAGGTAGGGGCGCACTACGCGATCAGTTCGGTCTTCAAGAGCTATCCGGAGCAGACCGACCTGTTCTGCTACTCGATCCGGCGGCTGGCATACGAGGTGGAGACTTCGGGGCGTGGCAGGCTGGTGATTGGGAAGGCGCATATCCAGTCGAAGATTACCGAGGAGCAGGAGACGATGATCTTCGCGGTGATGCATTTCGGCGATCAGAATATTACGGCGGCAGTGAAGCGGTACAACCCGGACGAGGAGGCAGCGCACGAGGAATTTGTACGCGCGGCGCGAGCGGCGGTAATCCGGGCCGATTTTCCGGAGGTGATTCGCGGCTTCGACCGGAATTTTGCGGGGACAACGTACTCCATCCAGTCGCTGTTCAAGGATGAACAGCAGCGGATCGTGGAGCTGATTCTGAAGCCCAGACTGCAGCGGGTGGAGGCGAGCCTGGCGTCGATCTACGAGGACCAGGCTTCCCTGCTGCATTTCCTGAGCCAGAGCGGTTTGCAGCGGCCCGCGGCGTTGACCCTGGCGGCGACGTTCGCGGTCAATGCCGGTCTGCGGAGGGCGCTGGAAAGCGATCCGATCGATGGGATCCAGATCCGGACTTATCTCGGCCTGGCGCGAGCGGACCAGGTGGAGCTGGATAAACCTCTGTTGAGCTACATCGCAGATCAGAAGATGAAGCGGGCGATGGTGGAGCTGCGCGAAAAAGTAGTCGAAGAGACGGAGCAGACGTCGGCGCTCGAGAATGCTCTGCTGGTTGCGCGGGCGATCTCGGAGCTGCCGTTTGAGCTGAACCTGTGGCAGGCACAGAATCTCTGGTATGACGTGTATAGAAGGCTGTACGGGACGTTAAATCAAAATACGGGGCCATCTAAAAAAGAGACAGCGAGTACGCAAGCACGCGGGACAGGAGCCTGGAAGGAGAGATTCAGGGAGGTTGGACAACTGCTGGGGATATCGGTGGACGAACTTGTAATAGAGGACGAAGCGCCTCAACCAGGAGTCTAGAGGCGGCATTCCCGTTCGCGGCTCCCGTATCATAACGATAGAGAATGCAACCCTGAATGAAACTGATTGAAATTACCCCGGAGATTATTCAACTTACCCGTTTTGGTCTGGTGAATTGCTTTCTGGTCCGCGAAGATGACGGCCTGACACTGGTCGACACCATGGTGGCCGGCTCCGCCAATGGGATTTATGCAGCTGCCAGTTCGTTGAATCGTTCGCTGCGGCGGATTCTCCTGACCCATGTGCATGGCGACCATATCGGCTCTCTGGATGTGCTGTCGAACAGACTGATTGGGGTTGAAGTTGCCGTGGGGCGGCGGGAATCGCGCCTGCTGACGCGCGATTTTCGCACGGAGCCGGGCGAGGCTCGGGACAAGATCCGCGGAATGCTGCCTAAAGTGGAGACGATTCCTTCGGCGCTGCTGAGTGACGGGGAGAGCTACGGCTCGCTAATGGTGATCGCGACACCGGGCCACACACCGGGACATCTTTCGTTCTTCGATCCGCGCTCGGGCACGCTGATTGCCGGCGATGCGCTGACGAATGTCGGCGGATTGCGGGTGGTGAGCGACGGTCCGACCATTTTTCCATTTGCGAGCATGGGGACGTGGCACAAGCCCACAGCGCTTGAGAGTGCGCGCAAACTGGCGGCGCTGGAGCCAAAGAGGATTGTGATGGGACACGGCAAGCCGATTGTGGAGAATGCGAGCCAGTTGCTCAAAGAGGCGATCCGGCACGCGGAGTAGTGTGTTACAAACTGTTCCCTTAAACCGGGGCGAGAATCTCAAAGGGACGCATCATTTCCTTGGCGGAATGTTCCAGAATGTGGCAATGCCACAGGTATCGTCCCGGAAAGCCTTCGAATCGGACAATAATGCGCGTAACAGAGCGGCCATTGGCCCGGACCGTGTCCTTCCATCCGGCTTCGTAGGCTTCCGGCTGAAGCCGCGGTCGGTGTAGGGAATTTGCTGGGAACGAAGGTACTCCGGCGCGTCGGAGCCCTGGCGATCGAGAATCCGCACCCTGCCCTAATGCAAATGGATAGGGTGCACCTCGGAGGTGAGGTTAACCAGGCTCCAGATTTCTACCGTGTTTAATATTGGCTTTTCGGTCACCGGCATATGCCAGCGTTGGCCATTGCACGATTTTGCGGCGAGGCTGGAATAAGAAGAGGCCGGAGCTGGTGTCCAACTCCGGCTTTTTTTGTTGATGGCGTCGTGCTAGTTGTTGTTTGGGAAGTCGAACAGGCCGAAGAGATCGTCGATGGCCGGGCTGTTGACCGGTACATAGGCGCTGGCTGGTGCGGTAATCGGATTGGGGAAGTTGTCACGGCTGCGGTTGGTGACAGTTGGCAGGCCCCAGTTGCGTTCGATGAACTTTAGAATCGAAACGTGATCGGAGTAGTCGTGCGAGATGTGGCCAGCCTTGGTGTATTTCGAAACAACGATCAGCGGAATGCGCGTGCCATCGCCGAAGAAGTCGAGCGGCTGCACATAACCGGAGTCATAGTAGCCTCCGCCCTCGTCGAAGGTGATGAAGATGGCCGTATTGTCCCTGAGCGCTGGACTGGCCTCCACGCCATCGACGATCTTTTTGACGAACCCTTCAAACAGGTTCAGCTTCGAGGACGCCGGGTGGCCGTCGACCAGTCCGCTGGGCTTGACGAAAGAGACCGCCGGTAGCTTTCCTTGGGCGATGCCGTTGTACAGGTCGACTGAGTCCTGGATGTGGGAGGCGCGGGTCTGCGGATTGAGCATGGTCGAGGTGTCGTACTGGAACGGATTGCAGATGTTGCAGTACTCGTCAGTTTTGTTGCCGATCGCGCCAAAGTTTAGCTGATATGGATCGTTAATGTAATTGCTCCACTGGTCTCCATAGTACTTCCAAGAGACGTGTGCGGCATTCATTGTGTCACCGATGCTGGGCACCGACGACGGCGGAATGGTAAAGACCGTGTTATTCGCGTTTGTATCGGTAAAGGCATTGTTGCCGTTGCCGAAGTATCCCGGGTTGTAGTTGTTCAGCAGATAATAGTGACCCTTCTCGCAGCGCGGATCAATCGGATTCGGCAGCGACTGCAGGTACTTAACAATCGGGCCGACGCCAGGCTGCGTCGAGTCGGAGCACTCCGAGTAGGAGCCACCGCCGAACGATGGAGATCCGAAAGAACCGCCACCGTAACCGTCCTCCGCATACCAATTATTGGTGTGGGGAGCCGGATTGGGATTCTCGACTTCATCCACCACGCCGGCGTTGGCCGTACCCGCCGCAACTTCCTGGTTATGCGGCGGCCGTAAAGCATTCCCCTTGCCGTCACTGAACCAGATCGCGTCGCCGTGTCCCAGCATGATGTGGTTCGCGCCGGTCCCGCCGTTCACTGACTGGTGGAAGTTATCGCTCATCGCGTACGTATCGGCCAGTTGCTTGAAATAAGGAGCGTCGCCCTTCTGCACGTTGTAGAAGCCAAGAGCAGTCGACCCTTCACCTGTGGTGACGGACCCTGGCAGGTACTCCGTGCTGAAGTTCGCCGGCTGGTGTATGCCGTTCGCGCCTGCGCCCTCAGTTACTTCCACCCAGGCAAACAGCCCTGCATCGCAGCCTGAGCCGTTGGTGGCCGAGACCTTGCTGCGATCGCAGTTTAGCTGCTGCCACATCTGGTAGAAGCGGTGAACCGGGCTCGCTGCATAGGAGTTATAGGTGAACGTCGAGCCGTTGGTCAGCTGGAACGGTCCCGGAGGCAGGTTGTCCACATGCGAAATGCGTTGATCGGGAGTCTGCGATTTCTGGCCCGTACCGCCGGAGATCAGGTACTGATAATACTCGGGGGAGAGGCCGTTTTCAGACGCCTTGGCAAGGTTGAGATTGTCGTTGGGGATGTAGGAGTCCGTGGCGCCACCGACGAGAGGGGCCGGAAGGAGGTCTCCCGGAAAAGTGGTCTTGGCCGGACTCAGCAGGAACGCATCGGGCGCCTCATCGTAGGCGGCTTTCTGCTCTGCCTTGGAGAAGTTCGGGCCAGGGGTTCCATCGGCTTTCACGATGCCCTCGGAAAGCAAATTCCACACCGTCTCGCCGCTCTTTGGCACATAGGTTGCAAACACGTGATCGAAGCTGCGGTTTTCGCCAATGATTACGATGACGTGCTTGATTGGTGAGCTGGTGTCGTTGTCCCGGGACTGGGCCTGCACGAGAGAGTTGCCAATTACAAACTGGAAGACGGCGACGGAAATCAGTCCGGCGCGCATGGTTCGGCCGGCTGAGGATGCGACTTGCCTGAACGTCATACTACCTCCTGTGTTGAGGCACACGGCTTCAACCCGACGAGCATAAGTGGTGGAGAATTGCAGGGACGTGTCTGGCTGGTGAATAGAAGATGAATTGTCGTTTTTTGGTCACTCGGGTATGGCAGTTACAGCGGCGAGCGGTATCGCACATGGAATCGTGTTATCTGGAAAATTGCTGGCCTGGGGGGAATTACTCTCTGAGAGTGATTCGACGTGCAGCTTATCGGAGCTCCTGGAGACCATTCGGCGGGTTGCCGGCTTTCGATGCCGAGGCAGCGGAAAGAGGCTGGCCAGGCGCTTGGCGCTCGATCCGGATGGTTCCCATCATGCCCTTGTCTTCGTGTTCCAAGAGATGGCAGTGGTAAGGGAATGTCCCAACCATGTTGGGATCGCGGAAATCCATGCGGAGGCGCACGGTGGGGTACGCAAGCTGCCGGCCATTAAAGTACGGGACATTCACCGTGTCACGCAGGAAGTTTTCGTTTACCGCGCGACCCGAATAATCCAGCAGCAGGAAATGCAATTGATGGATATGGAAGGCGTGCAGCTCGTTGGAGCGGTTCTCGATGATCCAGTCTTCGACGGTGCCCTGCTGGGCCACAATGTCGGGGACGGTCGAGTTCATATCGAACATTTTTGGCGTCTGCCCATCTACCGTCAGATAGAACTCGATCGCGCTGGTCGGATCATTTGGGTCGGTCAGTTTCTCAGAGAAATACAGCCGGCGCACGCGGACCGGCGCTACGTCTCCCAGCCATTGCTGGCCTGACGGGGGTAGGGGCTGCGGCGAACTCTGAAGCCGGGAGCGGGGTTCAGGCGCATCGGGCGCGGCGACTATCCGGGCAAGCATCCGGTTGGGGTCGTTTTCTCCGCCCGGTCCGGTGTCCACCGTGCGGGTTACAAGCAGGCCGGTCTCGCCGGCCGCCGGCCCCTGCACGATAAATTCGACCCGGGCTCCGGGGGGGATGCCGAGATGCGTCTGCGAGTTGACAGAGTCTTCAGCAGCTCCGTTCACCGGCGCATTTTCACCGATGGGGATTCCATCCATAGCAACCAGGCCAAGAGGCTGCGGCTTACGCTCGAAGAGAACTTCAAGATTCAGGTAAGTGATGGCGGATGCGTTCAATACCCGCCATAGCTGTCGCTCTCCGGGCTTCATCTGGATTAGCGCAGGGGGATAGTCGGGGTAGGGCACAGGCACGTAATTGATGGAGAGGTCCTTGGCCGGCTTGCCGAAGCCGGTGCCGTTATTGGCCGCGTCGCCGTCTTTGTCGATCATGAACTTCGGCACAACGGGCTCAGACTTTGCCGGCGGCGCGTTGGGATTGACCAGGTCCTGGTCGCGGATGATGAACACGCGTTCGGGCAGGCCGCCCACTTCCCTTTTGGCGCGCTCGATGCCTTCGACGATCAGCGCCCCGGAGGCACCGCCGAGCAGCTGCGGCTTGCTGAATCCGTGGATGTGCGGGTGGTACCAGTAAAGGCCTGGAGGTTCATCGTCGGGAATACGGAAGCGATACTCGAAGGCAGGGTCGCCGGGCTGCAGGAGAGTCTTCAGCACATCGTCCTGATGACAGACGGGAGGGATGGTGAGTCCGTGGAAGTGCAGATTGGTGGATATGACGGTCATCATCATTCCGCCTGCACATGCGGCCGTTTGAGACGAGTGGACGTGCGGGGCTTCGTTGCCGGCGTGGTCGGTATCCGTCATTGCGTTCTTCAGGTGAATGATTACCTGATCGCCAGGATTCACGCGCAGAGTGGGAGACTCTCGACCCTCTGCGTCGGTGAAGCAGTAGCGCGTGCTGCCATCACTCTCTTTGGCGTTGGCCGCCGTGAGGTTGATTTCGAGAACGCCGTCTTTGCTGCGCACGTCTGGCGGTTCACTGACCATGCTGCCGACTTGCGGCCGGGCGCATGCGTCATGTGAGGGTTGGGCGTTCAGAGGCGGATGCCAGAAAGCGAGAGACAGAATACTGACGGCGAGGCCCCGCCTAGCAATGGATAACTTCATTCACCATCCTGCCTGACTATCCTTTCAATAGTTTTCGCGCTGCGCATTAACGCAGGATGAAATGAACTTCTTCAAAGAATCGCTGCGGGGCCACAATACGGATATGAGGATCGGCGAGCTGGCGGCTCTTGGCGGAAGTCAATATTCAAACAGTGCGCTTCTACGAGCGGGAGGGACGGCTCCGCGCCCCAGTCCGGACGGCATCCGGCTACCGGAGCTATGCAGAAAGCGATCTTGAGCAGCTTCACTTTATTCGTCTATGCCAGGGACTGGGCTTTACGCTGCACGAGATTCAGCAGCTCATTCACCTGCACAGCGATCTCGCCAAATATAAAGGTATGGCTGTCATGGAGCCGGCTGCGGTGAAAGAAATCGTCGAGATGGCGACTGAAAGCCCGTCCGACACATAGTGTTCAACGCAAAAAGGAGAGACACATGCCCACGATCCACTCCACAGATAACCGGGCTCACACCTGAGCAGTACGTCGCCGGACTCACCGATTTCGGACCCGATCGTTCGAAGCTCTTCGGCAACAGCGCCGACGAGTACCTTAAGGTGCATTGACTCGTCCGATCCTAACCACGTCGTCCTCACGACGACCGACTCGAACGTCTGGGGAGGCGCGTCGGGCCACACCTATACCTTTACAGGTCAGCCCGACGGAACCACAGACATTGACGTGGTCGTCATACGCGAGGGCAAGAATCTCAAGGGACGCCTGCTGGGCCTTGTGCTCGGTACCATTGGCAGGAGCGTTTTAGAAAAGGCGTTTATAGAGAGCGTCAAAGCCATCGAAGTCCGGAACGGCGTAGCGACGGAAAGATACGCAGCATAAGGCAAACACTTTTACAGTACCTGACACTGCATTTGTATCGAAAGGAGACACGATGAAAAAGGGCTATTGGGTTGTTTTCTATCGATCGGTCTCGAACGAATCTGCGGTAAAGGCCTCGGTGGTCTGGCAAGAGCGGATTCGAGACCCTCTATCTCAACGACGAAGAGGTTGGGGAGGGCCGCGTCGACAAGACTGAACACGGCCGCTTCTCAGCCGATGAGACCTTCGATACAGGCGTCGACTCGGCTTCGCCCGTGAGCGAGGACTACCAGTCGCCCTTCCGCTTTCGGGCACCATCGCTACGGTCGAGATTGACGTAGCGCCGGCCAACCTCTCAGCAAATGATCAGAAGAGGCTCATCCTCGCGCAGCTACGCGACCGCCTGGAAAACCGAGTAATCGGCATTTCTTGAATCACGGGCTAGCCGGAGAAAGCCTTCGAAGTTCTGGGGCCTCCGCCGGAAACGCCGGGCTGGCCAACGTTCTCGACGGACAGGCTGGAGGTGAGAAGGCCGAGTTCGCTGGTGTAGGACAGACTCACAGTTTCGTAGCGTTTGGATTTGAGGTCGTAAACCTCGCACTCGTCGAAGGGGTGGGAGTAAATGTGGAGAGTAACCGCGCGGGAGGCGAAGGCAGGCGGGTTGACGATAAGATGGATGGGCTCCTCGGACTCGACCTCGGCGGGGTTGTCGGCGTCGATGACGTAGCGATTCGTAGGGGCGAGCTCACAGAACTGCGTCGTGGGATCCTGGCGGACGAGGCGGTAGTTCTGCACCTGTACTCTGCCGAAGGCCATGCCCATCCAGCAGCGCTGGTTGGTGTGGTTGTGGATCCTGCTCTTCTGCCCGATCTCCCAGCAGATGGCGATGAGATCGAAGAGCGGCGTGTGAAGGATGAGGTTTCGAGTGTAGTGCTTGGCGCTGAAGTATAGGTAGGGTCGAAGGCTCGCGACGGAGACGGGATTGTCACGCATGTATTCGAGCACGGCGCTGTCGGTAAACTGCTCTTCCGGGATTTCGCTGAGCCGGGCGGCGAAGGCTCTAATGTCGATCATGAATGCAACTCCTGCAGTGCTACCCCAAATTATTGCGGGTCGCGATGGGGAGAGTCAAAAGAACAAGGAATAAAGACGACCAATTAATTTCCGGTTTTCGTGCGACCTGAGGATCAAGGATCATAGATGACCCCATCAATCCGCAATTTAGAGCACCAGAAGCAGTAATGAACTTCCTTATCAGGTTCGAGTTCTTCCAGATTGAGCTGACGCCCGCGAGGCAACCAAAACGGCAGCACAGACACGTGAGGGCATTCGACTCATGCTCTCTATTGGGCCATAACTTCGTCAGTGAAGTTGCGAATTCTACATCGGAGGAAGACTCGGGCCATGGCAACGGCTGCAGCATCGGTCGACCTCGGGTATTCCTTTTGGGCCCTAGCTGCGCCAGCGGAGGGTCACGGGACCGCTCATGGGGTGTGGCGCAGGTTCGCCGGTCTTAAGCGAGTCGAGACGGGCCTGCTTGAGCGCAAAGTACCATTTCGCCGGGCGGTCGGCATCGTCGATCAGCATGAGCGAAGGGTCATACTTAAGGCCCTCGGCCTGCTGGATCATGGTCAGCTGGTCCTGACGGACGAAGCGACGTCCGAAAAGTGTCGCAATTGCGGTTATAAAGGGGATGGCGTAGAAGACATTCCAGGCAGCGCAGACGTCGATTCGGCAGGCATTTGCAACCGTAGGAGTCACAGTTGTGAGACTGGCGAACCACTTGTCGCCGCAGCGGATAATTTCATAGCGGCGGTTGGGGAGAACGAAGTCGATGGTAGTGGTGATGGGCTCACCGTAAACCCCGAGTAGTTTATAGGGGGCGCTGTTTCCCGAAGGAGCGTGGGCGGACATGCGGAAGCCTTCGGGGATGGGCTCGAAGTGCTTTTCTTTTTCATGGATGCTGGCCTTTTTGCGCCACCACCAAGCCTGGTGAACGAAGGGTCCGTGGGCTGGGTCCATGAGGCCGATGATGCCGTGGTCGACGTTGCAGGGTAGATCGGCGGTAAGGTGGGCGCTCCGGAAGCGGGGACCGAATTTAGGGACCTCGGGCGGAGCGGGCTGCTCGCCGGCGCGGACGCGTCCGGTGCCGGGCTGCGGGATGTAGACCCAAGCATATCCGTCACGCTCTTCGCAGGGGAAGGCCGAGGCGTAGATCTTGGTGGGATCGAGCGTATCGGTGAAAGTCAGCGACGGGATTTGCATGCACTGGCCGCTGGCTGGCTCGAAGGCCCAGCCATGGTATTTGCAGGTGAGCTCGCGGCCGTCGAACCATCCGCAAGAAAGCGGGATGCCGCGGTGCGGGCAGCTGTCGCGCATGGCGAAAAGCTTGCCGTCCTGCCTCCGTCCCAGAACCAAAGGAATGCCGAGGAGCATGGCGGTGTGGAGCTTCTTTCCGCGCAAAGACTCGCTGCGCATGGCCGGGTACCAGTCGTTGTAAAGCAGTGTGGTGGCCGGAGCCTGGGGAATCGTAGACATCGGGTCCTGCCCTACTATATCGAGACTGCCCTAAGTGCTAAAAACCGCCTCCGGCGGCGCCTGACCACCCAACACACAAGACGGCGTGGGGACCCCCCGATTGCGCGGCAGGCGTGCTTCCACGCCAGCAAGCCCCAAAAGCCGCTTGCCGGGGCCCCGGTGCTTGCCGCACGGGCTTTGGACCTAGGAAATCGGGAGAGAAGCTCCCGATTCCCCCCGGCTCGGATTCGTCTAGGTACGAGACACCACCCTGGTTGCTCGGTGGGTTCCCCTGATCAATTTTGCCCCGGGAGAAATTCAATAAGTAGCCAGCAGACTGATTTCGGAGAGCGCGGTGACGCGAGCTTCTCTATAATCGGCCAATGTCCCGCGAGGAGACGCAACCATGAACAGCCTGCGCACGGCGAAGCGCTTCGTCTTTCCGCTGCTCGGGCTGTGGGTGCTGCTGTATGCCTCTTTTTCGCTGCTGAAGCCGCCGCTGCTGGATGGGCCGGATTCGATAAATGCCGAGGCGGCGCGCGAGATGGCGGTGAATGGCGACTGGGTAACTCCGCATGTGAATGGCGTGCGCTCGCCGCAGACGCCGCCTTTGCTCGTGTGGATTACGGCGGCGAGCTTTAAGCTGTTTGGCGTCTCGGACTGGGCGGCACGGCTGCCGCTGGCGTTTTGTGCTCTGGCGCTCTTTGCGGTGACACTGGCGCTGGGGGCGCGGTTGTTTCTGACTCCGGTGGCGGGATTTTATGCTGCCCTGATCTTGATGACCTCATTCGGAATTTTCCTGTTCACGCACCTCCTTTATCCCGTGCTGCTGCTGACGCTGTGGATCACGCTGGCAATGTATTTCTTCTGGCGGTCGCTACGAGTTGCGTCGTGGCAGACGGCGGCCGGGTTTGCGGTGGCGTGTGCGCTGGGGTTTCTGTCGATGGGGCTGGCAGGCGCGGTGCTGCCGGTGGGGATCGCGGTTCTGTTTTTGTTTTTCACGCAGAATCTGCGGCATCTTGCACGGTGGCATCCGGCGATCGGAGTAGGGGTCTTTCTGCTGATCGCCGCGCCGTGGTATGTGGCCGCATACCTTGCCGCCCGAGGACAGAGGCCGTTTGCGGCTCCAGTGCATAGCGTGCTGAGGACGCCGGTGTTGGTGTTTTGGGCGTTCGCCCTGCTGTGGATGATTCCATGGTGCTTTTTCGCTGTGGCAGCCCTGGCGCGGATGTCAAAAAACCTTTTCCGGGGCGCGGGACTGGATCACGATGAGCAGACAATGCTTTTGCTGGTTCTGTGGGCCGGAGTGGTGATGGTTCTCTATACCTTCTCGAGCCGGCAGGAGTTCTATGTGCTTCCGGCGATACCCGCGCTGAGTTTGCTGGCGGCGGGTTGGCTGACGGCGGACGAGGCCGCGCCTTCGCGGCTGGGGCTTGTGTTCGCTTGGATCATCTCTGTCAGTGGCGTAGTCAAAGCGGCTGTAGCGGT
>CAYVSQ010000465.1:0-4459 GCA_964453815.1 uncultured Acidobacteriaceae bacterium | reverse complement strand
ATCGAATTAGAGAGGCTCCGGGAACAAGCTGAGCTTGAAGCCAGAACAGATCATGTCGCAAAAGAAAAGGGATTTGTGTGCCAGCGTTGTGATGCACCTCTTCCTCGTGGGAGTTGGGGAATAGAAAAACTTTGCTCATATTGTCAGCAGATCTGGGATCACTTGGGTTAGTACCGACTAACGCAACAATTCAGGATCGTGGAGACGCGATAGTCACTAACTCCCAGTTCCGGACGATCCACTGTATTTGGGTTAGCTCAGAGCCCACACTGTGCGGAATCAGGGTAAGCAATCTCACATCTCTTAGTTCTATACCGAGTAGGGATATATCGACGATCGGTTCTTAGCGGGTATTTGAAGATGAATTCTCGCTATGCCGCGAATCCCTTATAGAACTTACGCAGAGAATCAAGGATTTTGAGACAATCAAACACGCAGTTCGAAATCGTACCGTTTTGGGACGCCAAATCTTTTCAGGCACTTAGCGAGTACCCCTTGGAATCACTGGGGATTTATCGCTTACCCGCACCGCTCAACAGGACGTCGCGGTCAAGGTCTGCTCCCGTGGGCCGTGTCAGTCCGTACACTGCGCACGAGTCTGCCGACATCCTCATACTGATCGGAGGCCAGGTAGTCCACGCCGCTCTCAATCGCCGCGTGCCAGCGTTCCGCCGCCGCCGCATAACTTGGAAAGTTGTACTGGTGAAACCAACCGTTCTGCTTTTGTTGTTCCTCGGTCGCGCCATCCAGCGTATAAAACCGAATCCATAGTCCTTGCTGGTGGGCATGCTCAACCAGATCGTGCAGGCGCTTTTGCGAGGCAGCCGTCCAGGCGCCAGTCCGCGGCTGACCTTCCGCTTCAACCACGCTCCAGGGATTGTTCCACCAGCGGCGATAGTTGGAGGCAGGCTCGCTTTCGATGATGGACGGCGCCGCCGTTACCTGACGCATATCAGTCCGCGCGGCGCCAAACGTCAATAGCTGGCCGCCAATTGGAACCTCGTCGTAGAACACCTTCTGCTGAATCTCGGAGGGACCGTTAAGCACCAGAACCGGGCCCACGTGCATGGGTTGCACCCGATCATCTGCAGTGCGCGGCGCGCTTGAAAGCCACGCGTGGTAGCGCTCGAGCAGCGCACGCACGGCCCGCAGATGCTCAGGCTCCTCCGTCTTGAAGTCCAGGTTCAGCGTGATGACCGGCCACTGGGAGTGGTCGGGGTTCTTCAATGCCGCCTCGACAACAGGCCGAATGCGGTCAAAGAAGTAGTGTTCGAGCTCTGGCTCCGCCCCGGTCAGAGGTCCGCCATGTCCCACGACAATCCGGGGACTTCCCCCGCCGGACGGCACATACCAGTTCAGATCCTGTTCGATGGCCACCGGCAGCCCTGTCGCCAGAGCCCGGTCGATGCGGTCGTTCCACCGCCCATCATATGGATAGCAGTTGTGCGCGTCGGTGGTCGTCCGTAGACCTGGCATACCACCCGGCTTCTGCGTCGTCGGCTGTCCCGATCTGGTTCGCGTCAACTGTGCCAACCCGTAGGGCGCCTCCCCGCACAAGATGGCTCCGCCAAGCAGCCAACCAAACAGCCTGAAAATCCTTTGGCTCCGGTTTGTCCGCAAGCGTTGGCGGCTACGATCTCCGTGCAACTCGTCCATGTCTGGCAACTCCTCTGTGCCGGCGCTTCAGCACGCTCGGGCAATCTGACTGTGGCAAGCTATTCTGGAAGAAACAAGTGTGGAGAAGGTGAGAACTCGTGCCCAAACTCCATTAGGGCCGCGTGAGGAGCTTTTCTCACGGCCCAAATCCCTATTCAATTCAATAAACGTCAAGACCCTGACCCCCAAATGAATATTCGACGAACAGGAAAAGGATTCCAATATGAATCGACTATCCTAAGCCCTAGACCCACTCCATGAGCCTCACATTGAAAGCTGTTCTTACTGAGTCTTCATCGTACCCTTCCTGCAGAGCCATTTCCCATCAAAGATCTCATCCGTGAGAGCTTCGCTTCGCATATGCACCAGCACTCTGATTTTCGCAGTAAAATTACTCGCAAGCTTTGAAGTCCGTCCGCTGTTAATCTTCACTTTCCATGAGGCTCCGATGACGAAACATGTGCCTGATACCGAAGTTGAACGAGCAACTAGCGAAGAAGCCGCTCGGGACAATGAAGACAGCAAGCCGCTCTTTGGTCGTGTCAGCAGAAGGTCCTTTCTCTCAAACCTCGGTGCCGCCGGGATAGCAGCGACTGCGCCGCCGCTTCTTGGTGCCGTATCTTCGCCTTTGCCTGCGGCTCTTGCCGTGCCGGATTCAGCCCTGTCCGTCGAAGGGACTGTCCCCGTCAAACTGCGGATCAACGGTGAGGACCATCACCTTCAGCTTGATCCTCGTACCACGCTTCTCGACTGCCTTCGCGAAAATCTCAACCTTCCCGGGACGAAAAAAGGTTGCGATCACGGTCAATGTGGCGCGTGTACCGTTCACATCAATGGTCGGCGCGTGAACTCATGCCTCTCGTTCGCCGTGATGCATCCCGACGATGAGATCACAACCATCGAAGGCATCGGCCAGCCTGGCCATCTTCACCCGATGCAGGCAGCCTTTGTCGAGCATGATGGCTACCAGTGCGGCTACTGTACGTCTGGCCAGATCATGTCCGCGGTCGCACTTCTGAAGGAACCTGTCGGACCGACCGATGACGACGTGAAGCAGGCAATGTACGGCAATATCTGCCGGTGCGGGGCTTATCCCAACATTGTCGCGGCGGTACAGTACGCGCGCAAACATGCCTAACCCGACAGTCGGAGCAGATCGCTATGGAAGCATTCAGATTCAATCGCGCCTCTACCCTCAATCAGGCCATTCAGTCGGCAGCGCAGTCTACCACTGCCCAGCAGGGCGCCGAAGTCCGCTTCGTCGCTGGCGGTACAACCCTTATCGACCTTATGAAACTCAGGGTTGAGCGACCTAAGGAGGTCGTGGATATTAACGGTCTTGCTCTCGACAGGATTGAGTCCACTCCAACTGGCGGACTCATCATCGGGGCACTCGCACATAACTCCGATGTCGCACACCACCCGACGGTACAGCCCGATTATGCAGTTCTTTCGCAGGCGCTCCTCTCCGGGGCCTCTCCTCAGTTGCGTAATATGGCGACGACCGGCGGAAACCTGCTGCAGCGAACTCGTTGTGTCTACTTTCGCGATACTGCCCACGCTTGCAACAAGCGCGAACCCGGAACCGGATGCTCGGCGATCGACGGCCACAATCGGATGCTCGCTATTCTTGGCACCAGCAAAGACTGTATTGCCACCAATCCGTCCGATCAAAACGTTGCCCTCACCGCTCTCGAGGCCACCATCCAGGTCCAGGGAACGAAAGGCCGACGCAGTATTCCTATAAACGCCTTCTATCTTCTTCCCGGATCCACGCCACAGCGTGAGACGGTGCTTGAGCCCGGAGACATCATCACCAGTGTGACGCTTCCAGCCCCGACGCCTGGAAGCCACTCCCTTTATCTCAAGCTTCGCGACCGCGCCGCCTATGAGTTCGCGCTTGCCTCTGCCGCAATCGTTATTAAGGTGGACAACGGAAAAATTCACTTTGCGCGAGTCGCTCTCGGTGGCGTTGGCACCAGGCCCTGGCGTTCGCTCGAAGCAGAAGCAGTATTGCAAGGCCGCGCCCCAGATACAGCGACCTTCCGAAATGCCGCGGAGGCTGCACTCAAGGACGCACGCCCCGCCAGCGAAAACGGCTTTAAAGTGGAACTCTCCAAACGATGCCTGGTTAGAGCCCTGACTATGTCCGTCCAACCTGCGTGACCTGAAGCCGACGAATCGCGGCGCTGTAAATGCCCGAGGAGATTGACCCTATGATGTTCAGCGAATTTCTCGATTTCATCCAGTCCGGCCAGAACTATAAAAATTCAGAGACGACCCAGACCTTTGTTCCACCGTCCGCCATAATTGGCTCCGATATCGCTCGCATCGACGGTCCTTTGAAGACCACCGGCTCTGCGATGTACGCGGCCGATTACAACTTTCCGCGCATGGTCTATGCAGTGCCTATTTGCGCGACTATCGCGAGCGGCAAGATCCGTAGCATTGATACTGCCATAGCGGAGAAGATGCCAGGTGTTCTGCTCGTCCTTCACCACGACAACATTGGTCCACTCTTTCGAAACGGCTCGGGCGGGAGAAACAGCGAGAGTCGACCACCGTTCGAAGATAAGACGATCTATTACTGGGGTCAGTACGTTGCCGTCGCGGTCGCCGAAACCTTTCAGCAGGCACAGGCTGCTGCCGCGGCCGTACGCGTCCAATATGACGCCGACAAATTCAACGTGTCCACAGTTCTCGATGATTCGATCCCCTCTGTAGGAACTCCTGGTGGACCCCACGTCGCCAGCAAGCGCGGAGATGCCGAAGCCGCTTTCGCCTCCGCGCCCGTCAAGATCGA
>CAYVSQ010000464.1:0-5948 GCA_964453815.1 uncultured Acidobacteriaceae bacterium | reverse complement strand
TACGCATTGTGGCAACAGACAGTCAGCTGAAACTCGATGTAAATGATCTGAAACGCCGGGTGGCTGAAGACCGCAGAAACGGATTGGCACCGTTCATGGTCATTGGCACAGCCGGAACCACCGCAGCGGGCATCATCGATCCCCTGCAGGAAATAGGGCGCTTTTGCCGTGACGAGAACCTGTGGTTCCATGTTGACGCGGCGTGGGGCGGCGCGGCGATTGTTTCACCACAGCTCAAGCATTATCTTGCCGGAATTGAAACTGCTGACTCGATCACGTGCGATGCGCATAAATGGTTCTCTGTCCCGATGGGCTGCGGGATGTTCTTCTGCCGCCATCCTGAACGTGTTGCCGAGGCCTTCCGCGTAGGCATTACCTACTTGTCGAAGAACACGGATTTGACGGTTCCCGACCCGCTCATGACCTCGATTCAATGGTCCCGCCGCTTTATCGGCTTGAAGCTTTTTATGGCGCTTGCTCACCATGGCGAATCGGGACAGATCGAAATGATCGATCAACAGGCCCGTATGGGTCATGTCCTAAGAGAAGCTCTGACCGCTTCAGGCTGGCAGATCGTCAATTCAACGCCGCTGCCGCTCGTTTGCTTCACTCGGGAGGGCCTTGTTCCGTCGGATTTTCTGGCAGGTCTTCGGGAACGTCAGATTGCGTGGATGTCGGAAGCGGTGATCGGAGGCGTTCCGGCCCTGCGGGCATGCATCACCAGTTTCAAGACAACCGAAGCCGATATTCGTTGGGTGGTAGACGAGATGAATCGTCTCTTCACTCAACTTGGCGGACAATCCGAACGAAATCAATCCGAGCCGGATCAGGCAGAGATCGCACTTGCAGAGTCCACGGGCAGATAAATCAATGAAACCGGAAACGATTGCCGTTCACGGCGGCTACGAATACGATCCGACCACCAGAGCGGTCGCTGTGCCCATTTATCAGACGGTGTCCTATGCATTTGATAGCGCCGATCACGCGGCGGCGTTATTCAACCTGGAGGCTGAAGGATTTCGCTACACGCGCATCGCGAACCCAACGACGGCGGTGCTTGAGCGGCGCGTTGCAGCGCTCGAAGGTGGGCTCGAGGCTCTGTGCGTCAGCAGCGGGCAGGCCGCCGTTTATTATACTGTCTTAAATGTAACTGAACTTGGCACAAATATCATCTCTGTTCCCCAGCTCTACGGAACAACGCACAGCCTCTTCGCTCATTTGCTGCCAAGCCACGGAATAAACGTTCGGTTTGGGGAGTCGGATCACCCAGATGCGCTGGAAAAGTTGATCGATGACAAAACCCGCGCGATCTTCTGCGAGAGTGTCGGAAATCCGGCAGGAAATATCTGTGACATCGAGAAGCTGGCGCGCGTGGCGCACAGACACGGACTGCCGTTGCTCGTCGACAATACAGTGGCGACACCTCTGCTGCTTCGGCCGATCGAGTACGGCGCCGACATTGTTCTGCACTCCCTTACGAAGTTCCTGGGTGGGCACGGCACGACGCTCGGTGGCGCCATCATCGACAGCGGCAATTTTGACTGGAAGGAACATGCGTCGCGTTTCCCCATGTTTAACCAGCCCGATCCCTCGTATCACGGGTTGGTCTATACCGAGCACTTTGGGAAGACGGCGTTTATGGGACGTGTCCGCAGCGTTTATCAGCGGCACACTGGCTCTGTACTGTCGCCGCTGAGTGCGTTTCTGCTGCTGCTGGGCATTGAAACGGTCGCGCTACGAATTGACCGGCACGTAGAGAACGGAAAAAAGGTAGCCGAGTTTTTGCGCGATGATCCCAGGATCGAGTGGGTCAACTACGCAGGATTCCCCGCTAGTCCTTATCATGCGCTTGCGCAAAAGTATCTGTGCGGCCGTGCCTGCTCGCTGATGACGGTAGGGCTCAAGGGCGGCTATGAGGCTGCGGTTAGATTTCATGACGCGCTCAAGCTTGTGACGCGGCTTGTCAACCTGGGTGATGCCAAGTCATTGGCCTGCCATCCGGCATCGACAACGCATCGGCAGATGTCGCACGAAGAACAACTCAGTGCTGGGGTCAAGCCGGAGATGATCCGGCTCAGCATCGGGATCGAACACAGCGAAGACATTATTGCAGACCTTGATCAGGCCCTTGACGCCACCATCTAGGTCGATCCATCTCCCCCGAGTGGTTCAAACCAGTACCCCGGAGATATCTATGCCTGTTTCCTTGAATTCAAATCTGCCTGGCGACCCGAAGTCTTGTACGAAAGGGCTCTGCGCGAACCCGTCTGCAGGCTGTCTGGATAGGTTAAGCAAGACACTCAATATTGGATTGATCAACAATATGGCGAACGGGGCTATTGAGGCAACCGAACGCCAGTTCCTTTCGCTCCTCGACTCGGCCTCTGAGGGGTTCTCGATCAACCTGTCGTTGTATTCATTGCCGGGGGTGCCTCGGAGTGAAGCAGGCGAACAACATATCCGGACCTTCTATTCGAGTACTGAAAACCTTTGGAACACGAGTCTCGACGGGCTGATTGTGACCGGAAGAGAGCCGCTGACTCCGAACCTAAGGGACGAACCATACTGGGAGAGTTTTACAAAGGTCCTGGAGTGGGCTTGCGACAACACTCACTCGACGATCTGGTCCTGCCTGGCCGCGCACGCTGCCGTGCTCCATCTCGATGGCGTCAGCCGAATCAGAAGCCAACACAAGCACTTTGGCATCTTCGAGTGCGAACAATTGTCGGATCACACATTGACTTCGGGGGCGCCCTCGCGCTTTAAGCTCCCGCATTCCAGGTGGAATGGTCTCTCCGAAGACGAGCTGACAGCTTGTGGCTACAAGGTTCTCACCCGCTCTGCAGATGCCGGCGTCGATACGTTCGTTAAGCAGCAAAAAAGCCTCTTCGTCTTTTTCCAAGGCCACCCGGAATACGAATCCAATACTTTGCTGCTCGAATACCGCAGAGATGTCGGGCGATATCTTAGGGGAGAAACGGACATTTATCCCTTGATGCCGCGGAATTATTTTGACCCGCAAACTGCAAACGCACTCGCGGCATTGCAGGAACAGGCCTTATCCTGCCGGCAACCAGAGTTGCTTACAGATGTTTCGAACGTCTTGGCGGAGACAAGCATCGAGGACACGTGGCACTCGACCGCTACGTCTATCTATAGAAACTGGCTGCAGTACATGGCCGCGCAGAAGAAACTGCAATTGAAGAACAGTGCAGCCACACTGGCTGCGACCAGAATGACTAACCCTGCGTCAGTTTTAAGCGCAGGCGCGAGCATGTTGGTCAGAGTCGAGAGTCTCGCGCAATAAGTTGAAATTGATAAAGCGCGATATTCGAGGTGCCCGTAGTTCGAGATATCTCCCAGCGTCGGTGTTCTTTTATGAGAACTCGTCCACTTGGGCCGCGGCTTATTTCCCAGAAGGGTGCTGTCTATTCTCCAGCGCCATCACTGCATACGCGGTCGCCCCGTCGCTCATAAATCGTCCAATATCGCTGTCCGGGTCCCGCCGCTCGTTGACGGAGTAGGCTCGCCAGGCACCGTCGCTGCCCTGATGCTGTTCAAGCCAATCGAGTCCACGTTTCACCAGTCCATCCTGCTGGCTCGTTCCCGACGCTTCCAGTGCCATTACAACCAGAGCCGTCGCATACCCATCGCTCGTTACCGGACTGGTCATCTCAACGAGCTCCTGTTTTAGCCGTTTCAACCGGTTGTTCTCTAACTGACTCCTGGGATCGAGTGTGGCCAGACTCCAGCCACCATCGGCCTGCTGATGCTTTTGAATTGCCTCCAGCAGCGCCTTTCGCTGCTCTTCTGCCAGCAGTCCGGACACTTTTGGGGACAGCCACAGAACGTACAGCTGGTTCATCAAAGGCTGGGTTGCATAGTGCCTCCGCAGATACTGTTTTAGCAGCTCCATGTTCTCGCGAATTCCCGGCTCATTTGCATACCCATCCGGAGCATTCTCGACTGTCAACATGAACTGCGCAGCACCCTGGTAGCCCGACTCGGAAGACTCCCATGGAGACAGATGAAAGTCCTGCCATCTCCATCCTCCGGCATTTTCACCCGTCATTTCCTGCAATGCCCATGCCTCGTCTAAGGCGGTTCGAGTGATTGGCCGCAGATGCCCATTCCGGGTGTCATAGCTTGTCAGGATTACGGCGTTCAATAGGGCTTCGGTAGCATGAGACTCTGCAGTCTTGCCAGGCCCATAGGCTTCATCGGTGTAAAACGGGGTCATCTCGGACCAGTGGCCTACCCGTTTTTCCACGTTGTCCATCAGGACCTTTTGGGGTGCAGGCATTTCCGTCGCGTGCAACTCCTGGCTCAGCGCCGGGCGTACCATCGCATATGGCACAACTGTATGGCAGGAGATGCAGACCGTTCCATGATCCATCTGCGCCGCTGGCCAATACTGCCACCAGACCTCGCGACGATCAAGATAATTTGCCGCCGCCTGAGGACTCCAGCTTTTCAAATAGGCTACGGGAGGGGTTTCGGCAGCCGCGCGCACTCTGGTTGCTCTCCACAAGCCAATCCCCACGATGCTCACCGCCAGCATCAGGCAGATGTACAAAGTTCGCCGTCTCATCGCGGATCTCCATTTTGCTTACGATACCCAAGCGCCCGTAATCTTCAGCGCGGGAGCGGAAGATGATTGCTAGGCGATCCGAGTTGTGCTCGCTCTTTGGCGTGCAGCCGAGAACCAAATTGCGTTATGCCCGTTCGGCGACAGAAACACTCTCCGAGTCAGCAATATCTTCAGCGCTGACAAAAGGAGTGAAGGGAGAAGCCTCGGAGCGTTGATACTTCGGCTGCCAGCGCAGATTCATCTTGTTGACGCGCGCTTCAAATTCGGCGAGATCGTGCTTGAGAGTCTTTTCGGCACGCAGGAGACCAACCTTATTGATGATGACCGCAACTCCCCCGACATTGAGCCGCTCGAGCAGGCGCGCTGAACGCTTCAATTCCGCCTTCTTGGTCTTGGCCGATTCGCCAACCAGGATGGTAACGTCAGCAAACCGGGCCAGGTACTCGGTTTCGGCCGAGGTAAGAAGCGGCGCCGCGTCGATCAGTACGATGTCATACTCGTTGGTGAGCTCCTGGAAAGCTTTGGCCATGAAGCTGGTTGCGAGCGGCAAAATCTTAGAGTTGAGAGGCTGGGGCACAACGGTGGACTGAAGTTCAGTCCGCATCTCGGCATGCGAATCGGCACGCCGGCCGGTGTCTGTCAGGCTAACGGTGGCATAGGCCACTGGATTCGTGTTACCGGATGCATCGATGGTCAGAGTCTTTCGGCCGAGCTTGGCAAGTGTGCTACCAAGGTGCCCGGCGATGGTGGTGGTACCTGCACCAGAACCAATGCCGGTTATGACAAAGGTTCTTACTCCGGCAGCATGAGCCGCGTGGTCGATGCCCGCGGCGAGGCGCAATGCGCACTCGTCATAAACCAGCTGGGTGACTTCACGGTCATCGAGGAGTACGCCAATAGGCGAGAAACCCATGACCGCTTCGACATCGCCGCCCGTGTAGAGATGCGGATCCAGCAGATCGAAGAGCACTGCTGCGGCGATTCCCAGCAGAATCGATATAGGAAACAACACCGGCAGAAATTTGCCAATCTTGCTGGGCTGGGGCCCAAGCGGCGGCCTTGCCGGTTGGAAAAGGTGCACGGAACCAGGAGAGCTGCCCTCAAGCTCAAGGTTGCCGATACGATCATCAACGGCGTTGTAGCGCAACTGCAGCCGTTCGATATCCGCCTTGATTTCATCGGAGCGTTGAAATTTCGGTGCAGCGGTGGTGGCAGCGTGTGTCTGCTGCTGTAGGTCACTGAGCAGCCTGGATTCGACTGTCGCAGCCCGATTCACCTCGGCGTGCAGCTTCTCTTCGAGGCGAGCAGCAGCCTTGGCGCGCAGGCTCGACTGCATTTTTTGCAGCTCGGCCTCGGT
>CAYVSQ010000463.1:0-3317 GCA_964453815.1 uncultured Acidobacteriaceae bacterium | reverse complement strand
CAGCATCATCACTTCTGGCCCCGAGGCCGTCCAGGACCTCACAGCCCAGGTTTCGCGGGAAGCTCCTATGTACACCGACGCGCGCGAAAAGCACGTGACGGTTGTAGGCATCTCCGTCGGCGATCTGGTCGAATACGACGTAGTTTGGAAAGCCAAGCCGTTTATCCCTGGCCAATTTTGGCAAATTTGGATTTTCGACAATCGCATGATTTCCTTGGACGAGCAGCTTGATCTCAACCTTCCGGCGGACCGGGCCTTGAAAATTAAAGCTAGCGATGGAATCGCTCAATCCACCAGAACGGAAGGCGACCGCCGTCTCTATCATTGGGCCACCTCCAATTTGACCGTTCCGCCTCCCATCGACTTTTTCAAAGATTTTTCTTTTGACGTCAACAGGCTCCTCGAAGGGCCGCGTCCCGGGCCCGCGCCCCGCGTAATATTTTCGACCTTTCAGAGTTGGGCGGAGGTCTCCGATTGGTACGCCAATCTCGAAAAGGATCGCCGCCTGCCCACTCCGGAAATTCGCGCGAAAGCCGACGAAATCGTGCATGGCCTGAACACGGACGACGCCAAAGCCCAAGCCTTGTATTACTGGGTTTCCCAGAATATCCGGTACGTCAGCCTCTCCTTCGGCGTGGGACGCTACCAGCCCCACCCCGCCGGTGAAGTTCTCGCCAATCGCTATGGCGACTGCAAAGACAAAACCACGCTGCTGGAAGCCATGCTGGATGCCGCAGGGATTCATGCACAGGCTGTGCTGGCCAACGCGCAACAAGCCGTTGATCCAGATGTGCCGAACCCCTTCCAATTCGACCATGCCTTCACTTTTTTGCGGCTGGGCCAGAAGGACACCTGGCTGGACACCACGCTCGGCGTCGGTCCCTACGGCTATCTCGCGCCTCAATTGCGCGGTCAGAAAATCCTGCTGATCAACCCCGATGCGCGGAACGGATTGCAAGACACGCCGCTAACGATTCCGATGCCCACCGAATATCATGTGTCGATCGATGGCACCGTGGATGCGTCCGGAGTTCTGAATGCTACTGTCGAGTTGCAGACCCGTGGCGATCTCGAAGTTCTAATTCGCATCCTGAACGATCATGTCTCCGCCGAACAGCTCGACAAAACCGCTGACTCGGTGCTGGCCCGAACCAATCGCGACTTCTATGACGTGACTCGCTTTACCGATTTCAAAGTCCTGAACGCTTCGGATACCGCGCACCCGGTCCGAGCTCAATTCCATCTCAGCGGAAAACCGATGTACGTCAACGTAACCTCTGGAACGCCCCCACAGCTCGCCGCTGCAGTCACCACCATACCAATTGAACGGTGGCAACTGCTCTCGCTGCTGCCGGGCGCTTCGCCCAAGGACGCGTCGAACCATAACGTCCGCTCCCTGCCTTCTACTCTTCACGGGCCCCGGTCCTATTCGTTCACGGTCAAGCTGACCTTTCCATCTCTGGGGAACGACCCTTTTCCGCCGTCCGCGAAATACTCAATCACCGAGCCTTTCGCTTCCTACGAATCGAGCGACTCCTGGCAGGGCTCCACTTTCCATGGCTATCGCTCGCTGACTCTGACCGCATCCGAGGTTTCGGCCGACGAATCGGATCGATACGCCGCGTTCGTCCAAAAAGTTGTCGCCAAGGCTTCCGAAGGAGCCGAGTACTTTGCCAAAGCTTCTCCGAACAAGAAGGCCATCCCAGCCGCGAAATCTGCAGCCAATGAATCGTCAGCTTCAGCGCCCCCGCCGCCGGCCTCGGCGTTGGATCTTTTCAACAAGGGTAAGGCCGAAACAGATCGCAAAAATTGGGCCAATGCTGTCGAGGATTTTCAATCCGCAGTGGCCGCCGCTCCGGGATACCCTGATGCTTGGCGCGAGCTCGGCCGCGCTCGAATGTATCTCCGCCAGTATTCCGAGGCGGAGGCAAATTTCAGAAAATACCTGGAGCTCGCCCCCGGTGATTCGCGCGCCTATCTCAACATGGCCTGGGTGCTCTACGACGAAGAGAAATATCAAGAGGACGTGGACTTGATGTTGAAGCGGATTGACGACGCGCCGCTGGACGGCGACGCCCTCGCGCGTCTGGGCGCCGCTTATCTGGCGCTACACCAGCCCGAGAAAGCCGTTCCGGTTCTCGAACGCGCCACCGACCGTTTTCCTAAATACGCTGTCGCGCATTTCAATCTGGGCCGGGCTTATCTGGCAACCCATAAGGACGATAAGGCCATCATTTCTTTTCGCCTGGCCCTAGCCGACGACGGTAGCGACTCTCGGCTCAATAGCGTTGCCTACCAGCTTGCCGAATCCAAATCGAACCTCGATCTCGCCGAAGCCTGGTCCCAGCAGTCCATTGCCACCGTTGAGAACGAGTTGAATGACTCTACGCTCATCACCGTGGGCGCTCGCACCTGGCCTTTTGTCGTTCGCCTCGGCGCCTATTGGGACACTTTGGGCTGGATCAAATTTCAGCAAGGCAAAACTGAAGAAGCTGAAAAATATGTCTTCGCCGGCTGGCAGCTCTCCGAAGATCTGACCATGGCTCTGCATCTCGGCCAGATTTACGAATCGCAAGGACATGGAGACCAAGCCGTTCAAATATATCTGGCCGGGCTGGCCAGCGTCCCCCCCGGCCGGAAAGTGTCCGAAGATGCACAAAAAACACGGAAACGATTGGCTGACCTTCTTGGCGGCGATTCCCTGGTAGACGAACGCCTGCAGCAATATCGCAAGACGCCTTCTACATTCCGGACAGCCTCCGTTCCGAATCCAGACGGCACTCAGGGCATCGCCCAATTCACCGTTATCATTGGAGAAAACTCCAAACTCCTGGATTTCGCGCCGACAATTCCTGATGACCACCTCGCCAGCTTGAACGACGCCCTTCGCAAATTATCCGTGCCCCAGTCTTTCCCCGATAAGTCGATGCAAAAGTTACCCCGCCTGGCCACTTTGGCCTGCGCCGCCGCCGACCAGCCCTGCGTTTTTACCCTTCTCCCGTCCGGCACCGTCAGCCGCATCGCCTCGGCTGACTAGCTCCGGATTTCCGCGCACCGAAACGACTTGGGCTCGCATCCAACGGGCTTGAAAAGCCACAGCAAATCTGAAATAAATTCAGCACACTTATTCCCCGCGGAGGAATCATGGCGACTGCAAAGAAAATGAAAGTGGTACAAGTTGCAAAGGCCCACGGGCCATGGGAAATCGTCGAGCGCGACATTCCGAATCCGGGTCCGGGTGACGTGCGCGTAAAAGTTCAGGCTTGCGGCGTCTGCCATAGCGACGTGCTGACCAAGGAAGGCTTGTGGCCCGGCAT
>CAYVSQ010000462.1:0-7675 GCA_964453815.1 uncultured Acidobacteriaceae bacterium | reverse complement strand
CCACAGACCCCTTGAGTTTTATGACCATCGGCGCCCCTAACGGCTCCCAGGCAAACTCATCCGCACGCATCCATTGCACTTTGACCGGCGTACCCGGCAACGCGCGGGCCAGCAGTGCGGCGTCCAGCGCGACATCGTCGGCTCCGTTGTGACCATAGCAGCCTGACCCTTCCCGATGCATTACAGTGATGTTGTTGATCGGGATTTTCAAAGCTTCGGCCAGGTCGGCACGCAACGGAAACACGCCCTGGGAGTGGCACCAGACGTCGAGCTTGCCGCCTTTCCACTGCGCCACGGCACAGGAGGGTCCGATTGCTGCATGAGCCACGTAAGGTCGTGTGTACTCGGCCTCAAGAGTATGTACCGCAGCACCGGCAGGCGCGGCGCCCTGTATGTCGCTGACCACGCTGTCCTGAGCGCGCTGCTGTTTCATGAAACCGAAGAGGGCCGCGCCGGACGGTGGCAGGTCAGCCGCTTCTTGCCAGTGAGCGCTGTCCTGGAGGGTGCGGGCCGCAGCGATGGCCTGCTCTTCGCGCTGTGCTGCCAGCGCTAGAAAGTTGCCATCGCGCAGCACCGTTACGACGCCCGGCATCTGTCGCGCAGCAGCCTCATCCACTTTCAGCAAACGGGCTCTGGGCGCACTTGGGCGCACAACACGTCCGTAAACCATGCCGGGCAGGCGCATGTCCTGCACGAACGCTTCGCCTCCGGTTACTTTGGCCGGGATGTCTAACCGCTTGAGGCTTTGCCCGATCAAGCGATGCTGGCTGCTGGGCTTGAACTGCGTGTCGGCGCTTGCTTCCAGGTGAAGTGTGGCGCCAGTGGTCAGTTTCCAATAGCTGGTAAGGACGGCGCTGCCGCCACTGACTGACGTAATGGACCCATCGCTTATACGCAAATCTGCGATTGGCTCGCCGAGTTCGGCCGATGCCGCCCGCAATAGAATCCCGCGAGCTTGCGCACTAGCCATGCGCAGCGCTGTGCCACTGTCTTCTATAGAGCGGCTGCCAGCGGTGAAGCCTTCGTTGGGGGTCCTGTCTGTCCTGCCTGAAACGACCTTGATGCGTTCAACATCGACGTCCAGTTCATCCGCAACGATCTGCGTCAGCGCGGTCAGGATGCCTTGACCAAATTCGACCTTGCCTGTAAAGACCGTCACGGTTCCATCGGCATTGATGCGCAGCCATCCATCCAGCATCCGGTTGGTGTTGAGGCTGCCCGGTAGCACCGCTGAGCTTGACAGTTGCTGAGCCAGCGATGTCAAAGGCGACAGGCTGAACGCTATCGTGAGGGATGTGGTCTTGAGAAAGGTGCGCCGCGTAGGTTCGATCATGCGGATTCCTTCGCCGCACGCGCGATCGCGCGCAGGATGCGTGTGTGCGTGCCGCATCGGCAGAGGTTTCGATCAAGCGCTGCTTCGATTTCGGCTTCATTGGGATTCGAGACGCGAGTCAGAAGGTTGTGGGCCGAAATGATAATTCCGGGGATACAGTAGCCGCACTGGACAGCCTGTTCTTCAATGAATGCCCGTTGCAATGCGCTCAATTTGCCGGTGCTCCCCAGTCCTTCAAGCGTCGTGATCTTGCCCGGCGACGCCGCGGCCGCTGTAACGACGCACGACCGAATGACTCGGTCATCGAGCAGCACGTTACAGGCGCCGCACTGGGCAGCGCCGCATCCGTATCTCGCGCTGTCGAGGCCCAGATCGTTTCGCAGGATATACAACAAAGGGGTCTCCGGTGCGGCAGGGCTCGTGTGCAGTGCGCCGTTGACGGTCAGGGAAATGCTCATGATTGAGATCTCCTTGTATGGCGGCGATAGGCGTCCGATCGAGGGTCGTGTACCACCATGACGACCTTGTAGTCGGTGCCGCCTGCCAGTCGCATCAGGTAGCGCAACCTAATTCAGTTGTGAGGATTTGGTGTCTTTATTCGGGGATTCTAATGATCTGGGGAGTGGCGAATGAATCCCGGGGAGAGCGTGGCATCAGTCTTACGGTACGACCCAAGGTGTCAACAGCGGATATACCAAATCTCACATGCCGCAGTCAATAACTCGACTTCATGCTGGGCTATCGAGCCAGCAGGCGCTCCGCGAGGGTTCTAACTGGCGATTGGTTTTGGATGATCGACTCGCGCGTATCGCTGAAGTTCCGAAATTGAAATCAGAACTCGCGTGCCTATCCGCCGGGTGTGAAGTTCTCCATTTGCGAGCAAGTAATCAAGGCTTCGTTGCGAGATTGAGTTGCATCATCTGGCAGATCCTAAAACGCTGCGCGGTTATGCTGGCAGTTATACGGCGATCTGGACCAGGCCATGGGGCGTGGAGCTGTGAAGCGCAGGGTAATACATTTTGGTATGCATATTGGCGGAGGGAATCCCCGTCCTGGCGAAGGACTTTTCGCAGTCCTGAGTGGACGGCCCGCGCATGTTTCCTTCCAGATATGCCAAGCCAGGGCAACGTGTGCACGTGCCAGCGTGACCACATCCTGAACAGACCGAAAGATCGCGCAACGTGATGGACCGGACCTCATTAAGCTGATCGGAATACCGCCAGATGTCTATGAATTTCTGCTGGCGCACATTGCCGCTGGGCAACGGAAACTGCACGCAGGGAAAGACGTCGCCATAGGGCGAGATGTAGCACAGGGTATGGCCCGCGCTGCATGGATACGAATCTAAGGCGCCGTCATTCACCGGTGGGGGTGGGGCGCAGAACTCGTCGACGTCACCAACCAGATCTGACTTGCGGAACGTATCATGCAGTTGAGGAACACCCAGGCCCAGCTGGAGAACGGACCGGTTTCCATCCATCATGGGTGTGATCGTCGGGTCGTTCGTGAAGTCCGCCCCTAACTCGTTCGCCAGATTCTTCACTCCGGCATAGTCGTTCAGGTTCCGCATCATAAGGACATTCGCAATGATCACCTTTACACCGTGCGAACGTAAGAGGCGTATTCCGGCCAGAGAGCGTTTCAGCGATCCGGGAAGCAGCGTGATGGCATCATGCACCTCGGGTCGATGCGAGTAGATGCTGATCTGCACGTCCTGCACCGCAAGGTCATACAGGCGCTGTGCCTCTTTTTCACGGATCATGAATGCGTTCGTCTTGACCTTGACGCTAAACATCAGAGAACGCGCATACTCTACAAGGTCGAGAAAGTCCCTGCGCATGAAGACTTCGCCGCCGCTGAAGGTAAGAAAGAAAACACCTGCATCGGCAAGCTGGTCGAGCACGCCGCAAATCTCCTGGGTGGTCATCTCGCCGTGATCATCGTGGTCAAGGTAGCAGTGGACGCAGCGCTCGTTGCAACGATAGGTCACGTCGAGATGCACGTTAAGCGGCATGTCGCGATTCAGAGCGCGCTGTCCGATCTCTTCCATCAGGCTCATCGCGGCCCTCCATTTAATGGCTTTGCGGGAGTGATGGGTTCTCCGGAGATGAGCAAAATGCCGTGGCCAGCCAGATCACTCACGAAGCTTTCAGCGTCTCGCGCGGCATCGGCTGGATCTACTTCAAATTGCGCGCATATCTTCTGCTCTACGATCTCGGCAAGCGGCGTTTGCCCGTCGGCCGACTGCCAGATAACGGTGCCCACGGGATTCAGCGTGAACAGGGTCGAGTCCTTGGCAGACATGATCATCATTTCGCCATCAAGCGAGCGCGCGGCCACTGCAGTAGATCGGGCGATATAAACAGGGTTCATGCAATCAGCTCCCAGACACGTTGATCGGGCACAAATGTCAGCCGGTAGACAGGGGTGCATCGCACCAATTCGCAGACCGACCCAAAGACCATGCTTACCAGCTCTGGGTCGTGGGCAAAGAACAGTACATTTTCCATGAGGCTGCGGACCGCGGCGCTGCCGCTCACCGGCTCGATGGTGTTCTCAGGTCCCTTCTGCAAAAGATACAGACCCGCCAAGGGTGCGCGGACGTTCTCTCCAACTTTGGCCAGCTCGCCTGCAAAAGGCGTGCCATGCGCGATGTATTCATGCCCGTTGCGTGTGAGGTAGGAGATCTCGTCGGTGAGCACAGTCGCATCCGCGGGCGCCAGGCGCGAAATCGTCGTCTTCCCGGCGCCGGAGACGCCGGGAAACAGGAAGGCCTTGCCATTGCGAATTGCGCTTGCTGCATGCATTAGCAGGCCGCCTTCCCGCGCCAGGATCAGGCTGTGAATAATGCGCAGGGCCGTATCGATGGCGTAGGGATTCGCCGACTGCGTAATGCGGCAGTGCCGAGTGGCCGGATCCCACTGCGCGCGCAGGTCGCCACGCTCAATAAGCCATCGTCCTGACTCGAAGCGCAAAGCAATGTCATCTTCATCGGTGATTTTTCGCGGAGCTACCAGTTCGACATCGAATTCGAAGGACGGACGGCCCTCAGGGCTGAGAAAACCGGAATAACGGTTTTCGAGCATCTGGAGGAACTCCGGTCTATCACTACGCACCCCGACCGGCATGCCGCCAATTTCTATGACGACAACGTCCTGCGCGGCGCTAGGTACGGTTAGTCCTTCCATGGAAGCTCCTCCAGCGCATGCCTACGCGCAATATTATGCGCAGACAGAAATCCGAATGCCTGGCAGTAAATGAGACCGCACGCTGCCAAGATGATTGCTTTAGATGCACACTATGGCCACTGCGAACAACTGAAATCACGTGCCCCACGATGTCAGGTGCATGAATTGGAGGGTCGGAAGATGGCAATGAGTCTCCTCGTGTGCTTAGAACATCTCCGCGAACGCGAGTGATCCGGTGAGCCACGAGTTTCCCTTCTCGGCTGTATAGAACAATTTGTCCGGGTTGTAGACTGGCCGCGTTATGGTGGACGGTGATGACGTCACCTGGCCAGATGGACGGTATCATGCTGGCACCTGTGACCTTGAGGCGAACTTCACCGAAGCTGCGGGCCACGTCGGCGACCAGCTCACAACCTAGTTCCGAACGCTGCTGAGGCTCCATTGCCATGGTGCGTCAGTCAAGAATTCTTCAAGTGCAACTTGCGCTGAGCTTGCGTCGCAGAGATCTTGCCGCAGGACAGCGCTGGTTTCGAAGGTTCGCTCATCCGAAATATCGAGAACTGTCCCAACTTTCTCTTCTGAATTGACCAATTTTCGCCTCGTCTCAGCGCTGACTCGGAGGCTAACAGATGGCCCGAGTGCCACCGACGTCCATGTTCAGTTCAAGCCGGATTGCGATAATTGCGTGGCGTTGCTGGTACCGCCCAGCGTAGTGAAGTAGATCTGTTGGGTGCCAGTTAAGCTCGTGGAGGAATTATCGACGATGATTCCGCTTGTACCGCCTGTAGCGCCTGTACCGCCGACCACCGGCCTACCGAGGATTGTACCGCCGGGGATGGTAATGCTGAACACGCAAGAACCGGTAGTACATCCGCCCGCATTCCCGTTGGCCTGCACGCTCACAAAGATCCGATCCACGCCGCTGGCGTCCTGGAACGACGTAACGGGAGAACATACTGCGGTGGAGTTGGCGCCGGAGCCGGAGAGCGTGACAAAGGTTGTCACTGCTGTGGTACCACCACCACTAATACCGGCGGGGTTGGAGAGGCGGTATACGACTCCGTTCACGCAGCCGTATAGGTTCCCGGCTCCACCCCTAAGATACGTGTTGTCAAAAGCGTCGTGGGTACCGATTGTGGTGCTGGGGTTGTTCGCACCACCATTTGCAAGACTGAAGGCGGTGCCAGTTCCCGGTCCCGGGGAAGCGCTGTTAAAACTTGAGGTTACAAACCGGTTGATAAAGCTATTGTGCGACGCGTCACAACCGTACCCGATAAAGGCGTAAATTAGCCCGAGTGATGAGTCGACAACGGGAGCGTCTCGAAATCCATTGGGATTGCATTCCAGTTGGCTTGAGGCTCTAGGGTCCGACCCATTCACTTGGGCGAGGACTCCTACGAGGGTTCCCCCTCCCGTCTTGACGAACAGCCTTCCGGTAGCGAAATCATAAACGGGCGAGGTCACCGGCTGCGCGCCAATATTCACAGGTCCGGTCACAGCCGGAATCCCCTTAAAGGCGGAACTAATGATTTCAGCCTGTCCCTGGTCGTTAGTGACGTAAAGCGTGTCGTTGTCGTAGCGGTAAAACGGCGCCTCATTGCCATCATTGCCACCGATACTTACCTGGTAATAGCAGGGAGCGAGGCAAGTGCTGTAAGCCGCTGCAGAGGCCGCCAGCGTCGGCGTGATCGGTTGCGTGACTGAGCAGCCGGTGCACGCTGCCACCTTGAGGAGCACCAACCGAGGCGACCCTGCCACGGACTGAATGAATGCGACCTGTCTGCCGTCCTCAGACAGAACAGGCGAGAGGCTAGCTGTTCCGCCGGTGTTATAGGCCCAGTAAGCTACTGGATTGCCGCCAGTAGGACATCCTCCGACGTAGAGATTGTAGAAAGCAACGATCGTTGCCTGACCAGTGGTTGGGGTAGTCCCCCCCCCAGAGCCGGGCGCCCCGGTGGGAAAAACGACGAAGTCTCTGCATCCCGCGGCGGCTGTAGTTGAAAGGGAGTATTTGGCGGGATAATGACCTGCTGCAAGCCCGGGGCCGTTCAACGACACCGCCCATGCTCCTTCGTTGAGAGGCGTAGAACCCCCGGGGGTCGACTTTGATCTAGCCTCGACGTCCGCCGCCGCCGGTCCCCGCACCGGAAGATTCTTTCTCATCTGCTGCATGACATAACGGGGATTGTTGACGATCCTCTGCCATTGTGCGTGGCGGCCGTTCCAGATCGCCTCCTGCTCCGTGCCGGGATCCGAGAACACTACGTGACGATCGCTCCAATCCTCCGGGATGCCGGTTATAACGACTCCACCGACGCGAACTGGCGGCGGGTTCTGGCCCTGCGCTGGCTCTGCGATGCCGTGGTGGGGACTCTGTGCCAATGCGGAAGCTGTCAGCCAGCCCACCAGAAGGGCGGCGCCCGCCAGCCGCTTGCTCATCAAGGGGAGATTCATCCGCTTCATTTGGACGTTCCTCCAAATTAGGCAATCTCATGGCTCCATAGCCATAGTGGGTCAATCAGGAAGTCTTAACGCTCAATTGGCACTGACCCTGGGTGGCGACCTTACCGCATTGCAATGCCCGCGTCTCGAAGACGCGCTCGAAGCGAAACGCAGGTTTGTGGTACGGCTTTTTCACTGCAGTTTGCGTTTCTGATAGAGGAACTGTCGAGTCGTTCTCAACCAGGTTCGGCTGGTTCATGAAGGGGATACTCCGGCGCTTCACTGGACGTTCCTCCAATTGAGCGATTTGACGGGCCCAAAAACCCTACTCCTCAGCAACCAGCGGTGACAAGAGCGGAGGATTAGGTCGTTGCCTCCTGGGCCAGCGACAAGTTGGCCGATGGTCAGGCTGCGAACCTGCGACGAATAGCTCCGGCAATCCCTAGAGTTCCTGTGGTAAGTAGCAAGAAGGAGCCCCGCTCGGGTACCGAAGAAGAAGAAACAGGGGCGGTCACGAGCGGATCGCCCGTCGTCGTGTCGGTAACCGAGAGTAAGGCCAGTGAAAAGGTGTCGAAGTTAGCGTCAGTCACGAGGTCGTAGCCGCCGAGGAAGTAAAAGATGTCGAAGTTGGCCCCGTTCGCCAGGTCGAAGGAGAAACCGTTCAGGTCCAGCGCCCCTCCTGCGACTAAGGGATCGAACAACAAGTTATCGT
>CAYVSQ010000461.1:0-6041 GCA_964453815.1 uncultured Acidobacteriaceae bacterium | reverse complement strand
CACGCTGCATATAAACGTTATTACTTACGACGCACTACTCTAGTTAATGTTTTCATGTGGCGGCGAAGGTATTCTCACCTCGGCATATCCCGGTGCGTGGCTTTCACCCGGTAGCCTTCCCTTGTCAGCCGCTTTCGCATCTCTTCCGCGATCATGACTGAGCGATGTTGCCCTCCCGTACAGCCGAAAGCCACCGTTAAATAGCTCTTGCCCTCGTGGATGTAGTGCGGAAGCAAAAAGAGCAGCAGGTCGGTGACGCGGCTGAGAAACTCCTGCGTCTGCGCGAATTTGCGCACGTATGCGATCACCTTGGGATCGCGGCCGGTCAGATGGCGGAACTGCCGGATGAAATGCGGATTCGGCAGGAAGCGCACATCGAAGACGAGGTCGGCTTCAAGCGGCACTCCGTTCTTGTAGCCGAAGCTCAGGGAGGAAACAAGCAGGCTTTTGCCGTCGGACTCGCGCTCGAACTGATTCTGAATGTAGGCGCGCAGCTCGTGCACGTTGAAGTTGGAGGTGTCGATCAGGATGTCGGCTACGTTGCGGACAGGGTCAAGCAGTTTGCGCTCGGCCTGAATCGCGGGTCCCACCATTTCTTCGCGGCCCAGCGGATGCGGACGGCGCGTCTCTGAGAAACGGCGCACTAGCGCGGCCGTGGAAGCTTCGAGGTAGATGACCTTGGTGGACAACCGCTTGCGTACCTCCCTCAGGATGGCAGGAAAGCGCTCGAGTCCCTGCCCTTCGCGCACATCGACTACCAGCGCGGCGCGGGTAATTTCGATCGATTGGGTTACCAGCTCGGCGAAGCTGGTGAGCAATTCGACGGGCAGGTTGTCAACGGAGTAATAGCCGAGGTCTTCAAAAGCTTTAAGCGCCGAAAGTTTTCCGGAGCCAGACAATCCGGTGAGGATGACCAGTTCGCGGCGGGCTTCAATGTGAGATGCAGGGATGCTGGCAAGGCGCACAGCGGTCTTTGCATCTTTCTGATTCTTAGGCGATCGCTGAATCCTGGTCGCATTGCTAGAGGTCTTTGGCGGGTCAATCTTGCTGGGAGCGGTCTTCCGTGGCCTGGCCATGCGCTCAATCCTAACAGGGCTCAGCGTACTGCCCCGACGCTTTCCTGAACTCTGCGCTCTGAGCCCTGTTCCCTGCTTTTAAGGCTCTTCGATGAGCTCCATTTTGCCGTCGCGCTTGCGGTGCAGTACCTTCACATTTCCGCTGTTGTCGCGGAAGACGAAGACCTCGCGGTCGCGGAACTCACACTCTTTCACGGCTTCCTCGAGGGTCATGGGGCGAAGCGCAACCGAATCGGCGGAGCGGACGACATGGGGCTCAGGAATGGGCGTTTTGGCCGGAAAGCTGTGCACAGTTACCGGAATTGCCGGCTTGCCGCGCCCCTGGCCGTTGACCTTGGGAGCGGGCGCGGGCGGTGATTTCTCCACCGTGCCAGGCGGCTTAGCGGAGGCGCGGCGCGGACGCTGCAACTGCGGCTCGGCTGTGATCTTCTCTTCCTTGGGCTGGCGCTTCTTTGCCTGAAGCTTTTTTCTGCAGCGGATTGCCTGGGTTTCAGCCTTGTCCAGCGCTTCGCGCAGGGCGCTTTCCATACTCGTTGACTCGGAGATGCCAAGAATATCCTGACGCCGGGTCTGGATACTCACCTCAGCTGTCTTACGGTACTTCTCCGCGCTCAGAATTACGTGGGCGCCGGTTGTCCTGCCGAGAATCTTGCCGATTCGCTCAATGCCCTCCTCCGCCAGTGTGCGGAGTGCCGGGGTAACGGTCACCTGTCTGCCGGTGTACTCAACCTGCATGGTGAAAGCTCCCTTCTGGAATAGAAATTCCCGCTGAGAATGGCGATTCTACAGCATTTTCGAAAACGCCGTAGTCCGAAGCCGACGCCCCTAAGCCAACGCGACCATTAGGGAGGGGGGACCCGGAATAATGTGAAATCGGCTTGGAATTTTCGAAAATGCCTGTACCTCATCCGCGCACCCGCCGCTGGTGGGTGCTTGGAATCCGTAAATCTTCGCGGTATTTGGCCACCGTTCGCCGGGTTACATCAATGCCCTGGCCCTGCAGCATGCTGGCGATCTGGTCGTCGGTGAGCGGCTTGCTGGGATCTTCGTCTTCGATCAGTTTTTTCACCTTGCGCTTGAGCAGCATGAGCGGCGTGCCGGCCCCTTCAGGACCGTTGACACCCTCGGAAAAGAAGAACCGCAACTCGAAGACTCCCTGCGCGGTGTGCACGTATTTGTTCGAGACGGCGCGGCTGACCGTCGAGGGGTGAACGCCGATCTCCTCGGCGACCTCCTTGATCATCATCGGCCGGAGCGCCTCTACACCCTTTTCGAGGAAGTCGCCCTGGCGGCGAACAATTGCCTCGCAGGTGCGCAGGATGGTGTTCTTGCGCTGCTCGATATTGCGCATGAGCTGAAGCGCCGAGCGATACCGCTCCTTCACGTAATCTTTGACTTCTTTTTCCGCACCTTCCTGCGTCAGCATGCGGCGGTAGCCCTGGTTCAGACGCAGCGTGGGCAGGTCCTCTTCGTTCATGACCACCACATATTCGTCGCCACGCTTTACAAAGGCCACATCCGGTTCAATCAATCTCGCGTCGGATCGGTTGTATCGCTGTCCCGGGCGCGGGTCCAGGGTGCGGATGAATTCGATCACCTGTTGAGCCATCTCACTGGATCTGCCTATGGCCTTGGACAACTCTCGTGGATCACGCTTTTGCAGGAGCTGCAGATGCTTGTCAATGATGCAGGCGGCGATATCGAATATCTCCAGGCGGCTGTCGGCAGCGTTCACGGCGGCGCCATGTGCGCCGCCATGGGAAACCGTCCCCGGAGCGATCTGCCCCGCTCTATTCTCTATGGTCTCCGCGGCTATTTCGCCGATGACAATATCTGGCTCGGGAACGCCATGAAGGTCGATCCTGCCGTTAGCGTTGGTCCCCGTGGGATCGTTGGTGCGATCGTCGCCGTGATCGGGGCTGCCGTTCTCGGCTCCGGCATGACCGCCCAGCAGTCCTCGGCCGTGGCGGTGTCCACGGCTTGGCGCTTGCCCCCGACTCTGCCGCTCGAAGATCAGCTCAAATTCCTTGCGCTGGGCCTCCACCTGCATCAGCAGACACTCGCGGAGATCGCGTGTGGCGATACCCACCGGATCGAGCTGTCGGACCACGGCGAGACCGGCATCGAGGTGAGCTTTGGCGCGGTCCAGCATGGCTTGGGGCAGCTGAGCCAACGTAGTCTGGCCATTCCTGCGGCCGGATGATGCTCGGTGTGTGCCGGGATCCGCGCCCGATTCTGTATCTGAATCGCTATCCGGACCCGCTTCCGGGCCGAGCTGTTCGCGCAGATAGCCCTCGAGCAGTTCTTCATCGCTTGCTGTCAGGTAGCCATCTTCGTTCAGATTGCCGACGATGTATTCGGCCGCGTCACGAACTGCTGGTGAAAGAGAGATAGAGCCCAGCTGCCAGAATATATGATCGGTTAGCGTTCCGGGCTGGGAAAGAAAGTTCTCAATCGAAGGCGCTTCGCTGATTTCAACGCTATTGCCGGTGCGGAAGCCGGGATCGAGATAATCCTGAAAGTACGATCCGAAATCGATTTCGTCGAAGGGGTCGGTCTTCTTTTCCGGCTCCGCCTCGGCCGCACGCAGCTCGATCGAGCGGTCGTGCTCGATCTCCTGGCCGGCAACCTCGTCGAGGAGCGGGACATTCTCCTCGATTTCCTCGAGAATCGGATTCTCGGTAATCTCGGCGTTGATCATCTCCTTCAGCTCAAGCTTGTTCAACGCCAGCACGCTGACCATTTGCATCAGGCCGGGCGTCAATATCTGCCGTTGAGCTACTTTCAAGCTCAGCTTGGGTTGGAGAAGAGCCATCGCATCCTAACCTTGAAAATATGCTGAAAGATTGCTCACAGTGTACATCCGCGAGGGAACGCTTTAGAACTACCTCCGGTTCAGCCTAGTGTGAATCCTTCGCCTAAGTAAACTCTCCGCACCTCCGGGTCGTTGCCCAGTTGCTCCGGCGTGCCATCGCGGAAGATCTTGCCCTGATTGATGATGTACGCACGGTCGGTCACCGAAAGAGTCTCACGGACATTATGGTCCGTTATCAGCACGCCGATACCGCTGGCTTTAAGGTCGAAGATAATCTCTTGCAGATCGATTACCGCAATGGGATCGATTCCCGAAAAGGGTTCGTCGAGCAAAATAAAAGAGGGCTGGATGCAGAGGCAGCGCGCGATTTCCACTCGCCGCCGTTCGCCGCCGGACAATGCATAGCCGCGCGTCTTGCGAATGTGGCCAAGATTGAGCTGCTCGATGAGTTTCTCGGTGCGCGATCGCCGCATCTCCGGCGAGATGCTCTGCACTTCGAGCACGGCCAGGATGTTCTCCTCCACCGTGAGCTTGCGAAAGACAGAAGGCTCCTGCGGAAGGTAGCTGATGCCATATTGCCGGGCCCGCAGGTACATGGGAACGTGGGTAATATCTTTCCCGTCGGCGAGGATCTGGCCGGAGTCCGGAGCGATCAGGCCAACAATCATGTAGAAGCTGGTTGTCTTTCCAGCACCGTTCGGCCCCAGCAGTCCTACCACTTCTCCTTGGCTCACGTGGATGCTGACGCCGCTGACTACCTGACGCCTCTTGTAGGACTTGCCGATCTCATCGGTTGAAAGCTTTTGCATCTACCTCGGAGCTCGCGTTTCGGTGACGGAGCTCGACTGCCCCCCACTCACCACGACGCTATCATCCTGACTATTGAAAATCAACGTCGCGCCGGTGGTGGTTCCCTTCGCCTCATCGGAGATGCGAGGCGGACTTCCTGGAGTTCCTGTGAGAATATATTTGCCGTCGGCGGCGGTGTAAACCAGCTTCTCGCCAACTCCTTTGCGGCCAGGCTGGGTGATGAGGACGCGGCCCGTGGCGACGATGCGATCAAGCTGGCTTGAACCGGGTGTGGCTGGCGCTGCACCGGCGTGGCTCTTTTGCGTTGGAGCTGGGGTCAGATAGAACTGGACCTGATCGGCATGGATAACGCCGTCCGGGCCCTCCGCCGTCACTGTCCCACGAAAGTCGCCGCGCCGCTCGGCATCCGCATAAAAGAGTGTCTGGCTGTGGACACGCACTACACTACGCTCGTGCCTGGTGCCCATGGCGGAAGTCAGATTGGCATTGACCACCGGGGCTCCGCTGCCATCCTCTCCGTGGGCCTTGAGCGTCTGCGGCGTTCTCGATAGCTCGAGCACCGGGGCCAGGACGGAGTTGTCTCCCTGCCACATGTGCGCGGGTGTGCCAGGAGAGCCGTGGAAGATACTGATGTTGGTCGCGTGGTGCAACTGTGCTCGGTCGGCGATGATATGAACCGGCCCGTCGCCTCCCAGCGTCGGACCCGCAGCAGCGTTCTGGGTCTTTTGTTGCGTGTAGGTCACCTTCACGCTGCCTTGCGCGGCGGCGTCGCGGGAATCGCGGTGGAAGTCGATAGCCTCGGCGGCCATTTGCAGTGATTGTCCATCGTTGAGCCGAGGATCACCGGTTAAGTGGAGAATCTGGTCGGCGGCATGATATTCGGCGCGCTTCGCCCACGCGGTGAGCGTCGCCGGGTCGGCCGCAGCAGCCGGCGTTTTCGCCGGCGTCTGGGTCATTACCACGTTGCCATCCTGAATCGCCGTTTCCAGCTGTACGGATGGTGAATCCGCAGGACTGCCGTGCTTCCCTTCCGGCCGGGCAGGGGGTTGCTGGGTCTGGCCGGGAACGGTGTGCAGCGGGCGAGGCTGGGGAGTAAAGGTTGCCAACAGCCGGTCGCCTTTACTGGTATTCGTCGAGCCATCCGCGCCGAGGTCGACGATCTTCGTGTTACCTGAGCCGTCGAGTTGTCTGATGGTCGTGCCATTGTCCAGCGTCGCCACCAATTGATCGCCGGTGATCGTTGTAAGCTGCTGCGGGCCGGTCGAAGGAATGGTGTGCAGATTGACCGAGGCGTTACCCGTGGCCAGAGCCTTTTGCGCAACACTCTTCTTCGGGTCAGG
>CAYVSQ010000460.1:0-7896 GCA_964453815.1 uncultured Acidobacteriaceae bacterium | reverse complement strand
GGGAAGAATTAGGGAGAAGTGTGCCTGAACTGTGGTTGCGGGCGTCGGGAGCTTTTCTCCGATATCTGCAAACCCCGATGAACACTGGCTAAATACACAATTCAGACAGATTTCAACTCGACAGAAAAGAAAATCCCCAGTTAATACGCCGCGTCGCAGTGAATTTCAACAAGTTCCTAGAAAAGCATCGCTTTCTAAGCGACAACAAGCTCGTTAATCAACTACTGATCAATAACTATCTATAACTATCTGCGCCGAAGATGGAGCCAGGGATAGCTCCTCATGCCTCGGCGAACTGGACGATTACCTTGATGTCGTCCGGTTTGCGTTGCAAGGCATTGGCGAAGTTTTCCGGGCGTTCGCATCTTGTCACCAGGCGTGACAGCCAGGTGCGATCGGCGCGGGCCAGCGCTTCGCCGGCCTTGAACCAGTGGCGTTTGTTCGCATTCACGGTGCCGACGATGACTTTGTTCCGCAACACAGCATCTGTTGCCACGTCGGCGGTGGATAACCTGCTCGTGAAGCCACCACCGCCAACGCCGGTGAGGCAAACGATTCCACCCGATCCGACAATCTGTATGCAGTCGTCGATGACCGCTCCTGCGCCGGTGCATTCAATGATGACGTCCGGTTCGATCCCAATGGTCGCCACTCTTCCTGAATGGTAGGTTGCCCCGAGGGCATGCACCAGGTCGGGTTTGGGGCCGGCTTCAACCCGGTCAAGTACATGAACATCCAGGCCTCGCTGCGTTCCGAGAAGGGCGGCGAGGAGGCCGACGGGGCCGGCGCCAGTCACGAGCGCGGTTCGCGGTTCCCAGAAGGAGCGCCGCCCAATAGCATCCACTTGTTCCCACGCCTTTGAGACAACGGTGGTCGGCTCAAGCAATACGCCAAGCAGACCAAGTGAGCTTTCGACTTTAATGGCGTACTCAGGCTCGATCCGCCAGCGCTCCGACATGTAGCCATCAATCTGCTTGATACCTCGCTCGGTGTACTGACCGTTGCGACACATATCCCACTCTCCGACGGCGCAGTTCGAACAGGGGACTGGATCAGGACGGCGGACGATGCCCGCAACGAGGTCACCCTTTTTGACGCGACCGGAGGGGTCTGGCTCCAGGACGCGACCGAGTGACTCGTGGCCGAGCACGAGCCGAGTTTTGCTGGGCGGAGCCCAGCCATATTTGCCTTCCACGATTTCGACGTCGGTCCCGCAGACACCGACAGCAATCGCTTCCACAAGCACTGAGCCTTGGCGCACATCAGGTTCGGGGATGTCTTCGAGAGATGAGGTTCCTGCCTTTTTGGGTTCCACCGTAATCGCCTTCATCGGGTCTCTCCTGCGTGCAAGGAACTTCGTTGCGCGGAATACTCCAGATCAGCTGGAAAGTCGTTTTAGCGACTTCAGTCGCCAATATACATGCATGCAGCGGTCTGCATCGTTAGCTCCAGGTGACGATCTGGCAAACAGACGCAGCGATTCGGGAAAGCTTACCTTGTCCCTAAGGCGAATGTATTTCCGAGCACCTGACGAAAGGTTTCGCGAGTTTCCGCCTCAAGTCCCTTCTGGAGTCTAATTTCGGACTCAACTTCAGGCTGACCTCGGATGCTGGCGAATGCAGAGTCCTGCACCAGGGTGATAGAGGACCAGAAGCCTCCTTCCCGAGCGCGCCGGACCATGGCAAGCGCGGGTGCGGTGGCATTGAGCATGCCACAGTGACGGGCAAGATAGAAGAGTCCTTCGGGATCGGGAGTGAAGTCGGCCTTCTCGATGAGGGCGAGCGCGTCGCTACACCGGTCTTCGAGTACGGCGAGCAGAGATGCCATCATGTCGGACATCATCGGTCCCAGCTGGGGCTGCGTCAGGCGAGTGCGGAGCAGTGTGGCCGCGCGATCGACCTGTCCGACGGCGGCCCATGAGGCAGCGTCCAGATAGAACCCCTTGCCGATGTAGGTCTCGAAGACGTCTGTGTATCTGCACTGGAGAAAGAAGGTATGGGCGACGCTGGTGCGGATGGTGGGGTCGAGAGCGACGGCGCGTTCGTGAGCGGTAACGGATTCGTCGAGGAGTCCGCAGTAACGCAGAACCTGAACCAGACCTGCGAGTGTCTCCGGATCCTCTCCCCGGCGCTTGAGGCGGGAGGCAAGGCGCGTCATGGCCTGCGCGGCGTGGCCGAAGTCCACCTGAAGCTGGGTATAGAAGTGATGCGCGCAGGCGAGGTCGGGGTCGATGGAAAAGGCGCGCTGGAAGGCTGCGTCGGCGAGGTTCGGCTTTTCCGGTTCGTCGCCTCTGAACTTTTCGATGAGCCGGCAGGTGCGTCCAAGCCATGCCCATGCGGGCGCGAATTGGGGGTTCTGGGCGAGGCTCAACAAGAAGAGATCGCACGCGCGATGGATCGATTCGAGCGAGCGTTCCTGCAGGAACTCCTTCCCGCGAATGAAGCTCCCGTAGGCGGCCTGATCGACGCCAGGCTCGCCGGTGACGGGAAGAGTGAAGCGATAGCCGAACTTGGAGACGGTCTGGATGGCATCGGGGCCGAGGTGTTTGCGCAGGATGACGATGATGTTGGTGAGATTCGCCTCCGTCACATGCACATTTGACCAGAGGGTATGGGATATTTCATCTCTCGAGACCAGGTTGCCGTGATTGCGAACCAGCAGGCAGAGGACATCGAAGGCCTTGGGCGGCAAGCGCACACTGGCTACGCCATCATAGAGCCGCCGCTCGCCGGGCGAGATAACAAAGTCACCGAAGCGGTAGGCTCCGCCTTCCATCGTTTGATTTTACTTTCATTTTTTGTGCACTATTCGTGCTTGCAAGTTTCCCGCCGCGCCGTAGGATGTGCGCAGCAGTGAGCAGTGGCAAGCCCAGTGGAAATCTATGGAGAAGATCATGAAGGCAGCGGCGATTGGAAGCAAGCAGTTGATTGAGGAATATATCGAGAACCTTGGCAGCAAGCCAAAGACAGAGGAACTCCTGGATCGGTATGTCGGCGATCCGGCGCTAAAGGAACACATCCGGCAGACGGAAGCGGCCTTTCCGGGATACAGCATCGATGTGGAAGAGATGGTTGCGGAGGGAGATGTGGTGGCCATTCGCGGGACCCTTCAGGGCGTGCATAAAGGCGCGTTTGCCGGTGTTCCGCCCACGGGAAGGCAGGTGAAGCAAGAGGCCATGGTCTTTTATCGCGTGAGCGATGGACGCATTGCGAAGTTCTGGCTGCAGATGGACTCGAAGGCGTTGATGGATCAGCTGACGGCTTAGGCGGATGGCCTACGATCCCGAGAGAGCCGCTTTCGCCGCAACCAGAATATTCAACCGCAGACAGAAGACTCCATCGTGTGAAGCGAAGATCTTCGAGCGGATCAGCCCACCTTGATGTTGTGTTCGCCGACGATGGTGAATACCGACAGGAGATTGGTAAGGCCGAGAAGGTGGCGAACCTGTTTGCCAAGATGCATCAGTTCCAGGTCGCAGCCAACCGAGCGGGCAGACACGTACAGACGAACCAGCGTGCCGAGGCCCGTGCTGTCCATGTGGGTAAGCTCTTTAAGGTCCAGCACGATTCGCTTGGTATCCGGTATCAGTTGCTTGACCTTGATGGAGAGAACATCGGTTACTCCAGTTACCAACTTGCCGTGGCAGTGCACAACAGCAGTGTGACCGGCACGGTCAATTTCAAGGGTAAGGAAACTCACGGCTGCTTCGTCAGACATCGGGCTTTGCCTTGTTGAAACGTATGGATGGCCCGGAAACCGGCGTCGGGCGATTCTTGCATACCGCAGAGGAGAATGAAACGAAGAACCTGGACGCAACCAGATTGACGCGCCGGTTTCCCTGCGATACCTTCATCGCATGTTCTCGTCAACTCTTCGTTGTTGTTGCTCCCATATCCAGTAGCCGGGCGAGTGACCGTAATTAACGAAGAGACCTTGACGTCATGAGCAGTCCACTCTCATTCAGTCATTACACCGCAGCGTTTTTTCCTATCGGCAAAGTCTCGCCGCGAAGAGATTCGCAGTTGATCGCTTTCGGCTAAACCATTGGGATCTTCTCATCCATGTACTGAAACTCGACGCAACGAAATAGCATAAATCATTAGGAGAAAAATATGAGTGTCGTTCTCAATGAAGTGTTAGCCGCCAATCAGCAGTACTCGGCGTCGTTCGGAGCCAAGGCAAACCTCGCACTACCGCCGGCCCGCCGCTTCGCCGTGCTCACGTGCATGGACGCCCGGCTCGATCCGGCCAAGTTCGCCGGCCTTTCTGAGGGAGATACGCACGTCATCCGCAACGCGGGCGGCCGGGCCAGTGATGACGCGATCCGTTCGCTCGTCATCAGCTATAAATTGCTCGGCACGCGCGAGTTCTTTGTTATTCATCACACAGACTGCGGCATGGAGTTCTTCACTAACGAAGTGATTCGCGGCTTGCTCAACAGGAGTCTGGAGACGGCGGAGCTCACGCCTGCCGGCTTTAAGGACATCGGCAAAGGTCCCGGTTCTCGTGCCGGTGAATTCATCGAGTGGCTTACCATTCCCGATCAGAAACAAGCCGTTGTCGATGATGTGCTTCGCATTCGGTCCCACCCGCTCGTTCCGCCTTCGATACCGATCTATGGCTATGTCTATGATGTAAAGAGCGGCAAACTGATTGAGGTCGAGGCAGCGACAAAGGCGGGGGCGGCGAAGTAAAACCTACGGCGGCGGCCAACGCGAGCAGGGGCATGTAACTGGACCGCGTCCCAGCCGAGTGGACAACCCTATAGTCGCCATACTCGACCCATCTTTGCGCCTCGAATCAGAGAGCGAATTGCGGGGCGGAATTTCGGGAGGGACGGATCATGAACCGCATTGAAAAGAAATCGGGGCAAACCCATCCTCGCGCGCGCATATCGGTAGTTCTCGGCTTGGGCCTGCTCCTCGTAAGTTGTGTACTCATCGCGGAGTTTGGGCTGGGCCGCTCGTTGTTTGCAGAGGGCCAAGATAAAACGGACCACGCTCCGTCCGGGTGGTTCCTGGCTGGGAGCAAACCGGCAAGCTACCGCACCGGTGTTGATAAAGCGACGACCCACGAGGGACATTCGAGCGCCTATCTGCTGTCAGCCGTGCCAAACACGGAAGGATTTGGAACGTTGATGCAATCGATTGATGCCGAGAACTACGCTGGAAAGCGTGTTCGCCTGCGGGCATCTGTCGAATCGCAAGACGTCAGCGAATGGGCCGGATGTGGATGAGAGTCGATAAGCAACAGAAGTCGGTTGCCTTCGACAACATGCAGGACCGTGCGATCAAGGGAACACAACCATGGAGTACTTATGACGTCGTTCTCGACGTCCCGGAAGATGCTACCGGTATTTCGTTCGGAATTCTCCTCTCAGGAGCCGGCGAAGTGTGGGTAAACCATGTGACTCTCGAAGAGGTGGGCAAGGAGACACAGACTACCGGCACCAAGCCGGATCAAAGACCTTTGTCTAAAACTCCGGTAAATCTGAATTTCAGCAATTAAGCAGGAGCGATGGCGTCTATGCGCCCAACTGACTCGCGGACTGGTCACTGCGGCTAAGACAAAAGATCGCCGCGCCATGGAGCGGGAGCGCGGCGGCAATTTCGATAAATAACGTTTGCTGGACGACTTACGATTTTTCGGCGGGCGTCACGGCGTCGAGCAGATGCAATTCCTTGCCTGGCTTAAAGCGGACGGCTTTGCCGGGGGCGATCGTTACTTCGGCTCCGGTTCGAGGGTTGCGGCCAATGCCGGTCTTTCGGGGCCGTACGTTGAAGACGCCAAAACCGCGAAGCTCGATTCTTTCGCCATTCGCCAAGGCCTTCTTAAGGCTCTCAAAAACCGTGTCGACCGCCGCCTCGGCCTTCACCCGCGGTAAACCGGTTCGTTCGATTACGTGATGGATGATGTCTTGTTTAATCAATGCCTTCACTCCGAAACGCTGTCGTATTTTTGGTTACATCGGGTTCTGGTGTGATGCTAGAAAGGTTTTTGAGCATTGTCAACGCATTCCGGTGTCTCGTAAGATGCAAGTTTTGAACCAACTTAAGGAATGCCGACGCTTTTACAGCGCGGCGGGGAGTTTTCTTGTCGATTAAGAGCGATCGCTGGATTCGTGAACAGGCTGTGAAGAACGGAATGATTCACCCCTTCAGCGAAAAACAGGTCCGAGAAGGTGTGATTTCCTATGGGTTGTCGTCCTATGGCTACGACCTGCGGGTGTCGAACGAATTCAAGATTTTTACCAATGTAAACAGCGCCATTATCGATCCCAAGAAGTTCGACGAACGGTCGTTCGTCTCGGTTGAAGCCGACTCAGTCATTGTCCCGCCTAACTCTTTCGCGCTGGCACGGTCGATCGAATACTTCAAGATTCCTCGCGATGTGCTGACCATCTGTGTCGGCAAATCCACCTATGCCCGCTGCGGCATCATCGTGAACGTGACCCCCTTCGAACCGGAATGGGAGGGATTCGTGACCCTCGAGATCTCGAATACCACTCCACTGCCAGCCCGAATCTACGCCAACGAGGGCCTCTGCCAGATTCTCTTCTTCCAGTCCGACGAGCCTTGCGAGATCAGCTATGCGGATCGTCGCGGAAAGTACCAAAAACAGCAGGGAATCGTGCTTCCGAAGCTGTAAGCTTATCTCCAAGAGCCTTCATGCCAACTTCAATCAAACAGCCGCTATGCATCGGACTGATGGACTTCGAACCGCTGCGCGTGGCCGGATTCGAGAGCGTATTCGATGACATACCGCAGGTCGAGGTCGTGGCCACCGACCTGCCCGGCGTACTGTCCAGCGACGATTTTCAGATGGTGATCCTGGGTCTGCGCAATCCGGTCGAGTCGTTCGAGATTCTGGCCCGGCTAAAGGCCGCGCGCCCGAAATTGAAGCTGATCGTGATGGGTTCGGAAAGCGATGATGAAACCATCATCAGCGCCATCGGCGCGGGCGCCAAAGGCTATCTTGAGGTGACGGCTACACCGGAGCTGGTGACGCAGTGCATCGAGGTAGTGGAAAGCGGGTCCATCTGGGCTCCGCGGCGGGTCCTGTCGGCCTTCGTCGACCGCATGCTGCATGCTTCCGAGAAGCCGGTGCTCCGGCACGAATTCAAGTTCACCGATCGGGAAGAGGCGGTGCTGCGGCTTCTGGTGGCGGCCCGGTCAAATCGCGAGATCGCCGATGCGCTCGGTATTGAAGAGCGGACGGTCAAGGCCTATGTAGCCCGGCTTATGCGCAAAGTCGGCGTCGAAAACCGTATCGCACTTTCGATTCAAGCGGCCAGCCGCGCTCTGGTCCCGGATGACGATGAGGGCAGCTGAGAAGCGGGCAGTTATCCGGCCTCTCATACCCTCTTACTTTAGGCCACTGAACCTTGGTTACCTTGCGGGTTACTTTGGAACAGACTACAAGAGTACTAGCAACAACGCAGATCTGGGGAACGGGGCTGCCGGGACAGGAGACTGGTCCGCAGCCCCACTTTTTTGCAGAGCGCCTATCCCTCTCAACTCGCGGCACGCTCAACCTTTGCAGCCAGCCTCGCATCTAGTTTCAATACGTCCAGAGCAACGAAAGGGATGTGCGCCTTCGCTTCGCCGTTTTTTCGACATGCTCGATAACGGATATAAGTGTTTACAGGAGAAAGATCACAATGAAGAAACTTTTTACCCTTCTTTGCGTTGCAGGGATGACTGCATCCGCGTTTGCGGCGTCGGATAATGCGACTCTCGATCACCGGTTGGAGAGTTCCAGGCTCATCCTCAATGAGATTATGGCGGCCCCTGACCAAGGGATTCCCAGCGGGATCATGAAGCAGGCGACTTGCGTGGCCGTCGTGCCTGGTCTGAAAAAGGCTGCTTTCCTACTTGGTGGTCAATACGGCCAGGG
>CAYVSQ010000459.1:0-3090 GCA_964453815.1 uncultured Acidobacteriaceae bacterium | reverse complement strand
GCTGCGCACCCAGCGCAGAGCAACAAAGGCCAGCGCCAATCCGATAACTGTGCCCGCCAGAACCGAATACGCAGCCTGGCGCAGCACCAGACGAATCAGCGCGCTTTTGCCGGAGCCCAGCGCGATGCGGATGCCGAGCTCCTGCTGGCGCAGCGTGACCGAGTACGCGAGTACGCCGTAGACGCCCAGCAGTGCCAACAGCAGGGCCGCCGCGCCAAAGCTCGTCAACACCAGGGCCTGAAAGCGGTCTGTTGCTACGGAATCACTGACCTGGTTATCCATCGACTTGAGCGTGGGAATGGCGACCTGCGGATCGATCTGCCAGATCGCGCGCCGCATCTCGGGAATCAAAGCATCACTAGGCTGCGAGCTCCGCACCAGGAATGACAGCGTCCATGGGGTGAAGGCCCAGTAAGGCAGATAGACCACGGCGGCATTGTCCTTGAGACCGTTAATGCGCGCATCTGCCACGACTCCGATCACCGTGACCCGGTGATCATCATCGGGAACAATGTTGGTTATCGTGCGTCCGACGGGGTTCTCGCCGGGGAAGCCTTCGCGGGCGGTTTTTTCCGAGATGAGCGCCACATAAGGATTGGCGCGATCAGCGGCTGTAAAGTTGCGTCCCGCCACGAGTGGACTCCGCATAGTGGGCAGATAGTCGGGGTTGATCCAGCGCACATTGATCATCGGCTCTTTCCCGGCAGGTACGGGATGATCCGGACGGAAGAGATTATCCACCCACGTTTCGCCGGTCATCGGCGCTACGCTGGTGAGAGCCACCGACTGCACCCCGGGCAGTTGACCAAGAGACGCAAGGGCGCGGTCGATGAAGGCGTGCTTCACCGTATTGGCCTTCGTCGAGAAGTCGCCGTATTGCGGCGCAAACAAGTCGACCTGAGCGATTGTGATGTGGCTGGAATCGAAGCCGCGGTTCTGGTGCATCAGATTCGAAAAGTTGCGCAACATAAGAGAAGTGACGATGAGCAGAACCACTGTGCAAGCCACCTGCGCCCCCACCATTACGCTGCGCGTACGATGGCCTTCCCGCGTATTGGCTGCGCGTGCGGAATTTGCCTGCAGTGCGGCTTGCGGAGGAACCCGCAGAGAACGCAGGGCGGGCAACGTGCCGAAGACGATTGCCGCCACGATCGACAAGCCGGCGGCGAATGCCAGCACGGGCAGGCTTACCTGCACTTCGTCGAGACGCGGAACGTTGGCCGGCACGAGCGCAAGCAACAGCCGCACGCCGGCGAAGGCAAGCGCCGCTCCGGCCGCGCCTCCGATCAACGCCAACACCAGGCTCTCGATGAGGCGCGACCTGACTAGCTGAGCCCTGCTTGCGCCCAGCGCGGCGCGCACCGCGGTCTCCCGCTCCGCGTTGACTGCTCGCGTAAGTTGCAGATTTGCCAGGTTCACGCACCCGATCAACAGTACTGCGCCGACCGCCGCGAACAATAGCCAGAGCGCGCCACTGACACCTGAGGCCACATCCTTCGTCAGAGGTGTCAGCGCAATTCCAAAATGAAGGGGCAGACGCGCAGAGAGGGTGTATGCCTTCTGCAGCGCATCTAGTTCGGCGCTTGCCCCCGCAAGAGTCACACCGGGCTTGAGTCGGGCAATTGCCTTGTAATCGAAGTTGCCCATATCTGCTTTAAGGTCGCGTTCGCTCGGTATCAGCGGCTGAAACAGCAGGGCATCGTGCACACTCTCCTGGAAGGCGGTTTTTGGCGCCAATGCGATCTGCGGAAATCGCATGCCAGGCGGCAAAACGCCAATGATGGTGACAGGCTCGCCGCCAATCCGGAGCGTTTGTCCGACCGCCTTCGGGTCGCCCGCGAAGAACGTCTGCCAGCCCACATAGCTCAATACAACGACATCCGCCGCGCCTTTCTGGGCATCGGCGTCTGTGAAATTCCGGCCCAGCATGGACTTCACTCCAAGCAATTGAAGCAGGTTGGGAGAAGCCAGGACTGCGCCGACGATGCGGGGATGATCGCCATTCGGTGAAACGCTCAATCCCCTTTGAGCAAAGATGGCGGCGTCTTCGAGCGTCGTCGCAGTGTTCTTCAGGCGCAGAAAATGACGGTAATTGTCGGGGACTGCCGTTCGCTCGTTACGTTCTTCGTATACCGCCTCGCGCATTACGACGAGGCGATCCGGTTGGCGAAAGGCGAACGGTTTGAGTAGAACCCCATTGATCACACTGAAGACCGATGTAACCGCGCCAATTCCTAGAGCGAGAATCAATATTGCGGTTAAGGTGAAGCCGGGCGATCTCCGCAGTTGCCGCAATGCATAGCGGACGTCCCGCAAGAAACGTTCGAATGGCGTCCAGCCCCAGGACTCGTGAGTCTGTTCCCTGATTAAGGTCGAGTTGCCGAAAGCACGTCGCGCCGCATAGCGAGCTTCTTCTGCCGATAGCCCACGTTCCCGCTGCTCTTCTTCTTCCAGTTCGAGGTCAGACTCGAGTTCCCGCACCAGGTCCGCATCCCGTTTCCTGACCTGCCACCATTGCATATCAGCTCTCCTCAGCGGCTGGCCACATCACGCGCGCCACCGCTTCCGCCATCTGCTTCCATTGCGATTCTTCGACTACAAGCTGTTTTCTGCCTGGTTCCGTAAGTCGGTAATACTTGAATTCCCGATTTCGATCCGGGGCTGTCTCCCATTTCGAGACGACCCAACCTCTTTCCTCCAGGCGATGCAATGCGGGATAGAGAGAACCATGCTGCATCTGCAGGAAGTCGTTCGTAGTTCGCTGAATGTGTTTTCCGATCTGGTGACCATGCGCAGCTCCATAAAGAAGTGTCCGCAGGATGAGCATGTCCAGCGTGCCTTGGAGAACGGCCGTGCGTTGTCTCTCTTTTTTCATGGAAGACGTTCGACCCTCAATGAGGGGTAATAGTAGACACTCGACTATCGATTGTCAAGGGGTGGCAAATCGATTGTCGTTAGCACATGATATGTCCGGCTGAGTTAGCACATGAAATGTCCGCATAGCGGGCGGCGAGGATGTGTCCATGCGAGAGAGCGTGGAGACGTATCCGAGGGCCGCAGTGGAGCGGGCGATGAAGGTGCAGGAGGTAA
>CAYVSQ010000458.1:0-3115 GCA_964453815.1 uncultured Acidobacteriaceae bacterium | reverse complement strand
TGCCCGTACTGGGGGCTAGGCGACGAGATCGACCGCAACGAGACGGCCACAACCATTGCCGCGGCGTTCCTGCCGGAAAAAAAGTACGAGAAAGAGTTTTTTACAGACGGGCCGCGCCGGATACTGGCCCATCTGCTCAGGCGCCAACCGCAGCCCAGGGACATTCTGAGGATGATGGCCGACCCTTCGCGGATCGAGGCGGCGGTGAAAGGAACGCCGCTCGCCGCCCTGCTGGACTCGGCAGCGCCGGCACAGCGGGCGGGAGTGCTTGCCAGCCTGAACATGGTGGCCGACAGCCTGGAGTTGTTGCCAGAGTGGGAGCGTACGAGGCTGGCCTTTTCGACAGCCGAGTGGTACGCCGGCCGGAAACGATGGGTGTTCTTGACTTCCAGCTCCGCCTATCGCGCGAAGATTCTGCCATTGCATTCCGTGTGGCTCGATTTGTTCATCCTGCGCATGATGGGGTACTGCGAAGATCACACGGCGAAGCCTGTATGGTTCGTGCTGGACGAGTTGGCGAGTCTCAACAAGCTGCCGCAGCTCCACACCGCCGTCACGGAAGGCCGTAAGTACAGGAATCCTGTCGTGTTGGGCTTTCAGGGCCGCAGCCAGCTTGAACAACGTTACGGCCAGGATGCCGAGGCCATGCTTTCGCAGCCCGCGACCAAGATGTTTTTCAAGACCACCGAGCCTCGCGCGGCTAAGTGGATCTCCGATGCCATCGGAGAAATTGAAGTGGAGCGGTTGAAGGAGTCACGCAGTATGGGGCTGCTAGGCAGCAGAAAATCTTATGCGATGGAGATTGCGACCAAGCCGCTGGTCATGGCTTCGGAAATCTCCGGTCTGGCGCCGTTGCACGGCTTCATCAAGCAGGAGAATAGTGTTGTGCCGGTTCACTTCCGGTTAGCAAAAAAACGCGGCAGACAGCCGGAGTTCATCGAACGCAAAATGCCGGAGGTTGCGCCCAGGCCGTCACCGCCGCAGCCGGCAGAGCTGCCCAAAACGCTGGCAGCGGCCCAGGCCACACTCCCACTCTTGGATACGCCCTCGGAAAAAGCCACCGGCAACCCCAAAGAGCCGTTTGTATGGGACGAGTCTAAGGGGATTGAGTGAGGCGTCTAACGAGCAGAGCACAGTAACCAATGACCGCGAGAAGCTACCGGAAGCACTAGGGCATGATGTATCCCATGGGAGCGCACCATGTGTCGGCGATGAAGGCGGAGCCATTCATCACGCCGCAGCAGGAGATCGGGCCTGTTATAGAACACGGCTACGGCATGGGACACAGCCTCCAAGCCTACCTGCTCGGCGGCTGCCAGAAGCGACTCGAGGCGTGGACGAGGATCATCGGAGACTTTTGATAACAAGATAGCGACAAAGAAAGGGTGGTCAGACGGCTGATGTTTGCGCACGCGCCGATTCCGCCTATTTCCACAGAAGTGGATCCGGATACATCCCAACGTGGTGAAAGATGCCAATTTTCGACAAAGTTTCTAGAATTAGTGTCCGATTCCGCGGTTTTCCACACCTCTATATAAGTAGAGGCACTTTTTCGGAGGAGTGCGAACGCCGGTCAATCCTCCACGGAAGAGGGTCATTCATGGATCAAGCGGGATCCCGATGCACCACACAGCATGCAGTGGACACCTAAAGATCTGCAATCGCTTCGGCGGGTTGGGTCCATGTGTAGTGCCCGTTGTTATCGAAGCGAACCGACGTGAAACACTTCCACCAATCTATTCGCTCGTATTGCTATGCTAACGCTTCTTGAGAGATGTAAGAAATAGGGAAGAGATCAAACTTCGGTTCTGTTTGCTTCAAGGAATGAGACACTATGTTCCGGTTAATAGGCAGCAAGATTGCTCAAGGGTGTGGGAGATACGCGGATAAACGTTCCAACCCAAAGCTTCATATCAAAATGCCGTTTCCGCCTTGTCTGCGTGAATTCAATATTTGGCCCAGGTGATCCTTTCGACGTTCAGATCGGAGTCCGCGGAATAATGCGGTTGAGATTGCCGACGAGTAATCGGTCTCCTGGCCGCCTTTTGTGGGAGTTTTTCTCGCATGAAGCGGCAACGACTGCATCTTGTAGACGAGAACAACGATCCTGTATCGCCGGCCATACAGTCTGCCGTCGAGGCCGCACACTACTGGGCGGTGCGTGAATTCCCCCGCATCGACCCGGCGCTTCTCGCGAATTGGGCCGAGCGCTTGGCGAAGAGCATCGCAAATAAGAACTTGCAAGGCTCGGTTCGAGGCTATGCTCATACGGCAATGCACGAAACCGTACGGCGCTGGCTCAAGACCAAACGAGCAAACGAATTAGCAGTTGGCCTGGATCGCGAACTCGAAAGCCTTGCCGGAGTGCATGAAGGATTTCAAGGAAAAGTTGACCGAGCTATCCTTTTTGAACAATTGAAGTCCAGGCTTGGTGAACGCGACCGGAGGATTCTTATGTTGCTCCAATTAGATGCCACCCCCGCAGAAGTTGCTATGACTCTAGGTATGAAATATGAAGCTGCCATAAAGGCCATCCAGCGGGTTCGGGCTCGGGTGGCGATATGCCTCGGAGCGGCACAACACGAGAAGAGAACAACTACCCTTGGACGGGCAAGTAGCCTGGATTGGAACAGCCTCGCGTTGGCTCTGGACTCTAACAAAGAACAAGTTAGAGGTATTGAGCGTTTTCTGGAATGGATGGTGGTGTATCGTCATCGGTATTCACGATAGCCCACAATACGAGAAATGCGGTTTCAGAATGCACCGGCTGTCCCGTTAGCCAGTCCGGCTGCACGCGTCACACCGAACAGCAGCTTCGGGCCTTAGGATGAATCTTTATCGGGAGGTTCTTGCGGGTTGGGAGGGAGCATAAGCGCCGCACGAAGCAATGAAGTTCTCCATCATACAGAACGTGCTATGGGCATCAAGTTTTGCCGCAAACGCTGGCCTACTCTTTGTTCTGGTGTTCAAAAAACGGACACAGGAATTCCCTGTCTTCACCGTCTGGATCGGTTTCCTGACCGCAGAGATGGCAGTGCTGTTCTTCATTTATCGTTGGGGATCAGTTCATCTTTATGACTCAATTTACTGGTCTTGCGTTGTCGTTGATTTTCTC
>CAYVSQ010000457.1:0-3155 GCA_964453815.1 uncultured Acidobacteriaceae bacterium | reverse complement strand
GCCGTCCTGTCCGCGTCCCGATGTTCTGCCCGAATACTGCCTAATCGGAAGCAATCCTGCGTCGTGCCTGTAAAGCATGTTTGAGGTAAGTTCGCCACGACCGCCCCCTAACGAGGGAACCGATTGGGCTGCAACCAAGGCGCTCAGCCGCGCCTCTCAACTGAAAGAACTGCGTAGTTGCGCGCGGCTCGCTGAAAGGCGTCATCTGTAAGTTCCTCACCATGCGATCAAGTCCCAAAGCTCAGAACAGAGTCGGTGATGCTCTCATTCACCATGAAGCTCCAGTCAATTGGCTGGTCCCCCATCGCATGAGATTCATATTGGGCGCTCGGGGAATCTTCCTATTCATCCAGTCACTCCTCAAGAGTCCTTTGGCGGTGGGAGCTCTTGTTCCCAGTTCTCCCCAACTTTCGAGACTAATCGCGTCTCAGGTGGGTTGCAGGAACTCCCATGTGCTCGAAGTGGGAGCGGGCACGGGATCAATTACGGACGCACTGCTCAGCCTCGGCCTCCCAGCCAACCGCTTATTCGTGATAGAGCGTGATCCGTCGCTTGTTGCCCACCTGCACAAGCGGTTTCCAAACATCCGAGTCCGCTGCGGCGATGCAGAGCATGCCGGAGCCATCCTTTGTGAGGAAGGGATATCCCAGGTGCAGACTCTCATTTCGAGTCTGCCCATTCGCAATTTGAACGGCGACGACCGGATCGCGATCGTGGGGGGAATGATGAAGGCGCTGGCTACAGATGGCCAACTGATCCAGTTTACTTACACAGCAAATTGCCCTTTTCCAACGGAACGGCTCGGATTGCATGCCGAACGCGTTGGTCGCGTCTGGATGAACATTCCGCCCGCCGTTGTATGGAAGTTCACACGGCCAGCTACGCTCTTAAGTACATTGCGCTGCCCTCCGCGCTCCGAGCGTCCGGCTTAGCGGCGAGCAATTCGCGGAACCGGCTCTGTCGGCTCCGGCCTGCATCATGCTTTGCGTGGTGCCGGAAAGCCTCCTTTTGACGCCGGACTCGAACTTATACCGGCTCGAATGGAGAAACCTTCCCACGTACCTCGTTATCCCCCAAGGCAGCGGAAAATCCGCGGGAGTGATTTGGGGGCATTGGCTGATGCCGGGTGCCGCAAACTCAAACCGAGAGGAGTTCCTCGATGAAGCGATTGCGCAGCACCCGCCGGTGTCGTCTCTCTCCTGATCGACGCTCCGCGAAAGCGTCCAAACTTCAAACCGATACCCGGTCCGGAACTGATTGCGCAACAAGTCGTTGATCTCCGTCGAGGGCTGGAATTATGGATTTCGCGTTACGCCTCGGAGGAATTACTCTGCAAAGCGATGACTCCTCGCCTTACTTTGACCAGGGTGGAACGACGCCCATCGTGCGCGCATAGGCAACAAGTTGCCCCATGTGCTCGTTGGCATCAATGATGATCCGCAGGTACATGGCGTCCACCGTTGAATCGCGCCTTTCTCTCCTCACCTTCTTCTCCAGATGCGACGGTGGCTGTACGAGGTGGGCCTTCTTTACCGCTTCCAGCGATCGCTTGAGCCAGGCAATCACTTCCGGCTTCGATGTCACGGTCTGCTCTGCATTTGCTTTCAGCTCGGGCGGGATTGGCGGTCCCGTGATGCTCAAGAGGAGAAAAATTCGCCATTGTGATGTGCATGTATACTCGCTCACCGACCGCACCCCGGTGCTGGTTGCCACGTGAACTTTTCTGCCGGAATCGCCTCGGCCAAGGCCAGGAGTTGGTTAGATACATGCCGCCACTCGCCGTCATAGCCTTGCCAGACTCCGTCCAGCGTATCTGGATGGAGTGGGTAAGGTTTCTGCGCCACCAGCCGCGCTGCTCCAAGAACCAGCGCCAATCCCAATAAGACTGCCCGCCTGTTCATAGTCTCTCGCTCCCCACTGCCTCTCTAAGACGTTTGCCAAAAAATCATATCGGCCTGGGAATGGGTCTCGTCGACGTATATCCCGAAATAAAATCCGCCGCTTCCAAATAGGCCTGTGTCGGTGCGCTCAGTTGGGTCGGTGAAGGCGGAGGGTTACCGGTCCTGGGAGCACTTGATAATCGTCGTAAACGGACTTCTGGTTGGCGTACACCTTTACCCGAACTCTATCTCCAACTTTCCCGTTTACGTTGAGCTTGAATCTTCCGATATCGTCTGGTATCGCCGTTGTATCCTGGCCGTCCACGAAAATTTTGATCGTGCTTTCCGCATCTGGCGGTGGAGTAACGGTGCCGGTCAGGACTATGACTGGAGCGGTTGCTCTTACGAGGGGCAAATCTAGAACGTTGCTTCCCAGTCTTTGTTCCTGCCATTGTTCTTCATAGCCATCGACCTGCGGCAGGACCTTCAGGGTTGAGTTCCTGAACTTTGGCGGAATACCTTTAAAGTCTGCTTCGCCGTTCGCACCGAGGAACGCGATGCGGCGGTCGTTATCCAGGTCGATAGTGATCTTGCCCGAGGTGATGACAGGATCGCGCGGGCTCGCGCTGTGAGCGCGCACCGTTAGGTCAAATGTATCTGGCGCGGGTGGGACGAGCTTAAATCCACCGACCAGAACCAGGAAGAAGAGAACTACTGGGCCACCGAGTTCCAGGGTGTTGCTGAGATGCTTATGAGTGAATCGAGCATAGCTCTTCATTGCACCAAACAGGAAAGCAGCGCAGGATAGCGCCCAGGGAATCAACAGGAGAAAGAAGACCTGCCCTTGAACGCCACCTGCGACGAGCTGATTAATTTGATAGACGTAGAGCAGGGTGAAAGCCGCAGCGAAGATGAGTCCGATCAGAGCGACGATGACGTAGCCCTTAGCCGAGAGCGGTTGGGCGGAATCGCCGACCGATGGGCCGCCCGGTTTTTGGCCGTTAGTTCTGGTCATTGTTTGTTCTTGTTCTTCTCACGGATATTTGCCGCCTGCTGTTTATAGGCCCTGGCCTCTGCTTTGCGTCCCAGCTTGCTTAAAGCCTCAGCTAAATTGTCCGCTGTCTGCGCGACCGTTGGGTGGTCCGGGCCAAGGGCCTTTACCTCGATGCCAAGAGTGCGCTCCAAAAGAGCTTCGGCCTCACTGTATTTTCCCAGGGCATAGTCGAGCGCGGCCAGATTGTTGAGGGATGTCGCAACTTGCGGATGGTTCGGCCC
>CAYVSQ010000456.1:0-9829 GCA_964453815.1 uncultured Acidobacteriaceae bacterium | reverse complement strand
GGCCTCCATGATTCGAACAACTGCGTCCGTGACCTCCGGCCCAATCCCATCGCCGGGAATCAATGTGACTGCATGTGTTTTCTTTTCGCTCATAAATATCTTTTTAACTCGCGACCTCTTTAATTCACCGGCTTGCCTTTTTTGCCGTGTTCCCGTGTCGTCAGTAACTGCTCCAGCTCTTCCTTGAACTCGCGCACATCCTTGAAATCACGGTAAACACTGGCAAAACGGATGTAGGCCACGGTATCGAGCATCTTCAGGCGGTTCATCAGCAGCTCGCCAATCTCGCTGGTCGTGCGTTCGCGCTCGGTCGAGTCCATCAGGAAGGTCTCCGCCTCATCGACCAGCGCTTCCAGCTTGCTCGCCGAGACTGGCCGCTTCTCGCAGGCATGCAATAGCCCACTGAGCACCTTTTGCCGCTCGAATTTTTCGCGGCGACCGTCCTTCTTCACAACCATGTAGGGGATTTCGTCGATGCGCTCGTAGGTGGTGAAGCGCTTATTGCAGCCCTCGCATTCGCGGCGCCTGCGTATCGAATCGGCTTCTTTGCTCTCGCGCGAGTCAACCACCCGGTCTTGCGCAAACCCGCAGTAAGGACACTTCATCTCTCGATTGATTCTAACAGTGCGCATGAATCCGGCATTTTACGCCTGTTACTGGATGTCCGCGCTTATTCAAACAGAGCATTCAGATCACGCTTGCCATGCAGCACGTGCATAATCTCCACGCCTTTCTACAGGACGCGATAGAGAATTACATATGGCCCAACGGGAAAGCTGCGATATCCCCGCCGCAACTCGTCGCGCTGGCGGCCAACCCAGGATGGCTTGCGATGAGATAGAAGTGCTCTGTCATCGTATCGACGAGACGATCCGCGATTTCAATGCTGCCGCTCTTGATGGCTGTAAATTCCCAGATGCCATCGAGTTCAGCGCTAGCTTCGGGAGAAAGGAAGTGTCTCATCCGCCGGAAACCGGCTGGCTGGCCAGCAGGCTTGGCGAACGAAGGCTTCCTGATCGGGAGTGAGGTGAACTTCCATGCTTTTAGCCTAACTCTGGCAGGAAGCTTGAACAACGCCCCGCTTGCCATAACGGACTCCAGGCGTTACCTTGCCCTTTACGCATCTCACCACCATGATCACGAAACAACGGACCATCCGCGAACGCTCCATTCTCAAAGGCGCACTAGCCGGTTTGATCGGCGGACTAGCCGGTGCCGGTGCAAAGGTGCTCGCTGAACAGATCTTCCCGCCGCGCATCCAGGGCCAGACGCCACCCACCATTGTCCTGGCCGAGCAAGTCGCGGGCCATAGCCTACCCAATGGCGAGCGGCTAGCCGCCCTGCAGAGCATTCACTGGGGGTTTGGAGCCGCCGCTGGAGCCGTTTACGGCGCGCTCGTCGAGGTTGAGCCAACCCTCGGAGCATGGAGGGGCGCGGCCTTTGGTCTCACCCTGAACAAGCTCACCCACGAGTCAATCCTGCCTCGGATGGGCCTGGCCAGACCCAAGGAAGAACAGCCCACCCAGGAGCGCATCAGCGAGTGGGTCACGCACGCCGTCTACGGAATTTTTACGGAATCCGTACGGAGATTCGTCCGTCGCAACCTGTAATTTGATTCGTTCTAAGTTGCCGGCTCGTGGACCACTTCCGTAGTCGCTTCCGCACCCGCATGCTCGCTCTCTTCGGCCACCTTCTTGAGCGAAACATGCTCGAAGCGGGCCCAGATCAGGCCTAGCGGAATCACGCTCATGAAAGTTACCAGCAGCAGCACCGCCCCGCAGCCCAGAGCGGGCTCAGGATGCACATGGAAAAACGCCTCCATGGCCGCCGTCGTCAACCCGATCTGCGTGAACCAACCCAACACTGGCAGCTGCAGCACCGACGACCCCATGCTCGCCGCCATGAGCAGCATACACTTCGCCAAGGTCATTCCAGCTAGTTCAGGCGCGGCTACGAACGCCCGGGTTGTTTCCACATATGCATACGCAATCATGAGCCAGTGAACGAGCGACACCACGACGATCAGCAGAAAATCGCCGAGCGAGCCAATCGCGTTCAGCCCATCTCGAAAACCAAGAATCTTCTCACTCACCGCTTCTCCGAGCTTTTCGGAGACCAGGCCCAGGCTCCGCCGCGCGATGCCCGCGACGACCTTGCCGGAAATTCTTGCCAGAGCTGCGAACACGGCCAGCGCCACTGTTGCTAGCAGTCCACCTATTGCAGCTTTGTGCATCAGGTCGGGACGCGGCAGGCTTGCCCGATCCGGCGCGAACAGCAGTACGACAGAAAAAATCACCGCCATGGCGCCCAGGTCGAACATACGCTCCACGGTGTAGACTGCGATTTGCGAACTCAGCGAAAGCTGGGTTCGCCGCGAGACCAGATATGGCCGCACCAGGTCGGCCAGCCGCCCAAATAACGCCACGGCGGTGAACCCAATTACCTGCGAACCCACCAGCTTAAGTGGCGAAACTCGCTTGGTCGGCCTCAGGAGTATTGACCACCGAACGGCGCGGACGCCATAGGCCATCCAGATCAGCGCTACGCCAATGGCGATCTTCCGCCAGTCGGCTAGTTTTAATTGCTCAGCAAAGACGCGCCAGTCGAAACGAATTCGCTGGTGCGCCACTATCGCCAGCACCACGAGGGCGATGGCGACTGCCAGCCACAGAATCCAGCGTTTGTTCTTCAAAATTCGGTCTCCATAAGTGGAAGGAAAATTTAGCGCGTTGCGCTCGCGACCTGCATCCCTGGGGCACGTGTGCGTACTCTTTTGCGCGCCTCAATGCGCCGGTTGAACTCGTGGATCACTCGAGCGACATAAACCTGCGTTTCACGATAAGGTGGAATCCCATGCCACCGGTCTACCGCTGCCGGTCCGGCATTGTAGGCTGCCAGGGCCAGTGCAAGATTGTCGTTATACCTCTTCAGCAGCGCATCCAGATACGCCGTTCCGCCGCTTATGTTCTCACCCGGCGCAAAGGTATTCGCAACCCCCAGCTCAGCCGCCGTTCGTGGCATCAACTGCATCAGCCCCTGTGCCCCAGCCCGGCTGACCGCTCGCACCTTGCCGCCGCTTTCCTGGCGCAACACGCTGGCCAGCAAATCAACATCGAGATCGTGAGCGGTTCCGGCCTTCGTCAACAGCTCATGCAATTCCGCAGCCGTTAGATTGCCATCTGCACGTACAAACGCCGTGGTCTTGCCTTTTGCCGGCGTAATCGGTAGATCCACATGCTCGGTCGCCGCAATCTCCGCGGCGTTTACATCGACAAAATTTGCACCGTCCGCATCCATATACAGCCGTATGCGGTCACCCTGCGCCGAGCGATGATCGCACATCAGGTCAAAGCCATTCGTCAGCGTGACATGCTCGGCTGCGTGGGCCGTTAAGTTCGCTGCGAGTAACCCGAGCGCCAGAGGCAAGAGGAGATGCGTTCCTCGCCCGCCTGTTTTTGGGGAGATTCCCAGCATCTGGCTCACTCTACCACGACGGTGTTTCAATGGCTTAGCCTCTCACCATACTGGACGCCGGCGGTCTCGAGTATGCTCTCAATCACCTGGGCTACGCCGTCCTCGTCGTTGGTAGCGGTGATCTCCCATCCCCGCTCCTGCGCCGTATGGATCAGATCGGGCGCGCTATTCGCCATTACTACTGCCCGTCCGGCAAAATTCAGCATTTCCAGGTCGTTGAAGTTATCGCCGATGGCCATTACCTCTTCGCGCGCGACGCCCTGTAGGGCGGCCACTTTCTCCAGGGCGACTCCCTTGGAGCAGCCCGGAGGCAGAATATCCAGAATCGACAAATCCCGAGTGGGATATTCCGTCCTGTGCAGCTCAATTTTCCCGGCGTATTGGCTCGTCGCCAGCCACGCCTCCGCGTTCCGCATCTCCGCGACCGTTCCGCAGATCATACCCTGCACCGGCGCGGCGCCCTCATCGAAAGCGCGTGCCAGCGGATTAACTTCCTGAATCCACGGCCGATTCGCCGTTACCCAGGCTAAAATCCGCGTGCTCAGGCGATCAATCGACTCGAGTAGCAGTTCTCCGGGCCCCTCGCGGTCGAAGGTGAACACCGTCATTCCGCCAAACTGCCTCAGCGCCTCGCAGAGCCATCGCGCCGTCTCGACAGGCAGAAAGAAGCGGTCAATGCGTCTTCCCGCCAGGGTTCGGGTGACCGTTCCGTTCGAGGTAATCATTACTGTCTCCGGCTTCAGCCCTACTGGGTGGATCAACGGGGCCGCATACGCCTGCCGTCGGCCTGTGGCGATCACGATGGCGATACCCGCAAGCTCAGCTTCGCGGAGAGCTTGGCATGTCCGTTCGGTAACCTGCCCTCCAAAAGAAGGCAACAACGTCCCATCGATGTCGATCGCTATCAGTCTTACCGAAGAGATCATTAATACGAGTCTACCGAATGCGGTGCCTTCGGACTTTACCCAAAAGGGGTGATCCCTCTTCCCGATCTTCCTTGATTGCCGCGAAGGCACAATCAGACGGGCGTGATAATCCCACCCACCGGGCTGCGCTCGGGCAGCTTTTTCTCCGCTGGGCGCTTCAGTCTCATCGCTTCGGCGATCATGTCGACATACTTCAGGCCCGCGCCGGTGTTGAAGACAACGACTTTGTCCGCTGGGGACAAAAATCCTGTCGCAATCAGATGGTCATAGGCCCCTATTGCAGCCGCGCCCTCGGGCGAGAGGAGCAGCCCCTCGTTCCGCGACCAGTCCAGCAGCGACCGAAGAATCGTCTCGTCGACGAGATCGACGACCGTCCCGCCGGACTGGCGAACAATCTCGAGAATCAGGTAGTCGCCATAAGGCTTTGGTACGCGCAATCCGGCGGCGAATGTGGCGGCGTTTTCAAAAAATTTGCTTGTCCGTTCGCCGGCGTCGTAGGCCCGCGCCACGGGAGCGCAACCGGAAGCCTGGACAGCGATCATTTTGGGACGCTTACCGGGCCGGACCCAGCCAAGAACCTCCATCTCCTCGAACGCTTTCCACATGCCGATCAGGCCGACACCTCCTCCGGTGGGGTAAAAGACGGCGTCGGGATACTCCCAGCCAAGCTGCTCGACCAGTTCATAGCCCATGGTCTTTTTACCTTCAACGCGGAAGGGCTCCTTGAGAGTGGAGATATCGAACCAGACGTCTTCCGGGGCCGGCCGGCCTGCGGCCTGCTCGGCTTTCTGTTCTTTTATGCGCTCGGCGACCATGCGCGCGCAGTCCGAGATCAGGCCGTCCACGAGCGTGACGTGTGCCCCGTAGGCAACGCCTTCGAGGTAATTCGCCATAGGTACGTCGCGCGGCATGAAAATGTGGGCTTCGATCCCGGCTGCTGCGGCGTAAGCCGCCAAGGCTCCCGCAGCATTGCCCGCCGAGGGAGCAGCCAATTTCTTCAGGCCGTAGTACCGGGCCATCGAAACCGCCATCGACATGCCGCGGGCCTTGAAGCTCCCAGTTGGGTTGGTCGCCTCTTCCTTCAGATAAAGCCCGGAATGGCGCCTGCTACGCAGCATGGGCGTCCAGCCCTCGCCCAGAGTGATCGGCTCGACGTCAGGCAAGACGGCTGAGTAGCGCCACATGCTATGTTGGCCGCCAGCTATCGGACGTGAAGCTGAATCTATAACCGCGAGGTCATAGCGCACATACAGGGCACCGGCACAGGCGGGGCATACTGTCTGGGGCTGATCAGCGGAGACGTGCTGGTGGCAGCGAGAACATTCGAGCGAGGCGATCTGAGGCATAAGAAAAGTTTAAACGGCAGTGGTAGCTCTACAGCTTGAAGAGCTCGCGCAGGCGTTTGGTCTGGGCGCGGCTTACGGGGATTTCCGTCTGCTTCTTGTCGTCCATACGCAGCTGGTAGCTGCTTTTGAACCAGGGGACGACCTCTTTGATGTGGTTGATGTTGACTACGTAGGAGCGGTGTGCGCGCCAGAAGATGCCGGGATCGAGCAGCTCGAGGAGCTCTTCGAGCGTGCGGCATTTCGACTGGCCTTCGATGGTCTGGGTAGCCACCGAGATGATGCCCTCATCGATCGAGGCGAAGCAGATGTCTTTCTGGTCGATGAGGAGCAGGCGACTCTGCGCCTGCAGGACGATCTTGCCACTGTGCGTGCGCGGATTTTGCTGCTGTTGTTCGATGAGACGGATTAAGGCATCGAGCTTGATGCCGCCCCCTCCGCCTATACCGAGCGATTCGCCTTCAGCTTGCGAGGTCTCCTGCAGACGCAGGCGGGCGCGCTCGATGGCCTGGAGGACACGCGCCTTGTCGAAGGGCTTCAGCAGATAATCGATGGCGTTGACGTCGAAGGCGCGTACCGCGTACTGGTCGAAGGCTGTAGCGAAGATGATCTGCGGCAGGCGGTCGTGGTGCTCGATGAGTTGCTTGAGCACGGCAAAGCCGTCAAGGCCGGGCATCTGTACGTCGAGGAAGACGACGTCGGGCTGGTATTCGCGGATAAGATCGACGGCCTCGATTCCATTGGCTCCCTGCGCGACGACCTCGACTCCGGTGGTGCTGAGCAGATACTTCAGCTCTTCACGGGCGAGCTGTTCATCGTCGACGATGAGCGCGGTAATGGGGGGCGCCGAGGTGTGCATGGACGAGGCCAAGAAAAAGTATAGTCCAGCAGTCGGGCTTAGAAATGAGGGTTCAGCGTTCAGCGATCAGCATTCAGAAAATCCTGCTTTCCCCGAAATAATGGGTGGACCGCCTGATCGCTAACGGGTAAAAGCGTGCAGGCGGGTAGGCGGCTGGCTGGCGGTAAGGTCATGCCCGCAGTGGACGCAGAAGATGTCGGTGACACGGGCGCTACGATAGCAGTTTCCGCAGCAGGAAGCGACCTGATAGGCACACTGAGGGCAGTAGTGGTAATCGCCCTCGATGTGGGCTCCGCAGGCAGGGCAGGTGGCCGTGATGGGTTGGCGCAGCAGAAAGTAGAGCACAGCTCCGACGCCTCCCGGCATAACGACGCAGACCATCCACAAACGCGTGCTCATGCCGCGCCGCGGAGCGTCGTTGGTGATGTAGCCGATCATGAGCACGTAGAGAGCGGCCAGGGCTCCCCAGGAAAGGATGAGATAGAGGCGAAGCGGGATGGGGACGCCGCTGGGGTGATGGCGATGCTCGGGAAGAACGATCCAGAAGTAATACTGGGTGAGAGCAAATGCCAGCAGGGCTCCGGCTACGGCCCAGCGGGGGATGAGCCGCAATTCGTCGGAGAGGCGTGTTTCGGATTTGAGGTCCCGCGGTTGGATATTGTTGCTCATCGATCAGGCTCGGCTCAGAACTTTTCTCCGTCATGTGTCCCACGGCTGCGCCAGTTGACGATGAGAGCCGCGAAGATGGCAGAGAACAGTGTAACGATGAGCGACATGGTCATCGCCGGCATATCCTGGAAGTGCTCTCCACTGAACAGGTCGTCAGCCACGCTCCAGATGGCGGGTGTGAGCAGCACAACGAGCGCAACGACGGCCAGCAGAACCGTGCCAAGCTGACGGCGACGGCGAACTTCCGCGGCTCCCATCCGGTGTGCGGCTTCCATCACGGCGCGGCGGGTGCGGTGCACTACGGCGTGATCGGCCCGGGCATTCAGGCCGGAGAGCGCATCCACAAGCTGCGCGTCTCCGATGGCGGAACCTTCCGGGGTGGGCAGATTCGTTTGGGCCTGATTCGAGGGAGCGCTCATACCGCCTCCCGTTGCCCGCCAGCCTGACCGTTGACCTCGAGGATGCGGGGCTTGAGTGCGGCCAGTCCGCGATAGAGGCGCGACTTGACTGTGGAGAGCGGGGCGGATGTTACCTTCGAGATTTCTTCCAGCGAGAGCTCTTCGTGGAAGCGCAGTACGAGCACTTCGCGATGCAACGGATCGAGCTTCAGCAGGGCTTGAGTAATACGCTGTGCATTTTCACGGTTTTGATAAAAATCGAAGGGACTTGGTTGATCGCTGGGCACTTCGAATGGGCGCTCTTCGCCATGGACTTCGCACATCTCTTCGAGGCTGGCCATGGTGCGCTTGCGACGGAGATCGATCATGAGATTGCGCGCGATGGTGAAGAGCCAGGTATCGAAGCGGGCGGAGCCGTTGTATTGCGCGCCGCGCATGAGCACTCGCATCCAGGTTTCCTGGAACAGGTCTTCGGCAAGATCGCGATTGCCGGTGAGGAATAGCAGATAGCGCAGCAGCCGATGCTGGTATTGGACAATGAGGCGGTCAAGCAGTTCGGCGTCGTGCCGCTTGAGTCCCTGAGCAATCAGGGTGTTCTCGGCGCGCAATTGCTCGGTAAGGGATAGGGTGGCCGTGCTCATCTTACTTTCAAAGACGGACAGAGGGCTGCCGAAGACGCTCTTCTCGACGAGAATTTCGAGGTTGCGGGCAAAACCCATTCAGCAGTCCTGAGAAGTGGATAGAAACGCAGACTTGAGCGGGGGAAAGAATGAGTCTGCTAACTCATCCATTATGATGCGGATGTCTATCCCGGAACAAGTCCCGGTAAACTAGAAGAATGGAGATTCTGTACGGCCTGCATCCGGTGGAAGAGGCACTGCGCTCCGGGAACAGGAGATTCGATCATGTCTGCGTGGCCCGGGAAAGGAATGATCGACATGATCCGCGTCTGCAACGCGTGATCGACGCCTGCCGGGAAAACGGCGTCCGCGTGCGTCCTGAGTCGAAGGACGAGCTCACGCGGTTGGCGAAGACCGCCGGTCATCAGGGTATCGTTGCCATTGTCCGGAGCAGGGAATTTCTGGAACTCGAGGATCTGTTCGAAGGCCCGGAACCTCGCCTGTTGCTCGCACTGGATGGAGTGGAAGACCCACAGAATCTCGGCGCGCTGCTCCGTACCGCTGATGCCTCGGGGGTGGATGGAGTGGTGCTGACCGAGCGCCGAGCTGCGCCGCTTAGCCCCGTGGCGCTCAAGGCCTCGGCGGGCGCAGCGGAGCATGTGCGCATTGCCCGCGTCGTGAACCTGGTCCGGGCTCTCGAACAGCTCAAAGTAAAGAATATCTGGTGTGTCGGCCTCGACGAGCGAGGCACATCCAGTTACGAAGCGTACGACTTTACGTCGAATACAGTGATCGTGCTGGGGCGCGAAGGCGACGGACTGCATGATCTGGTCCGCCGCACCTGCGATCACTTATTGAAGATTCCCATGGCCGGCCGGGTGCCGTCGCTGAACGTGTCGGCGGCGGGGGCGGTGGTCATGTTTGAGGCCGCGCGGCAGCGCCGTTCTCTTAATGGTGCGCTGTCCGCCACCTCTTTACCCACCGTCCCTCCGCGCAAGGAGAAAAAAGGTTTAGGTTCATGACGATCTGGAAGTCGATAGCCGCAATCGCAGTTTGCGGCACCCTATGCGATGGCGGTGCCAGCGCGCAACAACAAATTCCGACATCGCAGCCGAGCCTGACCCAGCAACAATCTTCCGCCGGGCCACAAACGCCGCAGGCTTCAAGTCCAAACGCCAAGGTGATCTTTTCGCGGTCGGACGACGATGCGGTTCCGATAAAAATTGAAGCAGCGAAGCCGAGCACCGCCAAAGCTACGGACGCGGAGCGAGCCGCCGTCACCTTCACCGCCTACGACCTCGACGTGCATCTCGCACCCAGGGAGCACACTCTGGCGGTCCGCGCACGGCTCGATCTTCGGAATGACAGCGAGCAGCCGCTAACGGTCATCCCGCTGCAAATTTCTTCGTCTCTGCATTTTGAAGACGTGAGCCTGAACGGCAAGCCGCTGGCATTCAGTCAGCAGCTCATCAACAGCGATGTGGATCACACCGGCCAACTCCACGAAGCAGCAATCGAGATGCCCGAGCCGCTGGCGCCC
>CAYVSQ010000455.1:0-3876 GCA_964453815.1 uncultured Acidobacteriaceae bacterium | reverse complement strand
CAACCGCTTGATTCGTGCCCTGACAGGCAGTGAGTGCGGTCTGGAGGCGGGACTGGTCCAGCTCGGTGCTGGTGGCTTCCACGGAGGCGGGGACATCTTCACCGACATCGTGAAAGGAGGCCGTCAGGGTTTGGCAGGTGGATGGAAAGGTTGGTTCTACCACTGTGCGAGTGTCCCCTGTAGCGACGGCCGGTGCCTGAGCGAGCAGAGAGGAGCAGAAGGCTCCGGACAGGAGCAGAACTGCGAGGCTGGAGCGACGAACGAACGCCGTAAATTTCATATTTCTCCTGACTATTGTTGCCTGATCCTGAAATCTGCGCGAAAGGTCACGCAAGGAGCCTTCCGGTTTGCAATCTAAGTGATCGCTGAAGCACTGGTATGACCACATCTCAACCGCGAGCGAAAATCTATCGACTCTAGCGATGGGTTGTCAACTGGAAATCGTCATGACGGTGCGTAAAGGGATGGATGGCCCCCGTCGGTGCCCCGCAGCGGGGAAGCCACCAGAAATAATTTCTCGGATCGTGTCTTCAGTGATTTGTGATATCCGCCTTAACGGGTAAAGGCGGATAGGAAGGCCCTCTTCCCTGAAAGGAGAACGTCATGAAAATCCGCCACCATGCGTGGTGAAGCCATTCAGAATCGAGGCTCTGTTTCCCTAGCTGGCCCCGCCGCTGTCGAAGAAACTAGGACAACCCGGTCAACGTCCACGAACCTCCAATTGGACCGGAGGGGCCGTTGAGGTCACATCAGGATCGTAGTATTCGTATACGCGAGATTGGAAGGTGCGGGCGCGAATGGGATACTTTGCTCGCAAACGAAAGGTAAGAGTTACAGTTTGCTTCGGTGAGAGCGCATTGAAGTAGAGGATTGCCTGAGTCGCGGTGAGGCTGAACTTCTCCAACCTGCCACTTCCGGCGCGTGCAGTTTTCTCCTGGAACGATTGCAGGTCATCACTGAGCAGATCGAATCCGGGTGGGATACCGAGGTCGACCATGACCATATTGGCTGTTTTTGGGAGATTGTTGCTGACACTGACAGTGGCGGTGGCGATGTCATTCTGGGCAAGCTTCGTGCGATCGTAGGCAACTTCGATCGAGAGCGGTTCAAGGGTTGGCTTTTCTTCCCACGGAGTGAAATAACGGCCCACAACCTGGTAAGCAAGGCCGCCAGTGCCCTCAAACTTGAGCTGCACCGAGACGGGCTTCTGTGTACCGATGCTCTTGAAGACAACCTGGTGAAGGAGATCATTGTTATCGGGTGTCAGGCCGAGGGTTTCGACAGTGCTGCCGTCGAGAACGATCTGGACGGAGCCGCGAACATCGGATGAACTGAGCTGTGAAGCGAGCAGAAGTGAGCGCAGAGCCATGATGGTGGCCTGCGTCGTGCCCCAGTTGCCGGAAGCCTGCTTCTTCGACGAGATAAAGTTGAGAGCTTTGCGGGCAGTTTCGGATGCCTGTCCCCACTTGAGGAGAGCCTGTGTAGCGAGGCCGGTAGTTTCGATCGCTGCGCTCGATCCGGTTGAGTAGACGCCGGTCTCTTCGACGGTCCAGTAAATCTGATCGTCCTTTTCCGTCCGGGCGTCGATAAGCGCGTGCATGGATTGGCGGGTGAAGTCGCGGTCTTTGCCATAGTCAGCGGCGAAGTTGGCGATGATGGCGAGGGTGTAAGGGTTGGGCTTCGAGTTGGAGTGAGATTCGATGAATTGTTTGGCCCTCTCGACAGCGGACCCTTGGTAGCCAGTATTCGCGAGCGACCAGGCAAGGTAAGCTGTGATGCGGAGGACGTCGGAGTTGTAGCGATTGGTCGCTCCCTCGTTGATGAAGGAGGTGTCGGGCTTCCAGCTGCCGTCGGGTTGTTGCTGACTGGCGAGCCAGTCGCGCGTGCGCTCAATAAGTCTGGGGTCCACGTCCGACACCTTGGACATGTCATTGAACTCCATGAGCCCGTAGGCGGTGAGGATTTTGTTGGCGGGGGCCTGGCCAAACCATGAGAAGCCGCCACCGGGGACCTCAAATGTGAGCAGACGCTGGTAGCCGTTGACGATGTAGCCCTCAGCTTTGGCGTGGAGTTCAGGAGTCAGCTTCTTTGTACGCTTCATGTAGTCGAGCGCCAGGACGTTGGGGTATGTGCTGGAAGAGGTTTGCTCGAAGCAGCCGCTCGGCATGCTGAGGATGCTGTCCATGCCTTCGATGACCTGACTGAGTGGGCCGGGGTAGAGACGGACAAGGATGCTGGTTGCGTCGGGGATAGAGACGGCTGGGAAGTGGAGATCGTGCTGGGCAGAGGTTTCGAGTCTTCCGTTGAAGACGAGGTTCTGTTCGCGACCATTGGGAATGACCTCGATCTCGCGGACGACAATGTCTTCCCGTTCGTCGCGACCGGTGTCCCTTTTCATGTAGGCAGAGAGGGTGAGCTTGAACTTGCCGATGCGTTTGGCGTTTAGGGTAAAGTTCGAGCTGCCGACGCGGCCCGCTTCGACGCGGACGATCTTCTCGGAACTGTCGTTGTCGAGCGAGAACCAGCTTTCAGGCTGAAGTTTGAGGCTGACCGCACCCGCCTTGCCGGAGTAATTGTAGATGGCGACGGGAATGGATACCTGATCGCCCTGAGTAAGAGTTACGGGAAGGTCGAGTTCGACGAAAAAATCCTGGAAGACCTTGAGACCTGAGGTGCCGCTGCCGAGCGAGCCGGATTGCGTGGAGGCAAGCATTGCCATTCGCCAGGTGGTGATTGAGTCAGCAATGGGAATGGAGACGCTCGCATTACCCTTGGCATCGGTAATGATCTCGGGGTTGATATAGAGGGCCTCAGGAAAATAGGAGCGAACGTGTGGAGTGGCTGCTGAGGAGGTCTTGCGGACCGCCGCGAAGGAGCGACCTTCGATGGCCAGGGTGGTAACAGAGGCATCGACGACGGCGCCTCCCTGGAAGTTCTGGGCGAGCGGCATCGGCGCGGCGACCGGGCCGACCAGGCCACCTCGCTAGCAATCCGCGGCCCGGTCATTGGCGTAAACATCGGTGGTCCATTGACATCTACGGTCTCGGTTACGCTGCCGACCTTCAGGGTAGCGGAAAGGACGGCGCGGTCGCGCGGTTGCAGAGAAAAGCTTCCAGAGAGGCTGAAAAAGCCGGGCGAGGCTATGTCAACCTGATAGCGGCCCGCAGGCAGAGCCCCGAAGGAGAACTGTCCAGAATCGTTACTGGAGGCGGTGCGGGTGGCTTGTGCAAAGAGCTGGCGGAGGGTAATCGTTGCCCTGGGAATGACGGCTCCGGTCTGATCGACGATCGCGCCTGTGACCTCCGCGTGATCACCAAAGGGGCCGCGATCATGTTCGATCTTTACGCCAAGCGAGCCACCGTGGCCGGGCTGATTCATGATGCTTCCGGAGCGGTCTTCGATGTAGACGGTGAGATCGTCAGCGCTGTCGAACTCGTGATCGGGGCCGGCGCTACGGATGCGGTAGAAGTGATTCCTGCCTTGGCTCCAACCTGTCGTTTCTATGCGGAAGGGTGTGTTCCAGGAATCGTGTGGTCGTAAACCGTTAGTGAGGGTGACCTTTGCGAATGCCGTTGTGATGTCTTCATCCGTTGGATGTTCCTCGAGACTCTGGCTGAGTTTTGCGGCGAGTTGGTTGACCTGCGCGATGAAGGCTGCGTGATACCGCTGCTGGTACTCAGCGTGTTTGTCTTGTGGCAGGCTGCGGCCGAATTCGGTATCGAGCTTCGTGGGGTTGGCCATCTCGGTTGCAGAGAAAAGGGCGCGGGCGGCAAGGTCCTTCTGCTCGTTACGGGATAGGTCGGAAGACCCAACGACGCTCGACATCGAGAGGGAGTGAATCTCATAGCGAGGCTTCATGACCTCCTGCTCGAGATA
>CAYVSQ010000454.1:0-2609 GCA_964453815.1 uncultured Acidobacteriaceae bacterium | reverse complement strand
TGCTTTGAGAAATATTGAGGTGACGTATATGGTCCAGAAACAGCGGCTTGCAAATGCAGGATGTCAAATTCTAAAGCATGCGCACTATTGGCCAGCGCTCGTTGTTCTTTCGTTTGTCTCGGCCTTCATGTGCGCTACCACAGCGCTCGCGCAGTTCACCACCGCGCGACTCTCTGGTACCGTGACTGATCGCACCAACGCTGCTCTGCCCGGCGCAACTGTTACAGTAGAACAGTCAACCACCGGCTACCAGCAGACCGCCAAGACCGGAGCTTCCGGCGACTATTTGTTTCCGAGCCTTCCCGTAGGCACGTACGAGTTGACAGTCCGAATGACCGGTTTTACCACCTACGTACAAAAAGGTATTGTTTTGAACGTCGGTCAGGCCGCTACTCAAAACGTCCCACTACTCGTGGGATCGGTAAGTGAACAGGTAACCGTGCAGGCGAATGCCTCCATGGTGACCACCGATGAGCCGACCGTCGGACAGCTGATCGACCAAAAGAGCATAGTGGGCCTGCCGCTGAACGGCCGGCAAGCGCAACAATTGGTGTTTCTGGTTCCCGGTGCGGTCGATGTTTCTGCATTGAACTGCGGGGCCAACTGTGAAGGCGGCGTTCTTCCGGGCCAGCAGTATGCCAAGGTGAATGGCGGGGGAGCCAATGGCGTTTACTACCTGCTGGATGGGGTAGATTACAACGATACCTACATCAACACTAATCTGCCCTTTCCCAGCCCTGATGCTCTGCAGGAGTTTAACGTTCAGACAGGCAACATGAGCGCCACTTACGGCAACGCGACAGGCGGAATTGTAAACGCCGTTACAAAATCCGGAACTGATCAGATCCATGGCGATGCTTTTGAATTCTTAAGGAACTACGCCATGGATGCCCGGAACTACTTTGCCACGTCGCCGAACCCGTTAAAGCAGAATCAATTTGGCGGCACCATCGGTGGACCTATTCTCAAGGGCAAGTTATTTTACTTTGGCTCGTATCAGGGAACGCGGCAAAACACCGCTGTCTTTGGACAGGTAGCATTTGTGCCAACCGCCGCGGAGCGCACAGGCGACTTCTCAGATCTTCTTCCAGGGACTCAACTGGTGAACCCGTACACCGGAGTTCCATACAACAATAATCAGGTTCCACTGTCTGCCTTAGACCCAACAGCGCAATTTCTCCTGCAGCATATTCCCGACCCGAATGGTCCTGGGCGCCAACTCACATACAACGGCACCCCATCCGTTCAGAATACCAACGAGTACCTGGCCAAGATTGACTACAACCTAGGCAGCAAACACCACCTGAGCGGGCGTTACTTCCAACTGAACTACAGTATCCCAATCATCTTGCCGTCTGACAGCAACGTCCTGGAAGGTAATACGGCAGATCCGCAAAACCTCTCACTGAAGAACGTCAGCGTGGTGGATATCTATACGATTTCATCACACTTTCTACTCAATACCTATTTCGGCTACACGAGTCAGACAGGGGAGACGCTTTCCCCGGCCCCCTTCACAATTCAGGACGCCGGCTCACTTATCGCTCAGACTACTAATTTGAAGCCAACCCTCAATGTAGGCGTGTCGGGAAACTTCACCATAGGCGAGCAGCCCGCAACCGGCATCTGGGACAGAAGTGATTGGTCTATTCGTCAAGTTGCCACGCTTCTCAAGGGAGCGCATCAACTAGAGTTCGGAGGCGAAGTCAGGCATGTTCACGTTCCAATGGGCAATTCCTACCAGGCAAACGGTGTTTACACCTTCTCGAATAGTCTTTCAGGAGATAATGTCGCAGACTTCGAATTAGGTGCAGTGTCAAGTTTTACGCAGGCAGGTGGCCTCTATCTTGACTTTTCGGGGACGAACTGGAGTGCTTTTGTACAGGATGATTGGCACCCAACTCACCGTCTCACCCTGAGTGCCGGTTTGAGATGGGACCCTTTCATTCCGTATACGGATAGTAAGGGACGAGTTGGATGTTTCGTTCCCGGTTCCCAGTCTCAGCGGTACCCGAACTCGCCTGCTGGTTTGATCTTTGGGGGAAGGAACCACGATCCGGGTTGCCCAAATTCCTCGATCTATCACACTCTCAGTGATTTTGGCCCCCGGTTTGGATTTGCCTATCAACTCACGCAGGATGGAAAGACCAGCGTTCGTGGTGGTGCAGGCTACTATTATCAGTCGCCTAACCTCGTAGCTTTTGAAGATGTGGTGGGTATTCCTCCGTTCGCTCCGATCGTGAACCTTACGACTGTGAATTTTACCGACCCCTACGGCAGTGGGGGGGTTCCTAATCCTTTTCCGGCACAGTTCGGTCCAAGCAATCCAGGCCCAACCGCTACGTTCCCGCAGGACATTTCTTTCACACAGATCTTTGATCGAAATTTTCGTCCCCCTCAAATCCTGCTTTGGAACCTGACCCTGGAACGCGGTATCGGTAGCAACTGGCTACTTCGTGCAGCTTACATGGGTAATAAGGCTGATCACCTGGGAGGCACAGGAGACCAGGAAGCCGGGTTGCTACAGGTGAATCCAGCTATATATATTCCCGGACAGTCCAATGAAAATAACACGCAGCAGCGACGTATCTATCCTGCGTTCGGCTTTA
>CAYVSQ010000453.1:0-7510 GCA_964453815.1 uncultured Acidobacteriaceae bacterium | reverse complement strand
CAGCGGAATCTTCGCAGCGCGGCGCCGTCGCATCGCAGAAGATCACCAGCCCCGGATTAACCGGCGTATCGCCAGTCGTCACCGTCGCGATCAAAGTCACCGCAGTCCCCGAAGCCACCGTGGTGACCGTTGTACCTCCCGCAGTTATCGCCAGTGTCGTCGCCGTCGTCGCTCGTTGGGAGACGGTGTAACTCAAAGGCTGTGAAGCGCTTGCCGCAAGATTTGTGTCTCCAGGATAGAACGCGGTCAGGATGTCCAGTCCGGCAGGGAGCGCGCTCGTGCTGAATGTTGCAACGCCGCCGGACAACGTCCCCGTTCCAATCGTCGCTCCCCCATTAAAAAACGTGACCGTCTCACCGTCGGTGGTAAAACCATCGCCGTTGAAGGGAGCCAAGGTCGCCGTAAGCGTCACACTCTGCGCGACAACGCTTGAGGCGGGATTGGCAATCAGCGTCAGAGTCGTCGCCGGAAGCCCCGTCGCGGGGATCAGGCCGACACTGGATCCACTTGCGCCGTAGGTTGCGTCTCCGGAGTAAGCGGCAATCACGTTGTAAAGGCTGTCCGTAAGTTGGTTGGTGGTGTAGGTCGCGGTCCCGGTGGGGTCGAGTGTGACCGTCGTCGCCTTTACGGAATTAACATAAAAGTTGACCGTCCCAGACGGAACTCCAGTCGCGGTAACTGGTTTCACGAGGGCCGTAAAGGTAATATCGGCTCCCGCTGTTGTCGAAGATAGCGTCGTGGTGGTGGGGAGGAAGGTGACTCCGGCAGTAGCCCCGAATTTCGCAATAAAGGAATTGCCACCCGGTCCGCCGCCGGCGTTGTTCACTGTCTGGAGCCCATTTTTTGTGACCGGGAAGTCATAGGAATAGGCGTATCCGGTCAAATAAGCATTAGCGAATCCGTCAAGAGTGATGTCATAAAAGAAGTCCCCTTGAAAATAGGAGAACTGGGTTCCTCCGTAGGCACCGGCTCCGCTTCCGCCCAGGTAGGTAGAGTATTGCAGAGCGCTTCCGTTCGAGTTGACCTCGGTGAAAAACCCTGAATCGACGGTCTGGGCGCTGCGTGGACCGGACTGAAAGGCATCGCTGGTCACAGGAAAATCGCGCGATTCGGTAGCGCCGGTGATGTAAGCATCGCCCGCGGTATCGATGGCGATCCCAGTACCGAAATCTCCCGTACCACTATCGCCGGCAGTTGGGCTCGCGATCCCGCTACCGCCAATGTAGGTCGAATACATCAGCGTCGAGAGGGTCGGATCGAGTTTACTGACGAAAACATTGGTTGCAAGATTGGTCGCGGCCTTGTTCGTCGTCTGGTATGCGCCTGTACTGGTTGGAAAATCCGTCGATGAGGTAACTCCAATTACGTAGGCATCGCCTGAAGTATCCAGAGCCACTCCAATGCCATCATCGCCATTATCCAAGACATCCAGATCCCCGTTTCCACCGATCGTTCTACCTGTGCCACCCAGGTAAGTGGAGCCGACCAGGCTGGTACCGGTGGCGTTGAATTTACTCACGAACACATTCGCAGCAACATTTGCGGTGCCGTGGTTGACTTGCTGATAGCTGTTGGCCGTAACCGGAAAATTGGCTGAAAAGGTGTATCCAGTTACATAAGCTTCTCCAGCGGCGTCTCCAGCGGCGTCGACCGCGATACCATAGCCTGCTTCACCCCGGCCTTCACCGTCATTAATGGGCAGACTGCTGGGACTGACGCCGCTCCCGCCAAGATACGTGGAATAAACAAGCGAACTTCCATTTGGACTAAGTTTGGCTACGAACGCGTTCGAGGCAAAGTTTGCGGCCGCTTTGTTGCTGAGTTGATAAGCCCCGGAGGTAGTAGGAAAGTCAGTCGAGTAAGCGGTCCCAACAACGTAGGCGCTGCCCGCGGTATCCACGGTCATTCGCAGCGGGGAATCACCCTCGAAAAAGCTAGCGCCAAGAGTGCCAGTGGTAATGGCTAAACCGCTGCCGCCCAGATAGGTGGAATACGCCAGCGCCGTGCCGTCAGGGCTGAGCTTCGATATGAATGCGTTTTGAGCATCGTTGGCAAATCCCTTGTTCTGTGTTTGGAATGCGCCCGTAGTCACAGGAAAATCGCTGGAATAGGTTTCGCCACAGATATATGCGCTTCCCGCTCTATCTACAGCGATTCCGAAAGCATCGGTCTCCGAGACAAGCGAGTCGCTAGTGGTCCCACCGAGATACGTGGAATAGACAAGCGCAGACCCGGCTGCATTGAGCTTGGCTACGTATGCAACCAGGTTGTTCACGGTATTAGTCGTTTGGAATGCGCCCGTGGTGACTGGGAAGTCCGCGTCCGACGTGAACCCGACGACGTAGATGCTGCCAGCGGCATCTACCGCGATCGCAGTTCCGGCGTCATCTGTGCTTCCACCGAGGTAAGTTGAGTAGCTCAGCGCCGGATCGATGACCAGTGCTTTGCTGTGGTCGTACTTTCCGACTTTGAAGCCTACCGTGTGGTTTGCGATCAGGACATACCGGCCCTTGACCGGGACACGTTGGCCCTTCTCGTCCTGGTAAATGACCGGCTTCTCGAAGGCAACTTCTCCATTGTTGCCCAAAATGTGCAAATCGCCGAGGTCGTCAAGTCTTAGTTGTTGCACGCCTGAAAAATGCAGCTCGACTTGCCTGGGATTGGCATGTGGCGCAACCACGAAATCGTACTCGAGTCTGCGTTGATTGCCGTAGTAGACCAGGTCAATACCCGGGTAAACGCCGGTGTAATGAACTCTCGCGAACGTAGGCACATGGGTGCGCCATCGGGCGGCGTCGTTGCCGAGAAAATAATTCGTAGTACCCGGTAGCTCATCGGAGCCGCTCACCTGCGCTTGACGGTTGGCTCCTTTCAACTTCATTCGTAGCGTGTCGGTCCCAAGCAAGCTGGCCGACATCTTTGCCAGTCTTCTGCGCTGCGCGGCATTAAGAAAGGGCCAGAGCATCCGCCGATGTGCGATCTCCTGCATTCTTGCTCTATCTGCGCGTGGCACTGGCTTGCTTAGGGCCAAGACAGCTTCATTGGCTTGCAGGTAGAAGCCATATCCTGGTCCCCTCGCGAGGAATTTCACCCGTTGATCCGCCTGACCCTGGTTCGCCTCAAAACTAAGCGGTAGTCCGCCGTATATGGCGGCGACTGTCGGCGTGCTGGGTCCCAAAGTGTATTGCGCAGGGTGGCGTTGCGGCGAGGGTACCTTCTCGGAAACGGCTGTCTGCGCCTGCGCGGGCGCAGGCCGGAGTACCGCCTGGCCGAGTGCGAGAAAAAAAAGCGCAATTACAGCAAAGCGTGCCAACCTCCTCCTGGCGATCCGATCTTTGACGGTGCCTGGAAGATGCATGGTGGTAATTGTCACCGTGTCGCTCATACAACCCTCAGAGACTTGCCGCCCGCACTTCACTCCGTCGCCGAAACAGATCGGGGCTACATCGCACTCTTGGGGATGAGCGTAGGTAGAGTCCCAGTCGTCGTGATTGCCGGAATAAAGAGAACTCGCGGAGAAGCGTTTCCAGCGTCCACAATCCAGAGCGGACCACCAGCGGCAGTCACCAGACGCACCGTCGTGGCCGCCCCCGCACCATTCGCAGACCCATTCAGTGCCAGCACCTGGCCCGGCGCGCAAGAGCAATGCATCTTGGTCGCCGCAGCCACGCCAGTCAGATCGATTCGCAGCACGTCTCCATTATGGTTGGCCGCCACCACCCAGCGGCCATTGGACGTGATGTCCAGCGCCACCGGCGCCGTGATACCTCCTGCGGGCGACAAGGCCGAGGAAGACGGCGTTGTATTCACCCGGGTAATCGCGGTCAGCACACCACTTCCGCCATCGGCGACGACCAGCTCATCGCTGTTGGGGACGAACTGCATCCCGCCGAATACCTGCGTCGTTGCAAGTTGTGCACCAGCCGCCTGTCCGACAAATGCGACGATCGAGACATCGCCCTGGCTAGAGCCGGTGGCCAGAGCGACCGTGCCTGTATCACTGGCTGCAGCGCCGAAGACAGAAGCCGCCGAAGCCAAATTCAGGTTACGAGCCGAAGGGAACGCGGGTAATCCAGATATTACGGAAGCTATGCTTGCACCATCTGCGCTTTTTCCGGTTACTACGGCGTAGGCTCCGGAGTTACTAAGGATCAGCGAGGTGGCACCGGACACGCTCCCCACCTTGGTCAACGGACCGCCGGTGACAGAGCCTTGAAATATGCCGCCATTCGCATCGAGGAACAATGCCATGCCGGATACGCCCGAGGTAGCGGTGGCGATGAAGCTCGTCCCCTGGCTGGGGGCGGAAATGGTGGCAGCCCCGATGATCGACGCTCCCGCTAGACCCTGGATTGGGCGCAAAGACTGGCTCGGCGCATCCCAGACATAGCCGAGAATCGGCCCCGTCGGTGGCTGAGATTGGGATTGAATCGTACCTGATGGTGAAGTCGGCGAGGACGACGAAGAATTGATGCCTGTGCCGCACCCAGCGATCGTCAACGAAAGTACCCCGGCTACGGCCGGCGCAATCCTATGCACTCGCTTATGACGAAACATCGTGATCTGCGGTTTCAGCGCGTGCATAGTTCTGTAAGTGCAATCGCGGAAGCGTACCATGTGTCTGCCGCCGGCTCAATGGGAATTATTTTCTCTGAGTAACTCGACGGCGCCTATTCAACGCATGTTCATTCAACCAATCGCCGAACAGGGCAGGCGGCTCCATTTAGGTAACCAGGATTTTAGTTACCTCTGGCAAAGATATTCATAATCCTAGGGGGATTCACCTCGCCCCTGCTTTACTCACAGTCACATAGGCGCTGCCAGTTCGTGCAAGCGTCAGTACAATCTTGATCATTGTGCTGAATAGTGAACGCGACTCGAATCATAGCCTCTCTTCTCTTGACCTCGGTTCGCCCAAACCGCTCCGGCGCTTCGTTCCGAAGTGGTTGCGCGGGCTGCTCTGGGTCGATGCGGCTACGCATTACGATGCGTTTTTGTCCTATAGCTGGAGATCCGACTCCAAGACTGCGCCGTTGATTCAGTCGGTAATCCAAAGGTTCCTGTGTCCGTGGTACCGCTTGCGGGCGAAAAACGTGTTTCGCGACCTAGCTTGTCTTCCCGCAGGATCGAGCTTGGAAGTGGAATTGTTCGATCGCCTTGACAGATCAACTCATTTAATCGTCTTTGCATCGCCTGAAGCCGCGAATAGTCCCGGAATGGAAATGGAAGCTTGTTACTGGTTCGCCAAGCCCAGGATCGGGGAAGTCTTAATTATCATCACAGCTGGAGATAGTGAAGGCGATGCATGGGAAGACGTACGAGACAACCTGCTTCCGCCTTCGCTGCGTGAGCATCTGACAAGGACGCCGCTTTGGGTGTCGCTCAGTACGCACCGGTCTCGAATGTTGAACAACCCGAGGGCGGCGGAGTTACGAGAAGAATTGGTTGAGAGCCTGAAGCAGGTTCTTCTGAGGTTCTATCCAGGCCTCGATTGGAGCCAGCTGCGAGGTGAAGAGCGAGCGCAACGCACACTCTTGATTGGCCTCCTATCGAGCGTTACGGTAGTCTTTTTGCTGGTCGCGCTTGCGGCCGTTTGGTTCGCGCTGAATGCGCGCCGAGATCTGAGAGTGGCGGACTCGCGGATGGTAGCCGCCCAGGCCGAGCAAGAAGCTTCGCTTGACCGTCCGGCGGCTCTCAACATGGCATTCCGGTCCTGGCACATAGCGAAAACGCCAGAGGCCAATAAGGCGATTGCAGATGCATATCCGGAACTGGTTGCCACACTGACCGGTACTGATGAAACTCCGTTCGCCGCGTTCTCGCCAGACAGCCAACTGGTCCTGACCTCGAGTTACGACAGCTCGACGACCGTATGGAGTGCAATCGATGGGCGTCGTAAATTTATTCTGAAGGGTGACGCGTCTTATGCGGCATTTTCACCGGACGGCCGCTATATAGTGACCGCTGGGCTAGCAGGCAATGCTCGTATCTGGAGTTCTGCCGATGGCAAGTTGCTCCGCGTCCTGGGATTCAGCCGAGGGTGGGCCGCTTTCTCACCCGATGCGGCACGCGTCATTACTGCTCCGGGTATCGGAGCCGCTGTTTGGAACGCCGCCACCGGCGCGAAGCTGTTTGACATCGGACAGGACAAGCCTGTTGGTCAGGCGGTCTTTTCACCTGACGGGAAGAACATTATGACCACGGGTTCGTACGAACCCGTAAAGATTTGGGATGCATCCACGGGCCAACTAAGAGCGGAATTTGAGAAACACCGAGATAGCACGATCATCATTGCCAATTTTTCACCGGATGGCACCGGGATCGTGACGACTGGTCTCGACCAAATTGCCCGTGTGTGGACAGTGAATGGACGCCTACGTTTAACACTCGCTCACCAAACTGGCATCCCAACGCTTGCGATCTACTCACCCGACGGTAGTCAGATTATGACGGCCGATACCGGTGGCATCGCCTACATTTGGAGCTCTTCTAACGGGCACCTCATGCGAACTCTTGACGCACATGCCGACGGCATATACGTCGCCGCATACTCGCCAGATAGCCGCTTCGTGATCACCGGGAGCGCGGACTCTTCAGCCCGAGTGTGGGATACCGCAAGCGGTGCTCTCTTAGCAACTTTACGCGGTCATAAAGAGCAAGTGCGTCAAGTAGCTTTTTCTGCAGATGGTTCCCGAATTGTCACGGCCGGATATGACAGCTCTGCACGACTGTGGACGACGGCAAGTAGCGAGTTGGTCTTTACGCTTAAAGGACATCGGGGAATGATTGAGCACGCCGAGTTTTCGCCCGACGATCGGTATGTAGCAACGGCCAGCAGCGAAATACTGCAACACACTGAGTCTTCACATGACGATCTCGGACCCGCCCCGATTGGGATACCCCTGACCGGAACCGTCGGCCTCTGGGACGCTACGGACGGTCACGAACGCAAGTCGATTCTCACAGCGCACACCGGGGGAATTTGGTATGTATCCTTTTCGCATGATGGAACGCGTATTGTGACAGCTGGGATGGACGATACGGCGCGCGTCTGGGATGTGGCCAGTGGCAAGCTATTGCATGTGCTCGAAGGGCACAGGGGCGTCGTCAGGGAGGTAAGTTTTTCCCCTGACGACACACGCATCCTTAGTGCCAGTGAGGATCACACAGCTAAGCTGTGGTCGTCACTCGATGCCAAGTGCCTCTTCACTCTTGCAGGGCACACCGAAGATGTATTTCATGCAGAGTTTTCAGCGGATGGCGATAAAGTTTTGACCGTCGCAACGGACGACACCGTCCGGATATGGAGTGCGCAGAACGGCCGAATTTTAAGAGTGCTTGAGGGGCGCGCTATCGAAGGGGAGAGAAGGACAGGAATCCGATCTGTGGATATCAGCTACGCGACATTCTCACCTGATAGCCGATATATCGCTACCGCGAACGCTTACGGTACTGTGACGATATGGAACGCCGAAGACGGTCAAGTTTTCTCTACACTTACCGGCCACCA
>CAYVSQ010000452.1:0-6182 GCA_964453815.1 uncultured Acidobacteriaceae bacterium | reverse complement strand
AGTGCCACTCTTCAAGGCAAGGCGCAGAGAGCGCGGCGTCAACCAATCGGAGCTGTTGGCCTGGGCGGCGGTGCGGGCCATGCGCAGTCTTCGTCCGGAGTGGGAGGGCGAACCTGCCCCGTGGGTTCTTGCGCGGCAACGCGCGACTGAGAGTCAGGCAGGACTGAGTCTTCACGAGCGCCGGCGCAATTTGCGCGGCGCCTTTTCAGTCTCCGAGCCCGCCTGGGTACGGGGGCGGGATGTGCTGCTGATTGACGATATTTACACCACCGCGGCGCCTGCCCGGGCCTGTTCCCAGGTATTGAAGCGCGCCGGAGCGGCTACGGTGTGGGTGGCGACCGTTGCCCGGGCGCAACGGCGGCAGATCGAGGCATTTCGGCCAGGGGCTGTGGCCGATGTCCTCATGCATCTGGACATTGCTAAGTGGGATGGAGGCAAGACGCTGCAGTAAGCATGGAGGACGATGGTGCGGGCGCTTGCACGGGGGTAAAACGGAGACGGGGGATGAGAATGTCGCTGGGAAAAGCAACGATTCACGCACGCAAGCAAAAATCGCTCGCCAAATGTCACACCCTGCCGCACGCGGAGAGCGCCGAGCCGCGCGTCCGGTTCAACTCCGCCCTGCAGACGCCCGTGCTTGTACTGAATGCGTCGTATGAACCCATCAACATCTGCGGCGCGCGCCGGGCATTGGTCCTGGTTCTGAAGGGCGTCGCCAAGACCGAAGAAGAGCAGGGAGCCATTCTGCATGCCGCGCGCGTGCGCATGCCCATGCCGTCGGTCATCCGGCTGCTCGAATACCGCCGTATTCCCCACCAGACCCGCGCCCTGTCGCGCAAAAACATCCTTCTGCGCGACCGGAATAGCTGCCAATACTGCGGCGTGGTACTACATTCCTCCGAACTCACGCTCGACCATGTGCAGCCGCGCTCACGCGGTGGTCTCTCCACATGGGAAAACCTGGTGGCGTGCTGCCACAACTGCAATCGCCGCAAGGGCAACCAGCTGCTGCACGAACTCCGCGACATGAAACTGCTGCGCGAGCCGCGGCCCTTCTCGCTGCATACCAGCCGCCACATCATGCGCATGATCGGGCACTCCGACCAGAAGTGGCGCAAGTATTTGTACTACTAACGTTCGGCCGCTAAAGCCGCGCCCTTCCCCCATCCCGCAAGTCTTTTCGCGGGGTGACATCCGTCATCCCCGATTGCTGACAAAGCATACTGCCGCTCGAGCCCCACCGGTGCGATTCTGCTTGTGTCAGGAGGCAGATATGGCAACTACAACCATCCCACAGCAACCGGATGAGCAAGACGAGCAAGATCCCCTCATCCGATTCATCTACGCACTTGGAGTTGTCCTTACGATGCTTGGAGCGATGTATCCAGCAGGCGCGAAGTGGACCTATACCGGAATCGCCTTAATTGCCTTCACCTACGTCTATTAATGGCAATAGGAGCGATGAATGGGAGCCACATATTTCGCTCCTTGCGGGGGTGTAACCTCCCCCGAGAGTTTGGCAAGTGTTTGATTCAATGGCTATTACACGTCTTCGCGTTGACAAGCGCGTGAAAACCTTGGCCTTATTTAGACGGCCTTGATTCTAAACGGCTTACTTGATGGATTTGCCCTATATTTCGGGCAGAATTTTGAAGCATCGTGCCAATCATTCATTGGATTCTGGTTACCCAATGTTGGCAGATTCTAAAAGGTTTGCGCGGTGCTTGAGGTGTCTCCTTCAACACAAAGGGCCCGGCTGCGCTGCAGCCGGGGCCTCTTTTTCTCTCTATTTCTAATTGCAGCGGTTGGAAGGAAATAGTTGGCCAGGTATTTCGGACGTTGACGATGGGACACATCCGGCTGATTACGTTGAGACTATTTCTTTCTGTTCGGGTTGAATGTTTCAGAGTCAAGCTTCATCATTATTTGAGGCGGCATTCGAGCGGAGCACAACCGTGAAAACCAAATTCGGACTGGTCACATTCCTGCTGTTCGGGCTGGCTATTGCCTTGCCTGTCCAGAGCCAATCGAGTTCCGATCAGAGTAAGAGTCACGAGAAAGCACACAGCGAGAAAAAGGGCCGCAGCGCAGGCGGCGAGGTTGCGAGCGGCAGCGGAGACATTGCTAAAGGCGCAGCCAAGGGCGCGGGGAGTTTAGCGGCGGGCGCCGGCAAAGGCGCTGTGGACCTGGTCACACTCCACCCGATCGATGCTGCAACGTCGGTGGGCAAAGGAGGCGTCTCGGCAGGGACCCACATTGCCGTCGGCACGACGAAGGGGACCGCGAAGATCGTCACTGGTGTCGGCAGGGGAATTAAGCACATCTTTTAAAAGCAGAGGATAAGACTTCTCGGGGCTTATCGACCTGTCGATGAGTGAATCGACGATCCGCGCCCGGTGACATTGCTCCAGGCAATAGGACGAAGAAATTTATAAAACGGGCATTCATTTATAGTTCAACTTATCCCGCTGGCTACGGAGATCCTGGTGTCTAGCTTGTTAATGATCAGGTGCAGGGATATTTCCGGTCAGAACGCGCGACTCGGCCCGGAACAGATGATAATCCGCAAATGTCACATCATTTAACAGGTTGGTCACTGTTCGAGCGAAGGGGTTAATCAGCTAAGATTTCCGGCGACGGTAGGTGAAATCATACTCCACGGTCCACGTCTTCCCGCCATCCGCGGTCTGCTGGCTGAACTGGCGGACGGTGTCGGGTGAGAGATTGAAGAACTGAAGGTGACGCCTGATCTTTGTTCCGTTTGCCTGAGGGATCTCGTCTGTCTGGAAATCCATGACGCCGTCTTTGAGGTTGCCGTAGAAGAAGATCATCCCCTGCGAGTTGTCGACCCAGAATTGCTCCCAGCGTTTGAGAGTGGTGTTGTAGGCGTTGTAGCTCTTGCCGGCGTAGGGCAGGCTGGCCGAAGTCCAGTTTTCCCAGATGACGCAATCGCCGAGTTCCTGCGCGATGTGGCTGCTGCCGACCGGGCGTCCGTCGGATGAGCTGACGACGTCCCAGTCTCCTACCCAGAAATCAAACTGCCTGCTCTCGAGCGAGTATTTGCAAGGGGCGAGATTGCGCTTTACCTGATCAAGGGCGGCGACGAATCGCGGGTCGGAACGCGCAGAGTTCCAGGCCGCGTCATTTTCGAGCTTGTCAGGCTGATTGTATCCGGCCGCTGCCGACGATTTGAGGGCCGCGAAGGCTTCGTCGGCATGTCCCATCGCGGCCTGCGTTGAGGCTATGTCGAAATCCACCAGAGAGGAAGAAAGTCCCTTTCCCTGCCCCGCTCGTTTGGCCTCGGTAAAGCCGTGCAGCGCCGCCTCGTAGTGCTGGTCGGCTTGCGCGGATACTGCGTACCGATACCAGAAGTGAGCATCGTCGGGGTGGGCTTGCGCAAGCTGGCCGTAGAGCTGCTCGGATTTCTCCCACTCATGCTGCGTGTATGCCTGGGATGCTTCGGCGTCGAGGGATTTACCGTCATCCTGAGCCAGCGCGACTGTCGACGCGCATAAGACACATAAAGCAAAGATGGAAAGGCTTCGCATGGGCTTGGCTCCCTGTGAAAGGGCTGAATTCACGGGCCATGTTAGCCGTGCGATGAAGGAATGTGGACCGCAAAGTAATTACGCGCTCTACATTGTGACGAGGCGCTGATTGGAGGGATGAATGTCTGGGTCTGTCGGCGGCCTAACTGAGGATGCGCGATGAAATCGCGCATGGATCGGGAAAAGTGAGTCGCGTTGCCGTGGCTGCCTCCAGCGGCAGCGAAGTGCGGTTCACTGTGCGGTTCACTGTGCGGTTCACTGTTGACTTTCGTTTGGTCTCAGGATATCTTCGGTCGACTCCAGAGGCTGACGCCTTGCGCGTCCGTATATTCCGCCTCTGCTTCGAATTTCCGACCCCGAGGAACTCCGATGCCGAAACGTACATTCGCTTTTTTCCTGATAGCCCTTTGCGTAACTGCTGGCTTCGCGCAGGAAGGCTGGAAACGTCATCAACCCAGGCTCACTCCGCAGAAGAGCGGCACGACGCAGCTTCTCATTTCTGTCAGCCCGGTTAACTCCCGCGTGGTGTGGGCCGCGGGAACCGGCGGCACGTATGTGGTCACGACCGATGGTGGAGAAACATGGAAAGCCGCGGTCGTGCCGGGCGCTGAAAACCTGCAATTCCGCGATGTCCAGGGCGTAAGCGACAAGGTCGCCTACCTGATGTCCATCGGGGCCAACACGACCGACTTTCGCATCTACAAGACCGTCGACGGTGGTGCTACATGGACGATCCAGTTCACCAACCAGACCGAGAATGCCTTCTATGATTGCTTTGCCTTCTGGACGCCCTACCGCGGCATCGCGCACAGCGATTCGGTGAACGGGGTATTTCCCGATATTCGCACGACCAACGGAACCACCTGGCACTCCATCGCCGCCAACATGCCGCCCGCGCTGGTGGGCGAAGCCTCCTTTGCGGCAAGCGGAACCTGCGTCGCGACCGAGGGAGAACGCAATGCCTGGATTGCTACCGGCGGCTCGACTGTCGCAAGAATCCTGGCCACAAGAGATGGAGGCGACAACTGGAACGCGTATGACACTCCGCTGGTCAGTTCGCCCAGCGCTGGCGGGATCTCTGTGGCTTTCCGCGATCCGTGGCACGGGATACTCGGCGGCGGCGACCTGGCTTCAAACGCCAGCGCGGAGACGGCAAGGTCCGATGATGGCGGCCGATCGTGGACGCTTACTGCCAAGCCGCCCGTCGACGGTGCTGTTTTCGGCCTGGCCTATATTCGCGGCAACCGGCATGGCGAACATGAAGAATTTGGCGACGAGCGCGACCGCGCTGTTGTGATTACCGCAGACGAAGAGCCAAACTTCAACACAGGCGAAGCCGCCTGGACCCCAGACGAAGGTCGCACGTGGTTCTCAATACCAGGTGTAAGCGGCTACTGGGGCGTGGCCTTCGCGGATCCCGAGGCCGGATGGTTCGTGGGACAAAACGGGCAGATCCTGAAGATCAGCTTCTAAAATAGTCCGGCGCCGGTTCGCACCAGGCGCGTCGCCACCACTGGCAACGATAGTTGATGCTGTTTAGCTTAGGATTCCCAGTTTGCGGGCGGTCTTTTCGAGGATGTCCAAGGCCTGGTCAATCTGGGCGCGGGTGTGTTCGCTGGTCATGATGGTGCGGATGCGGGCTTTGCCTTCGGGTACAGTTGGGAAGGCGATTCCGGTGGCCATCACACCGGCGTCGAAGAGGGCACGAGAAAGTTCCATGGTTCGGCGGCCGTCGCCGACGATGATGGGCGTGATTGGCGTCTCGCTGGCGGGGGTGGTCACGCCGCCGATGTCGAATCCCGCGCGGCCGAGCTCGGCCTTGAAGTAGCGGGTGTTGTCCCAGAGGCGCTCGATGCGCTCTGGTTCCTGTTCGAGAAGATCGAAGGCCGCGATGCAGGTGGCGGTGACGGACGGCGGATGCGAGGTCGAGAAAAGGAACGGGCGGGCGCGGTGGTAGAGGAAGTCTATGAGGTCGCGCGAGCCGCAGACATAGCCGCCGATGGCGCCGATGGCTTTCGAGAGGGTTCCCACCTGGACGTCGACGCGGCCGTGGCAGTGGAAGTGATCTACTGACCCACGTCCGTTGCGACCAAGGACGCCCGAGGCATGGGCGTCGTCGACCATCATGATGGCTCCGTATTTTTCGGCGAGATCACATAATTTGTCCACCGGCCCGATGTCGCCGTCCATGGAGAAGACTCCGTCGGTGATGAGGAGCTTACGGCCCGGCTCGGTCGCGACTTCTTTGAGGAGCTCTTCGGCGTGGGCAATGTCTTTGTGGCGGAAAACCTTGATCTTGGCGCGGGAGAGGCGCGCGCCGTCGATGATGCTGGCGTGGTTGAGCTCGTCGGAGAGGATGAAGTCTTCCTTGCCGAGGATCGAGGAGACGGTTCCGGCGTTGGCGGTGAATCCGCTCTGGAAGACGACGCAGGCTTCGACATTTTTGAAGGCCGCGATTTTTTCTTCGAGCTCCATGTGGATCTTCATGGTTCCGGCGATGGTGCGGACGGCTCCGGAACCGACGCCGTAATCTTTGATGGCCTGGATGGCGGCTTCCCGAAGCTTAGGGTGGGCCGTCAAACCGAGGTAGTTGTTCGAGGCGAGATTGATGACCTGCTTGCCGTCGTAGTGGCA
>CAYVSQ010000451.1:0-6570 GCA_964453815.1 uncultured Acidobacteriaceae bacterium | reverse complement strand
GAAGACGTTCGATGTACACGTCTCGATTTCCCTCGAGGTATTCGGAAAGATAGAACATCGGCCGGGAGAGAATACTCTTCTCATATAAGAACAGCGGAATGAGGATTCGGCCGAGTCGACCATTGCCATCGAGGAAGGGATGAAGAATTTCAAATTGCGCGTGGATTACCGCAAGCTGTACAAGTGGGTCTGGCCTTTCCATGTGATAGTAGGCTTCCCAATTGTAGAGAGCATTCTTGAAGTCGTCTCCAGGAGCTGGCGGCACAAACTGGGCTTCGTCGATTGAGCTACCGGGAGCGCCAATCCAATTTTGTTGGTCCCGAAATTGGCCACGGGCTTTGTTTCTCCCGCGAACGCTATTCAGCAGTGTACTGTGCAGCCGAAGAAGCAGGTTAAGATTGAATGGGCGTGTCTTCAGCTCCTCTTCTGCTTCGCGAAGCGCGCGGCGATAGTTGATGATTTCCTGGATATCTTGCCGGCGGGATTCCTGTGTGGGCTCCTCGCCTGCCTCATATTTCAGAACCTCACCTAAAGTTGCTTGGGTGCCTTCAATCTTGGAGGAAAGGACTGCCTCTTGCGTGGTGAGAGGTGAGAGCAGTATTGCCGGATCCGGTAGGGAATAGAGAACACCGTTGTATTCGGCGAGACGTCGGTTGGCTAGGCCGATCAATGGGATTAGCGGCTCCCACGAAACTTCCAGGATCGAAGTTTCTGGGGAATAAATGGCTTCATACTCTGTTTGGGGCAAACTCGCTTTTCTCAAATGAATAAGCATAAAGCCAAATGCGTTTTGCTTTATGCTCTTTGATTAGCGTATCACCGACTTTACGCCGATGAAGAAATAGCAGCGGGAGCTACCGCAAAAAAGCCGTTGTGTTCCCCCCATAATCCCCCACAGTAATCGGAGATTCTTCAAGCTATTAATTATAAGTCTTTTAGAATGATGGTGGACGCGGAAGGAATCGAACCTTCAACCTGTCGATTAAGAGTCGAATGCTCTGCCAGTTGAGCTACGCGTCCATAGGTGTGCCAAGGTAGGCATCTGCACAAGAACTGGGTGGGAGCGCATGTAAGAAACCTCTTGCGCTTCAAGAAATATATCACAAATTGCTCTGGTTTCCTTCCCTTAAGTGGAACGATGACTTCAGAAGGAGAACGACAAGCCGCCTTCGACGGCGCGCGAGGTCTCTGCAAAATACAGCACGCTGCCATCGCTGGTAACAAAGGGCCTGTAGCCCTGCGCAAGCAGGTTCCTTACATCGATCAGCGCCTCAAAACCATCCGGGAGGATTCCTCTGCAATGGATCGGTTGACGCAGGAAAAAACTCAGATACGGGTCGTGCAAATTGGTTTCGAAAGGATCGACAGCCGTGAGCGTGCCCGGCTGCTGCCATCGATATGATGCCTGCCACTGCGTGCGGGCATGTTGCAGCTTGCCGCCATATGCCACCGAAACCATCTCTGCCCGCCGCGGCCTCAGGCTGAGCAATCCATTTTCAAGAGTCATGGGCATGGGCTGCGCCTCCATCGTCAAGGCGGCTCCCGTAGCTGCGCTGACCGAGACCCAAGTGCCCTCTGGCAGCATCTCCTTGAGTTCGGCAAACACTCCAACTCCTGAAAAATTCTCGCCGGTCACCTTCAAAGCTCCGGTGGAGGAGTCGTACAGTATGTCGCCACTCTTCCAATCCGCCGACGAGATTATCCCTCCGCCATTGACCACGGGGTTGTCGATTCGGTCATGGAAAGCCGAAACTCGAACACGCAGATTCCCGGTCGCACGCGCATATGCAAGCTCCTGGTGCAACCCATGCTCCAGCAGGAGCTGTCCGTTACGCTGGGCGATCGCTGGCGGCAGCGTGCTTGCCCGATCGATTGTATCTGCCTGTTGCATACCAGGCGCAGTCGCTACCCTGTAGGAAAACGTCGCATCGCCGACATGCACACGAAGAGCCGCAAAAGGATGATTCGCAAACGCCGTTGTCCCCAAGTGAACTGCTTCGATCTCGTTGCCCACCTCGGCATCGATGGCTTCAGTTAACGTCATGGTTTCGGCAGTTCGCAGCACCATCGATTGCAGACCCTGTGTGTCAGGACCGCCAGCAATTTCCGGGCGATCGACAAAGGCCCCGACTGTGCGAAGAGTTCCGCCTGGCGCCAGTTGTTGCTCGTAGCCCACCACCGTATTGAGTGCCGGATCCTCCGCCTGGCTCAAATCCGCCCGCAGAATGAGCTGGCGCGAGTCGTCATTCGACCGCCGCATCTCGAAACCATGATGCACGCCACCATCTCCAAAACTGCTCTCGCCGCCGCGAATCGTCACCCGGGCCTTGAGGGCCGGATTTTGACCTTCCGCTTCCGTCACAACCACCAGAGGTCCATCCTCCAGCATACGGAGCAGCGGCCGGTTGGCCGACAGGCGAAGCGTCCATGTCCAGTCATCCTGAGGCTCATCTGCCTGTCGAGGCTGTGCGGGCAGCCAGCGAAACGCCTCATACAGCGTGCTGAGCGTCAGATTAACAACGAGCTTCGAGCTGGCGGCGATGTGCAGATTTTCGCGCAGGGTGGGCAGGAAGAGTGACCCGGTGGCCTTTAGTCCATAGATGCCAGGCAATACAGCAGCCAATTCGTACCGGCCATGATCGTCGGTAAATGTCTGCGCAATGACGGAAAGATCGGGCCTCAGCAATTGAACGAGCGTGCCGATCTGGGGCGTACCTTTGCCATCGCGCACCACACCGCTCACCGCTCCACCAGCAAGAGCATAGGCGGGAGATGACAGGGCCACTAGAAGCAGCGCAAGAACGGGGGCGACTATGGAAAATCTTCGATTCACTGATTCAATCGTTTGTGCTCCCTGGCTTGCTCCAAAATGACGTTTGGACCTCGCGGCTCTCCGGCCGCTCATCCAGGTTTTCAGATTACTCTACGGTGAAGGGTGCCGACTGCGCAATCTCCTGTTTCGAGATGCTGTCATTCACCATTATCTTCACAAGGTACTTCCCCGGCTGAAGGCTGGCAAGCGGGAGGCTCTTTTCCACCGTCACCTGATCGGAATTCGCGCTGAGACTCTTCGAATCTTCTTCGGTAGCCAGGAGCGCCTTGTTCGACGCAACATCGATAATCTGATATGTAATCTTGGCCGAATTCTGCTTGCTCTTCTCGTCGATGCCAAGGTTGTATACCTGCATCCAGAAATTCAACTTCTGGTTGCGATGGAAGCTGACCGGCGTCGCCGCATTCGCAGTCACCCTCGGCCGGATGTAGGTGTTGCCGATAATGAAGTTGCCGGTGCCGATCTGTTTCGAAGGCACACGCTCCATCTTGTCCGCCAGAATCAACGATGAGGCCGACAGCCGGTCATCGTCATACTTCGGCACCGTAATGCCCTGCGCCCACACGCCAACGTGGTCGACGTTGTTTACATCCTTGATCGCCACATCGATGCGATACCGCCCTGGCCGCAATGGTAGTGCCTTCCAGTAAAGCTCGGAGTGATCCAGGGTCTGGGGTAGCAATTCAGCTGGCTCTTCCACTTCCACCGTCTCTTCAAATGTCTGCACAATATGGTCGGTGATCGTGGAAACGCGGCCCAGGATGTTCACTTGGCCTTTCGAAACGCCGTCCTTCGTGTTGAAGGTGATATCGCGATTCTTGATTTGCAGCGTAACCGGCACTAGTACTGTGTCGTCGGTCACCTTCACGAAGTCTGTCCGCACATCGAACGGGAAAATTGGACCTGTCAATAATTTGTGATTGCTAAGAAACGATTCTAAATCCTTGAACTTGACCGTCGGCGGCGCCTGTAGCTTCGCGAACTGCTCGATACGATCGAACTGCTTGCTCTGACTCATCGAAGAGCTCGGGCCCTTACCAAGACTCTCTATTCCCCCGGTAAAGCGCTCCGACTGCTTGGCCATGCCCATCTGCTCGTAGAGTGTCGCACCTGCTCCCGGGACATGGAGCAACGCATCCTTCTCCGAGCGGTCAATCGTCATGTGGTAGTCGCCGCACATGCAGGTATCGACAAATTCAATGTCGATGTTATCGCCGACGCCTTCCAGATAGCGGTAATGCCATATCTCGAAGGGAAAGGTCGATGTCTGTCCGCCTCCCTCTGCCACCGGACGGTCATACATACCGCCACTGGGGTGCGCGTCGATGCTGTCCGGCTTTCCAAACGAGATATACATGTGTCCGCGATCGGTTTTCCAGCCCGGCTTGCCGGCAGCGAAGTGCTCGTTCGCATAAGCAATACGCCGGTAGTGCTCTTCTCGGAATTCATTCTCGGGAGAATCTGGATTCGCATTGCGCCGCTGCCAGAAATTCTCGATGAAAGCATCGCGCTCCTCATCGTTACTCAGACTTTTGAAAGCCTTCAGTTCCTGGTCGGTAATAATCCAGTGGACATCTTCGTCAACCCATTTTTTATAGCTTCCGTGCAACTCCTGCTTCAGTTCCTTTTGTTGCTTGAAGCGTTCCTTGTCGGAAAGTTGCCGTTTCAAAGGGTCTTGATTTTGAGAGTCCGGTGCGGCCTGCGATCCGGTCTGGGCGGGTTGCTGGCCCTGCATACACGGAATTGCCGCAAGCGTACCGAACGCAACTGCAAGAATGAAGGAAAAACGTCCCTTTGACATACGCCGCTAACTGCTCCTATCCAGCGTTCTGATTTTACGGACTCGCAACGGCAGATACAAGCGGTCGTATTCGATTCTTCACTGCTGAAGCAATTGCCATCATCATGTTGTGTTCTGTCCCGAACGGTGCCGGGTGGTAAAGAATCCGCCCGCCCGCCTGATATCATTGTGATTGAATTCGCTGCTGAACCCCCATCGGCATCGCTGGCGATCCTAAACCAAACCGGGAACCATTCGTCCCCGTTTTGCGTAGTTCCGCCCGAAGGTGATGTTGGCAAATCCTCCCATAGGGAAATGAGCTTGAAGAAAATTATCATTGCCGTTGTTGTCGTCCTTGCCTTGGCAGCCATCGTTGGCTTTACGGTAGTCCGCGCTCAATCCGGGTACACCAAGGTGATTACCGGCAAAGCGGTCCGGAAAGACCTGGTCTCGACGGTCAGCGGGACGGGGCAAATCAAGCCGAAAACTTACGTCAACCTCGGAGCTACCGCTTTTGGGCGCATCACGCATCTCTATGTAAAAGAAGGCGACAAAGTCGTAAAGGGTCAGGAAGTGGCCAGCATTGAAAACGTCCAGCAAGGCGCAAACGTCGAGGGTCAAAGGGCCTCGATTGCCGCCGCCCAGACCGATATAGCTGCCTACGTGGCCGCCGAAAAAACGCAGGAAGCCAACGTTGCGCATGCACAGGCTGACCTTGAACAGAAGCGCCTCGATTTCGACCGCGCCAAGGGCCTCTTCGATGCCCAGGTCATGGCAAAGCAAGATTTTGATGCCAAGAAAGCCGCATACGATCTAGCCGTTGCTGCTCTAGCGCAGGCCAACGCGGCCGTCGTTCAGGCCAAGGCCCAAACGCAATCCGGACGCGGGCACCTGAATACGCAGGAAGCTACGCTGCGCGCCAACATCGACCTTCTTGGCAAAACCGTGGCTGTTGCGCCGTTTGATGGCATCGTAACCAACTTGCCTGTTCGCGAAGGTGAAACCGTCGTCGAAGGCATTCAAAACGCCCAAGGCTCCACCTTGATGACCCTGGCCGATATGTCTGTCATCACCGCCGAAGTTAAGGTCGACGAAACCGACATCGTCAACGTGGCGCTGGGTCAGTCCGCCGACGTTACCGTGGACGCGCTACCCGGAAAAGTCTTCAAGGGACACGTCACGGAAGTCGGCGACCAGGCACTGCTGCGCTCTACCGGCGTCGCCACCAGTCAGACCACCAGCGGTCAGGAAGAAGCCAAGGATTTTAAAGTCGTCATCACCATTGACTCGCCCGCCGAAGGACTCCGTCCCGGTCTCTCGACAACCGCTAAGATCGAAACGGCACGGAAAAACGACGTGGTCGCCATCCCCATTCAGGCGCTCGCTATGCGCGCTCCACCAGTCGCTGGCGCAAAATCAGATGCTGTGCCCGATCCAGCTGAGAAGCAGGTCCAAGGCGTGTTCATAGTGGCAAATGAAAAAGGCAAGCTGCGCGCCCGCTTTGTTCCCGTCACCACCGGCATCACCGGTACCACTGATATCGAAGTCACCAGCGGGGTGAAGCCGGGCGATGAAATCGTGACCGGAACCTTCCATGTCCTGCGCGATCTCAAGAACAATGCCATGGTGAAACGGGATACGACGCCCATCGCGCCGCCGAAGGACAGTGATTCCTCCTCCGGTTCCTAATTCCCACTGGTTCGATCCCGTTGGAACCGCACGCGCGTCCAAAGCGTACAGACCTATGCGCCAACATGAAATAACAAGCGCGGCAATTCCAGTCTTACCGCAATACCGGTTGATAAACACTTGTGTCTGTTCCCTTAAATAGAACGACACCCTGTATCCTTATCATTACGGTAGAAAACCTGAAATTGCCTATGCCAGATGCTGAACAGGAGCACCGGATGACGACCGAGACCACCACCCATACGGACCCCACTGCGGCCACCGACTT
>CAYVSQ010000450.1:0-6245 GCA_964453815.1 uncultured Acidobacteriaceae bacterium | reverse complement strand
CTACGTCATCCTGCAACTGGATGGTTGTGATGTTACGTCCAGTGGGAAAGGAAGCGTTGCTGCCTCCAAGACCGGTGAACGCTCCGTCGCCAAAGGACATCTGTGCGGGGAAGAGTGCAAGTGTTGCATTCAGGTTTGATGGTCCAAAGAGCGCGCCGTACCACATGCCGGAGAGGATCGCGTTGTTGACAACGCGTGATCCGAAAGTATGGGTCTCGTTGAGCTGACCTGAGTGCTGGGGCTGGATGCTGATCGCGCTGAAGAGAGGGCTGATCTGATCGGTCGTCGTGGGCTGGCTGCCCGTGTCATGCTCATAGCGGACGAAGCCCTTGTCATGAACGCCGATGTTGGCGTCAACACGCGAGATGAGAAGCCATTCGTTGGCGAAGTTGGTTGCCGAGCCCTGATAGTAGTTTGCGCAGCCTCCGGGAATCACCGGCGCAGTACCGCCCGCTGCCAGTGCTTGGCCGTTTCCAACTGCGGTGGCGTCACTATCCGAAAGAATGGTTGTGGGGCATCCAGTCGTCTGGGCAATGCTCGAGGTTGCACTTGGGTTGCCTGGTTTTGCGTTGTGTGCCTGAGCCGCAGCGTTGTAGGTCGCGAACATGTTTTGATAGAACGGAATCGACTTTGACAGACCGCTGTTCGCGAGAGTCTGCAAAGTATAGTTCTGAAGTCCCGTCGATGGAAGCAAAACCGTGGTCGAGGCCGATGGCAGAACAGCGCGAAGTCCCTCTGTATCCACGTAGAAGAAGAGCTTGTTCCTGATCGCAGGACCGCCGATAGATGCCGACCACATATTCGCATTTTCGAAAGGCCGGGGCGTGTTGGTGTGGGCGTTGAACCAGTTGTTCGCCACCAGCGAACGACCGGTCCAGAACCACGAAGCGTCGCCGTGGACCCGATTGCTGCCGCTCTTGGAGACGAAGCTTACCTGTGCGCCTACGAGTCCACCGAACTGGCCAGAGTATCCATTACCCGTGACGGTAGCTTCCTCCACGTTATTGATACCCATCATCAGGTTCGATGCGCCCGAGTTTCCGGCATTGTTATAGGGATCGTTGTTACGCATGCCATCGACTGTGTACAGCGTCGTGCTGCCCGAAACCCCGAAACCCGTTCCCATGCCCGGCGTAATGCGGGTCACGTAGGTCATGTTATTGCCGGAGTTGGGGACTTCTTCGATCTGGGTCTGATTCACGTTCGTAGCAACGTTTCCGTTCTCCGTCTGCAACGTTGAGGCGACGGCGTCCACGTTGATCAGCTCCGTATTGGTCCCGAGCTGTAACTTGAGGTCAGCACCCAAGACCTGCGCGTTTGCGACGGCAACATGCGACTCTAACCTCGCGAACCCTGGCTGACTGAGAGAAATGACATAATTACCCGGCGGTATAAGGTCAAAACGGTAGTCCCCCGAGCCGCTCGTTTTCGTCTGCTGCACAGCGCCGGTGGCAACATTGGTAAGGACAACAGTGGCGCTCGGAACTATGGCTCCCGTCTGATCCGTAACAACGCCAGCTACTGCGCCGGTTGTGCTGGTCTGGGCAAATGCTGGTGTAAGACCCAAAAGAGTGATCAAAAGAAATAGGACAACAGATACACGTTTCAAAACGCTGGCCTCCTGCAAGGTGAGTCGGTTTCTAAAGCTTTATCTGTGTAGCTGCGGTGTGAGCCTTAGAGGAACTCGGGTCCACGTTCTACGCCGAAAACGACGCATCCAGCAGCACGGTGGTTGAATAAACACACAAAGGGCATCTCTTCAGAGATCTTCATCTGAAAAGCTTCGTTAACTGTTCGTTAATCTTAGGTTCTACATTGATAACACAAAATTGATGTTTCGCTAACGAAAATCTGATTCGACTAAGTTCCTTACCCGTGATTCGTGATCATTGTGAGAGACGATGAATCACTGACACTCCGCGGGCAGAGCAATCTCTACGGCCGGCAGTGCTGACAGCTTTTGTTTTGCCAGTTGATCATTGAGCACAGGGAGATCCTGCTTGATCAGCCCGTTCCATTTGTCCGCCACCGAAGCGAGATCGTGGCAGTAGTCGCGGTAGGCTGTCTCCATAGCGGGCGTAGGTTCACTGTCCGAGCTATCAACGACGGTGGCCAGGGAGCCCATCTGCTGGTTCGCCATCATGAAACTGGGAACAGAGCGGCCAGCCCCTGGAGCGCCACCGCGTCCTTCGGCACCTTGCAGGCGCCCAACCTTCATGTCGAAGTCGCGTAGCGTTTTCACCGTGTCCTGGTCCTGATTCTGCAGCTTCTTTTCATCGCCCGCGATGGCTTCGCGCAGAACAAGCGACTGATGATAAAAGTTGTACGTCGCCGTGATCACTGCAGACGCCTTACGATGAAGGTCTAATTGATGATTGAGCGCTTCAGCTGTAACGTAAACCCGCGGATCGAGCGTGACTTCAAGCGGCTGCTTATAAACTTTGCCTTCGACGGTAAGTCGCACTTCATACATCCCGGGCACAACAAGGCCGCCCTGGGGATCTGCGGGAGTGTTCTGATAAAGCGCTGAGATCGCATACTGGTGACGAAGCGCGAGCGGTGGCGCGTACCTCAGGTCCCAGACGAACCTATTTTCACCTTCCTGTTTCGTCAGGGGCTGCGGAAGAGCCAGCCAGTAGTCGGGAACATTCGGTGGCGGTTCTTTGACATCTTCATTAGGCTTCGACGATAACTCGCGTACCAGTCCACCCTTGCTGTCGTAGATCGCCAACGAGATGTCGCCCTGAGGCGCGGACTTCAGGTAGTAGTCGATCAAAGCTCCGTCTGGAGGGTTCTGACCTGCGGGCAGCTCCGGTGGAATCGGCGTGTCGCCGTTGAGATCAAGATGCACGCGCAGCGCCTTGCCAGGCTTGTAGAGAAATGTCGGCTGGCCAAGAAGCTTCGAATTGATCTGTCGCAAGGGGCTGATATCGTCGAGGATCCAGAACGAGCGGCCATAGGTGGCAGCGACAAGATCGTTGCCATTGATCTGGAGATCGCGCACTGAAGCTGTCGGTAGATTGAGTTGCAGGGAGCTCCAATGGTCGCCGTCGTCGAACGAGACGTAAGCGCCATTCTCTGTGCCCGCATAAAGTAGCCCCTTTCGCCTGGGGTCCTCGCGCACCACGCGGACGAAGTCGCCGTCCGCGATGCCGCTGGCGACCTGCTCCCACGTCTTTCCAAGGTCCCGCGTGCGATAGATATGTGGCTTGAAGTCGTTCTCTTCATGTCGATCCACTGCCGCGTATGCGGTCGCAGCGTCGAAGTGCGACGACTCAAGAATGCTGATGTTCGTGTACTGGGTAAGCCCTGGAGGTGTTACGGTCTGCCACGTTGCACCGGCGTCTTTGGTCAGTTGCACGAGGCCATTTGTTGTGCCAACCCAGATTTGCCCAGTTGCAACCGGCGACGGCGAAAAGGTATTGATCGCGCTCCGGTTCGGCGGCGTCAGCGTCTCGTTTGCCTCTTTGGTGCGCAGCCGCTTGTCCTGCTGCTCGTCGGACTTTGCCTCTTCCTTTTCCTTCGCGTTAACGGCCTCGCTTCCCTGCCGTGCTGTCAGGTCCGGACTGATCTTCTTCCAATTCGTCCCTGCGTCGCGCGTCTCCATCAAAAACTGCGTACCCTCGTAGAAGATGTGCGGATTCTGCGGCGAGAAGGCCAGCGGAGGGTTTTGCGCCATACGAAAGTCCCCATCGCGGCTAACATTGGGAGAGATCGTCTGGACTTGACGGTTCGCACGATTGAGGAGCACGAGACCGCGCCCCGGACCACCAGCGTAGATCATGTTGGGATCCTGTGGATCCGGCACGATATAGCCGAACTCATAGGCCGCGACAGGATCCCAATCAAGAAACGTAATCGCGCCATAGTCACCGCGGCTTAGCGTACCGACGCTACCCGAATCCTGCTGGGTGCCGTACACCCAGTATGGGTAACGGTTATCCGTCGACATGTGATAGATCTGCGCTGTGGGCTGGTTATACCAGGAACTCCAGCTCTTGCCCGAGTCCATGCTGATCGTTGCGCCCTGGTCGCTCGCCATGATCATGCGCGACGGGTCGGCTGGGTCGATCCACAGTGCATGGTTGTCGTCGCCACCCGGCGCGCCTTTGAACGAGATGAACGTGTGGCCGCCATCGACCGAACGATAGAGCGATGTCTGCGCAACGTAAATGGTATCCGCATCCTTCGGATCGACGAAGACGCGGCTGAAGTAGCCGCTGCCGGTGACGCGCGTATCGTTCGTGCTCTTCTTCCAGCTGTCGCCACCATCGTCGGAGCGATAGAAACCGCCTTCGCCGCGGGCCCCGGCGATAACGGCATACACCCGCTGACCTCCCGACGTCGTCGCAACACCGATACGGCTCATCTCCCCCGCGGGCAGCCCGGGCGACTTTAACAATGTCCAGTTCTCTCCCCCGTCGACTGTCTTGTAGATCGCGCCGCCCTTCGTGCCGTTGATCAGATCCTGGGTGTCGCCGGGCTTGCAGTAGTGGTGCCACAGCGCTGCGTATCCGATCTTCGTATTCGTGGCGTCGAAGACTACGTCGATCGCTCCGGTCTCATCATCTCCGGCAAGCACCTTGCGCCAGGTCTTGCCACCATCGGTCGTCTTGAAAACCCCACGCTCCGGATTCGGCGAAAACGTCTTGCCCAGCGCCGCAACGAACACCACATTCGCATCTTTTGGATCGATCCACATCGCGCCGATGTGCTCGGTCTCGGCCAGACCGACATGCTTCCAGGTCCGCCCGGCATCAATGGACTTGTAGACACCGTTCCCCATATTCACAGCAGCGCCAACCATGCTCACGTCGCCCGTACCAACGTAGATCACATCCGGATTTGAGGGTGCGACGACGATGGCTCCGATAGAAGCAACCTTCATCTGGTCGAAGATTGGCGACCACACCACGCCACCATCGACCGTCTTCCACACGCCGCCACCGGGACTCCCCATGTAATAAACCGCCGAGTTACCCGCAATTCCAGCAACCGCGGAGACACGTCCAGCGCGGAAAGGGCCGATCGAGCGCCACTTCATACCAGCGTAAAACGAGGGATCGACCTGCTGTGCATGGAGCGCACCGCTAAGCAGACCAGACGCAACACAGAGAGAGGCGAGGTACAGGGTTCGCTTCACAAGATTGTTCATTTTTTGCTTCAGAGACGCAGGGGTGTCGGGTTTAGACGCAGGTTTGTGGAAAAAAGATGAAATTTTCAGATGAAGGAACGCCAGGATGCGAGGCTCTCGCATCCTGGCTATTACTGCTACAGGTCGTCATCCTCGCCACCCAATGCGGCGTCCGCTCCCTGGGACAGGTTGCGCGGGTCGGGGTGTATGGTAACCGGCTGGGTATACGTCTTGCCGTCCACGGTGAGACGTACTGTGTAGTCTCCGGGCTGCAAGCCGGCAGGACCGCCGCGCCCTCTGCGAGCCTGCGAGTCTTCCTGCGCGGGCGGAGGCGATCCCGCAGGATGACACGCATCGGCTGGTGGTGGAGTCACAGGGCCGCGCCGTCCGAAACCGCGAGGCGGGACAACGTTCAACGCAATGCGGTGCATCCCGGTCGAGGAGGAAGGTGGCAGAGTCGGCTGCTCCCATATCGCCTGCACATTGATCGCCTCCGTATCCACCGGCTTCACCGGAGTGTCGCTGGCGACACAGGCCTTCGCGGCACCGCTCGCATCGATAAGCTCCAATTTGATCGGCTGCGAAGGTGCCGACTTCAGCCAGTAGTACGCCAATACACCCGCGGGAGGATTCAGCTCCTGCGCCTCTTCGTGAGGAAGTGGCGTGCCGTTCATGCTGCCGTTGTGAATCGCATACGTCTCTCCCGGAACAAAGAGATACGCAGCCTCGGACTCGATTTGGTTGCCCTTCGCGGCAAGCTGACGTAGAGCCGTCATCTGATCCATTAGCCAGAAGCCGCGCCCATAGGTAGCAATAGCGAGGTCGTCACCATGTACGACGATGTCCCGCACAGAGGTCACAGGCATATTGTTCTGCAACGGCTGCCACTGGTCGCCATCGTTGAACGAGACATAGACCCGAAGCTCGGTTGCGGCATACAGCAACCCCTTTTGTTTAGGGTCTTCCTTCACCGAGTTGACGAAGGCCCCCTCCGGAATTCCCTTCACAACGTTCTGCCAGGTCTTCCCGCCATCGTGAGTCCGGTAGATATAAGGGCGATCGTCGGCCAAACGATGGCGATCGATGGAGGCATATGCGGTCTCCACATCGA
>CAYVSQ010000449.1:0-7412 GCA_964453815.1 uncultured Acidobacteriaceae bacterium | reverse complement strand
TCGGCGGACACCTTGCCTTCCGCGCTGCGATGAATTCTGACGTGCGCGGAGCAGCCTGCTTCTACGCGACCGACATTCACAAGGGCAGCCTGGGCAAAGGCATGAAGGACGATTCACTCGCCCGCGCCAAAGACATTCAGGGCGAGTTATTGATGATCTGGGGCCGTCAGGACCCGCACACTCCTCTCGAAGGTCGCCTCATCGTGCAGGCCCGTCTGAACGAGGTCGGCGTCAAGTTCAGCTGGCACGAGGTGAACGGCGCGCACGCCTTTATGCGCGACGAGGGTGCTCGCTACGATCCCGAACTGGCCCTGCAGCTCTACCGACTAGCTTTCGACTTCTTCCATCGTCGACTCGGTTCCGGCGACCAACCTGCATAATTCGCAGGCGCAAAAGAAATCCGGCACTGGGAGGCAGTTTTTTTCGTATCAGGAAGCATGGTCCCGATATCGACCGTCGTCTCATCATCGACTGAGCAGCGAGCCCCGCTCTGGCTGCGCATAGGATTCTGGGCATGCACCGCGATCGCCGTGGCTGTCGTCATCCGGCGCATATTCGCGCTCGCCTTCCCGCCTCGTTCAGCCCCGCCCCAACTCGCCGCTCTCGATACGTTCTTCGCATCCCATGCCGCGCTCACTCTTGCACACATTCTCCCCGCGCTCGCGTTTGTTCTCGTCGCGCCGCTGGTCGTCTTCCGCGTGCCTGCCCGTGCCAACTGGTCCGGACGGATCATCTTCCCGCTCGGAGCCATTGTGGGTCTTACCGCCTATGCGATGAGCGTCGATTCCGTCGGCGGATGGATGGAGCGATCAGCCGTCCTCTTCTTTAATAGCCTTTTCCTTTTCTCATTGTTCCGAGCCTACCGCTACCGTCGCCAGAACGATCCGCCCCACGAGCGCCGCTGGCTGTTGCGCTCCGTCGCGATCCTGCTTGGCATCGCGACAACTCGCCCGGTGATGGGAGTTTTTTTTGCGACCAGCCCCCTCACGCACCTCACACCGAACCAGTTCTTTGGCATCGCCTTTTGGATCGGCTTCTCCATCAATACGCTGGTCTTCGAGCTCTGGATCCGGTCACAGGATCGCCGCTCTCAATCTGTAGTGTGAGCAGTCCGAGCAAACCATCAGGGCCTGACGGGGATTCATCAGTGGATACCTCCACGTCTCTTCTGGCCGTGAATGTGAAAATCTCATCCTCGCGCTCTTGTATCCTCATGGCATGCCAACCGCGACAGCCGCAGCCCGCGAGAAGCGCCGCCCAACTGGGTCTCGCAACACGCCTCGCAAACGCAAGGGCAGGAAGACCCGTGGCTTTCTCGCCGTCTGGTGGCCGCTTCTGCTGGGCGTTGCCGCCACCCCGTTCGCCATCCACACAGCCAGCATCATGGCGCTCGCCGGTCCGAGCGCCCTTATCACCCTTTACCCTTGGGTACTCTTGGTCAAGAGTCCGGTACTGGGCGTTGCCAACGGCTTCGGAGAAAATTTGTCACAGTTGCTGATGTATCTTCAGTTTCCGCTTTATGGCCTGCTTATGTCTCTTGTCCTCCGGGCCAGGAATCTCTGGATGGCCCTCGCCTCGGCCGCCACCGCGCACTTTGCGGCGGTGTTCATCCTCTTCCTGATGGCCCGCGCCCACATCCAGTAAACTGCTCTCGGAGATGACCAGCGCAGTCAAACTCATCGAGTGTCCCCGGGATGCCTGGCAGGGATTGCCCAAGCCAATCCCTGTCGAGGTCAAGGCCGAGTACCTTCGTGCACTCGTCGCCGCCGGCTTCCGGCATATTGACGCTGTCTCCTTCGTCTCCTCGGCCGCTGTTCCGCAGATGGCCGACTCCGAACAGGTCCTCAACTTTCTAGCCGCTTCCGACAATGCCGCTCCGGACGATGTCGAGATCATCGGCATCGTCGTCAACAAAAAGGGCGCGGAACGAGCTGTCGTCACTAGTGCCGTCAGCACCCTTGGTTTCCCTTACTCCATTTCGCCTACATTTCTCCAACGCAACCAGCGCCAGACACCCGAAGAGTCCCTCGAGGCCCTGGACGCGATCGGAGAAGCGGCCTATAAGAACGGCCTGGCCATGGTAGTTTACGTGTCGATGGCTTTCGGCAATCCGTACAACGATCCCTGGAGTGCAGAGGAGGTCATCGCTGCATGCGACCTCCTAACCGACAATGGCATCGAGCAAATCTCTCTTGCAGATACCGTCGGTCTTGCCCCACCCGACGATATCGCTGCCCTGGTCTCCGCTGTCCTGCCTACGCTACCCCCTAATGTGGAACTCGGTGTCCATCTCCACGCCCGCCCTGACAACGCGGCCGCGAAGGTCGTCGCCGCTTACAGCGGCGGCTGTCGCCGCTTCGATACAGCCCTCGGCGGCCTCGGCGGATGCCCCTTTGCGCAGGACGCGTTGGTCGGCAACCTAGCCACAGAGATTGCCCTCGCTGAACTCGCCCGCCTCGGCGCTACGCTTCCGCCGCTGCGTTCGCTCGACAGCCTGCTCACGGCCAGCCATGCGATTCAGGAGAAGTTTGCGGGGCCTCCACAATAGTGCAATGACTGCATAGGAATTTGGAGTAAGATTTTCTGTCCTGGCCTGGGAGGAAAAATCATGGGACGTTACGCCACCCTGCACACCCACACGGAAGGCGCCACCCTTACCATCACCATGAATCGTCCGGATAAGCGCAATGCGCTCAATCCCGCGATGATGGACGACCTTACGCACGCATTCCTGGCCGCCGCCGACGATCCGGCATGCGGTGTCATTCTGCTCACCGGAGCCGGGGCGGCCTTTTGCGCCGGCTTAGATCTCGATCATCTGGAAACATTGCGCGCCAAGACTCCCGAAGAGCACCGCCTAGATTCTGAACGCATCGCGCATCTGCTGCGCACCCTGTACGACTTGCCCAAGCCCACCATCGCAGCCGTAAACGGGGCCGCCATCGCCGGCGGAATGGGCCTGGCCACCATCTGCGACTTCACCCTGGCCATCCCCGAAGCCAAGTTCGGATATACCGAAGTGCAGATCGGCTTCGTTCCAGCCATTGTCTCCGCCTTTCTGCGCGGTCAGATCGGCGACAAACGTTCGCGAGATCTCCTGTTGACGGGGCGTCTCATCAAGGCCCCCGAAGCCTTCGATCTGGGCCTCATCACCCGTGTTGTCCCTGAGCAGGATCTGATGAACGAAGCGCGCAAGCTGGCCTGCACCCTCCTCCGCAACAGCCCAGCCGCCATCCAGGCCACCAAGCGGCTCCTCAGCGAGCACGCCCACCATCACCTTGACCAGGAGACCGAATCGGCCATTGCCGCCAATGCCGAGGCGCGTAATACAGAGGATTTCAAGGAGGGTATCCGCGCCTTCCTGGAGAAGCGCAAGCCCGAATGGCCCTCGTTGCGTACAGAGAAGATTGGCTCCGCACGCTAAGGACCTGTCTAAGTGGGTGGTACCCCGGGGATCCCCTCCCCCTAATTTGACAAGTGTGTGATTCGGTGGAACTTTCGAGTCTTAGAGTTGGCAAAGATATGAAAACATTACTCTTATTTAGTTTGCTCTGATTCTAAATGGTTTCATGGAATAGATTGCACTGCTTTCAGGGCAGTCTACTAAGTCACTGCGCAAATCATTGATAATATTGCTACTCTCCAGGTATCCCAGATTCTAAAAGAGTTACTCCGCCCCTCCCGCAGCCTGCTAAAGCCATGTTCATTCTCAAACAGCTCTGGCAGGCCCTATGTCCCTCTTTTTATGATCGCTGGCCTGCCCAAATGGCCGGGCAACACTATGAGAAGATTGTCGCTTTGAAATGAGCGAGATGCAGGGGAGAATTTGTGCTTTGGGCTTGACAAGGTTGATTGTATAAATTGACCCATGCATCAAACCCTCTCCATCGCAATGATTGCCCGCAACGAAGAGAAGAACCTTCCCAGGACCCTCAAGAGTGTTTTCTGGGCGGACGAAATTGTCATTGTCGATTCTGGGTCGGTGGACCGGACACCTGAGATTGCGCGGTCCTTCGGTGCCAAGCACTCTTTCAATCGGGATTTTCGTGGGCACCCGGAGCAGAAGGCGATCGCCATCGCCAAGTGCTCCAGCGATTGGATTCTGTTGCTGGATGCGGACGAAGTGGTGAGCCCCGAGCTGGCAGAGGAGATCCGGCAGACGATCGAGAATCCGAAATATGAGGCGTACTGGGTGCCGAGGCTGAACCTGTTCATGACCCGATGGATTCGCCATGGCGGCTTCTATCCCGACCACAAGCTGCGGCTGTGGCGCCGGGGCAGCGCACAGATGGAAACAAACGTGGGACCGCACGGCACTCCGAAGTATGACGGGCCGAAAGGCACGCTGAAGCATGACCTGATCCACTACGCCTACCCAAGTTTCGAGCTATATCTGAGCCACATGAACGAATACAGCTCAGAGAATGTTTACGCACTGGTGAACAAGGGCAAGGCGAAGTCGCTGCCGGCGATGTTGTGGCTGGCGATGGTGAATCCAGTGGCGACGTTTGTGAAGAATTACTTTTTCCGGCTGGGATTTCTGGACGGCGCGGAGGGGTTGATCTATCACCTGAACCACTCCGTCTACATTCACTGGAAGTATGTGAAGGCATGGGACGAACAGAAGCGCAGCAAGGCAGAGGTAAAGGTGGAGCGCGTGGGGGAATTATCCCACGGCTCGCCGAGACCGGATGCGCGCGGGCGCTTCCTCGGGGGGTGAAGCTTTGTATCCCACCCTTGCTGCCCAAGGATGGAGCATTCCGGCACCCGGCTCTCAAGTGTAATTTGCGACGACTCTAACAACCTTTTGTTTCGCATCGAATTCCATAAACTCGCCAGTCTTCGTGCCTTTCTGATTTAGGTAGTAGAGAATGACGCTGGAGATTCCCCACATCACATCCAGGAGTTCGAAGGTGAGGTTTGGGTAGGCCTCAAGCCCGCGCTCGAAATAACTGCGCACGGCTTCTTTGCCAGTGACGGTTCCGGAGGGATCACTCAGCAGCTTTGCCGCCGAGGGCGATGTAAGAACGACCTCCGGTGCATAGTGAGACATGATGGCTTCGAGATCGCGAGAATTCCATGCAAGAACCCAACGATCCGCAAATTGTCGAACCTCAGTTTCTGAGAGCATCTGGTGCTCCTTTCGTTTCAGGTGCGAGATAAAAACACTGTTATCTGGTCCATTTTGGTGCTCGTCGTTTCTGTTCCGGGACTCATCGCCTCAAGCCAAGGCTCTTGACCGATCACAGATGTGCAGGGTCCAAAGGTACAGATTTTGATCGGGCGAACTGCTGCTTGATCTCTGAGCGAGTTCATCACAGCTCGCAAAATGGAGCCGCTAAACGGTGTGTACAAATAAAACACGGTGCCGCCGGAGAGATCTGCGTTCCGCGCGTCATCTTCATGAAAGGTGACCCTGCTGAGGTTTAATCTCTGAGCGCATCGCCTGGCAGACGCGACATAAGCGGGCTCCAGTTCGACACCGATGCTGCGCGCACGCGTACAGATCGATACAAGCAACGGAACATGGCCTAATCCCGATCCGAGATCCACCAGAACATCGCTTTCCGAGATAGCCCCTGCCGCGATCAGAGCGAAAATGTGACGCGCGGGTGTGGGCTGATAAAAGACGATCTCCGGCCCGGTGTGAACCGGTTCCGCGGTTGGCTCGTCGAACTGCAGGACGCCGCTTATCAACTCATCGAGGTAGTCGTAACTGTTCGCGCGAGCTGGACTATCCGGTTTCGATTGCTGTAGCAGCTGGACAAATACGGCAGGACGAATACCCCACTGAATTTCAAGCCGGATGGATTGATAGAGTTCCGTATTTGCGACCTCCAGCCGGGTATAGATGGCTCTTGCACGCCGATTGAGTTTCGAGTTGATCTGGTCGGAATGGGTGCTCCGCAAATCAGCACTCGGAAAATACGCGTCGAGATGGTCAAGAACCTCGATGCGCCGGCATAGTTGATTCGCTTCGAGAAGAGAGTCGTCGCTTTCCCACTGCGACATAAGACGCTCAAGAGAATCTCCCACCATAACGAACTCCATCAGCTAGACGTTTGTCACGAATCTCTTACGCCGGGAGGTTGCGGACTGGAAGAGATAGACAGTGAAGATAGCGATGAGCGGTTCGAGCGGATGGCGAAAACGCGCGGCGACAGTTATGAAGTAGTAGGTGAGCGGTAGAAGAAGGAAGGCCCAGGCGAAGAGCCCGGCGGCGGGGACGCGATTCTTGAGCGATAGCAGCAGCCCGAGCCAGGCGGTGATGCTGAGGAAGGCGTAGCTGAGTTCGCGGAAGAACTCGGTCCATGGCGAGCCCTCGATGGGGTGGGGCACGCTGATCCAATAAAAATAGAAACGCTTGAGCGAGATAAGCGCATAGTGGGCGCGGTGTGCGGTGATATATGTCTTCGCCTTGGCTCCCTGCTCGCGGACATAGGCGACCTCACCGAGCGCCTTGTAATGCATGGTCTCTGGATCGCGCTCGACGAGCGGTAGCGTGGCCATAAAGGCGAAGCCGTTCGATCCGGGACCGCTGCTTACGTAGAACTCGGCTTCCAGGTTGGAGCGCATGGGAATGAAGGTGTGAAAGACGGTCCAGTTGCGCCAGATCCAGGGAGCGACGCAGGCGAGAAAAAGGACGGATGCGAGGGCGGCGCGAGTGAAGATGGTGCGGGTTGGGGCGGGGGATGAGGCAGGCGCGCCGAGGAGGATCCAGATGCCGCAGACGGGCAGAAAGAGAAGCAGGCTGGAGTTGGAGAGGCCGATAAGTGCCCAGAGGACGGCGAAGAGCAGCCAGCGACGCAGAGGTTGATAGTCATGTGAACCAGATGCTTCGCCGATGCCGCGCATGCGCAGGGCGAGCACGAGGGCGAAGGAGAAGAGCATGGTGGTGAGGGACATCTCCCACACCCAGTGGACGGCGTATTGCAGGGCGGCGGGGTAGAGCGCCCAGAGCCAGGCGGACCACACGGCGACCCTTCGGTTGTAACAGCGCGCGGCGATTTCGTAGATGGCGGGCGCGATGGCTGCGGAGAAGAGGCTGTTGATGACGAGAAGGACCCATGCCGATGCCGCTGTATAGACGCCAAAAAGGCTGAATACTGCGGCCATGAGGAACGGGTAGAGCGGAGGGACCCAGGCGGTCGGTCCGGTATGGCCGACGAATGGATCGGCGTAGCCATAGCCGGTGACGAGTGCGCGGGCGACGCGGCCCATCTCCCAGCCGAACTGGAAATGATCCTGAAAGGTGCGGATGCGGTAAGTGTGGGCAAGAGTGATGGTGAGGACGCGGACGAGGAAGGCTGTCCAGAAGATGAGGCTGGGTCTATCTGCGGTTGTCGAATTCTTAGGTGGTTCATTCGTCATTAAGCTCAATTTGCCCTGAGGTGTTATCACCTTCTCCATTT
>CAYVSQ010000448.1:0-18627 GCA_964453815.1 uncultured Acidobacteriaceae bacterium | reverse complement strand
ACATTTCCACAGGAAAATATCGCGGTCCGCTGCATGGTCTGCCCTGGGGCGCGAAGGACCTGCTTGCCGTGAAGGGCTATCCCACCACCTGGGGAGCAGGTGGATTCGAAAAGCAATCCATCGACGCCGACGCGACCGTTGTCCAGCGTCTCGACGAAGCTGGTGCCGTGCTCATTGCCAAGACCACACTGGGCGCGCTGGCCATGGGGGACAAATGGTTTGGCGGACGTACACGCAATCCCTGGAACCCGAAGCAAGGTTCGAGCGGTTCGTCAGCCGGTTCGGCCTCCGCTACCTCGGCCGGCTGCGTAGCCTTTGCGATAGGCTCGGAGACACTCGGGTCCATCTCCTCGCCCTCCACGCGCTGCGGCGTCACTGGCCTTCGCCCCACCTTTGGATTCGTGCCACGCACCGGTGCCATGGCGCTCAGTTGGACCATGGACAAGCTCGGCCCTATCTGCCGCGCCGTCGAAGACTGCGCCATCGTCCTCACCGCCATCTATGGCCCTGACGGGCACGATCTGGCCACTCGCGATGCGGCCTTCAACTGGAACGTCGACTACGACTGGAAGTCCCTGCGCGTCGGATACATCGCGAGTGAGTTCGAACCCGATAAACCGCCAGCTCCGCTAGAGAAACAGGCCGAGCCTGCTACTGCCGAAGCAAAGAATAAGCGCGAAGCGCACGAACGCGAGATGGCTGCCTCTCGCGTGCGCCGCGCCTACGACCGCAAATACGATCTGGCGGCACTCGACAGGCTGCGCTCCATGGGCGTGAATCTAATCCCCGTCACACTGCCCGATCTGCCTTACGGCGCGATGACCTCGCTGCTCACTGCCGAAGCCGCCGCCGCCTTCGACGAACTAACCATGACGGGCCGCGACAGGCTGCTTACCGAACAGGGCATTGAAGACTGGCCGAATGATTTTCGCATCGCGCGCTTCTACCCGGCCGTCGAATATGTCCAGGCCAACCGCGCCCGCACGCTGGCTATCCGGCAGGTTTCCGAACTCTTCCAGCAGGTCGACGTCATTGTCGCCTCAACAAACAGCGAGCAGCTCGTTGCCACCAATCTCACCGGACACCCCGCCGTCATCGTTCCCAACGGCTTGCGCGGCGCCGATGCACCCGCTCCGCCTGAAGTCGACACCGGCGACGACGACCAGATCGGTGGCCCCGGGACGCCTGTCAGCATCACCTTCCTCGCCGGCCACTACCAGGATGCAAAGCTGTGCGCCTTTGCCCGCGCTTATCAGGAGACAACGGGGTTTCACAAACTGCATCCGAAGCTAAGCTGAGAAGCGGGCAGCTATCATTGACCCATGCCCTTGCTCGAAGCTCGCGGCCTCACGAAAAGCTACGGACACGGCGCTCTCGTCGTCGACAACGTTTCGTTCTCCATTTCGCGCGGAGAAACTCTCGGCTTGGTCGGCGAATCGGGCTCGGGAAAATCCACGATAGCGCGGATGGTCCTCGGCCTCGTTGAGCCGACAAGCGGAAGCGTCCTCTTCGACGGCCAATCCATCACCGGAGCCACACAACGCAGCCTGCGCCCTCTGCGTCGCCGTATGCAGGTCGTCTTTCAAGACCCTTTCGCCGCGCTCAACCCGCGCATGCGTGTCCGCGACATCATTGCCGAGCCGCTGGTGATCCACCACGCTTGCCCGCGTTCCGAGCTGCGTCCTCGTACATCGGAGTTGCTGCGCGCCGTCGGACTTGACGATTCAGCCCTCACTCGCTATCCGCATGAATTCTCTGGTGGCCAGCGCCAGCGCATCAACATTGCCCGCGCACTCGCCCTCCGTCCCGAACTGGTCGTGCTTGACGAACCCGTTTCCGCGCTCGACGTCAGCGTCGGCGCTCAGATCGTCAACCTGCTGCGCAATCTGCAGCGCGATTTCTCCCTCACCTATCTCTTCATCTCGCACTCCATGCCGCTGGTACGCTATCTCTCCACCCACATCGCCGTGCTCTATCGTGGACGCCTGGTTGAATACGGCCTCAGCGAAGAAATCAGTTATGCCCCGCGCGAAGCCTACACCCAGTCCCTCCTCGCAGCCACGCCCGAAATCCGCGCCTGAGGAGATTCGCCCAGCGCATCCATCTACAATTAGAAGGTGTACTCTGCCTTTCCTCATCCACAATCCACTTCGAGCTATGTTCTGCTGGCATTTGCGGCTTTCCTTGGCGGCCTGGTAAATTCTGTTGCCGGCGGTGGCGGATTCATCGCCTTTCCCGCGTTGCTCAAAGCCGGCCTCTTGCCCATCCAGGCCAATGCCACTGGAACGGTCGCTCTCTGGCCAGGGCAGTTCACTTCCATTGCCGGCTATCGCGAAGACTTGCGTACAAATATTCGTCTCGTGGTGCCCGCCGTTCTCGTTGCTCTCGTCGGAGGGTTCACCGGAGCGTATACGCTACTCCACAACAGCCAGGGTTCATTCCTGCGCCTCGTGCCTTATCTATTCTTGCTGGGCGCTACTAGCTTCGCCATCAGCGGACCCGTCTCGCGCGCTGTGAAGCGCCGTATTGAGCGTCGAGGCGCAGGCAGCTCGCATGTGGCCCTCATTCCGTTGCTCGTTGCACTTTCGTGCATCACCTATTACATCGGCTATTTTGGTGCGGGAGCAGGCCTGCTCACGATGACCGCGCTGGCCTTCTGCGGAGTAGAGCGCCTGGCCGAGATCAATGCGCTCAAGGTCGTCATCACGACCACCGCCAACGGTATCGCCGTCATTACATTCATCGTTCACGGAGCGGTCGAGTGGCGCTTTGGCTGGTTCATGATGATCGCCTGCGCCATTGGCGGCTATACAGGGGCTCGCAACGCCCGGCGTATCAGCGATAAGATTCTGCGCCCCTTCATCATCGCCCTTGGCTTCACCATCGCCATCTACTTCTTCCTGCACCGGAGCGCGCTCTGATGCATTCAATCATTTTGCAACTACCCTCGTGGATGGTTAACTTCATCGGCTCCGTTGCCGCCCTCTGCACCACCATCTCTTTTGTCCCACAACTCATCCGCGTCTACCGGCTCAAGAGTGCGCACGAGATCTCGCTCATCATGTTTCTCGTCTTCTCGTTCGGCGTCTTTCTCTGGCTGCTCTACGGCATCTTCATCCGATCCTTTCCTGTGATTTTCTCCAACAGTTTCACGCTCGTCCTATCGCTTGCCATTCTCGTGTTGAAGCTCTATTACGACAGAAGGCCCGGCAACGCTGCCCTTCTGCGAAAATAGAGAGAGTATGAGTCACGAAGGCATCCGTTTGGTGAGCGCAGAGCGGGCTCGCCGCGAGGAACAGGAGCACCGAGAGCTTCCCCGCGACGCCAAAGAACCGCTCAAAGTGCGTGTCCACAAAACCGAAGGCACCGGTCTTGAAATCGATTGGAAAGACGGTCACCACAGCAAATGGAGCTTCGCCTGGCTGCGCAACGCCTGCCCGTGCGCCACCTGCCACGACGAACGTGAGAAATCCGGCCGCGCACCCGGTGACCCCAAGCCTCAACCCGCAACGCTGCTGCCCATGTATCAGGCTCCGCCCCGGCCTTTGGTCGTGACTCCGGTGGGACGCTACGCGCTCAGCTTTGAGTGGAATGACGGCCACAAGAGCGGCATCTACTCGTGGGATTATTTGCGGCGGCATTGTTTGTGCGAGGGGTGCCGCGGGTAGCGCATTCGCATCAGTTCGCTTGGAACCAAGCCCATCGCAAATTCGTAACGCACATGTGACCATACGCATCGCTGTCGGAGTCGGGGTACTGCTCACAGTGACTACTGCTTAACGTCGCTACTTCACCAACTCATCCCACCTCTCATCGTGCGGAAGAACTTCTTCGCCCAAACTCCATGCACGCTCGATGATCTCCAACGCCTCCGTCGCCGCCCGCGCCACCTGCACCAGCCCGCGATTCTCCCGCTTAATGAATCCCTGCTCCACCGCCGTATCCAGAAATGCAAGTAGACCATCGTAATAGCCGCACACATTTACCAGGGCGCAGGGCTTTGCGTGGAGCCGCAACTGCGCCCAGGTCACAATCTCAATGAACTCGTCCATCGTTCCGTAACCGCCGGGCAGCGCCACAAATGCGTCGGCGCGAGACGCCATCAGAGCTTTGCGCTCGTGCATCGTGCGCACGATGTGCAGTTCGGTGAGCCCGCGATGGCCGATCTCGAGGTTCATGATCACGTCCGGAATTACGCCCACCACTTCGCCGCCTGCGGCAAGCGTAGCATTAGCGATTGCGCCCATGGTTCCCACCGTTGCGCCGCCATAGACAAGCCCATACTTCTTCTCCGCGATCCTTCGGCCCAGCTCGCGCGCCGTGGCCAGATACTCCGGCGCGGCCCCATCCCCCGAGCCGCAAAAAACAGCAATCCACTTCTTCTTCAACATTTCCACCATCGTGAAATCAGTCTAACCGGCGATTAGAATGGAAGAGAGACCTCCTTATTGCAGCATTTACTCGACAAACTCAATCCCCAGCAGCGTGAGGCCGTCGAGGCCGTCGACGGCCCGGTACTCATCCTCGCCGGAGCAGGCTCGGGCAAGACACGCGTCATTACCCACCGCATCGCTTATCTCATTCAACAGCGCGGCGTCGCCCCAGATTCCATCCTCGCCGTCACCTTCACCAACAAGGCTTCCGCCGAGATGGCCGAGCGCGTCGAAAAGCTTATCGGCCACTCGACCCTGGCCAAGCCGCTCGTTGCCACGTTTCACTCCTTCTGTGTGCGGATGCTACGCCGCGATATCGAGGCGTTGCGCATCGGCATCGAAGGACTAACCAAAAACTTCGCTATCTATGATGAGGCCGACCAGCAGGCCGTGGTGAAAGCCGTGATGCGTCGCATGGGGATCGACGACAAGCAGCTTACCCCGCGCGTGGTGCTGTCGAAAATCTCCTGGGCCAAGAACCACATGATCGACCCGCAGGAGTACTACCTTAACTCCTCCGATCCCACCAGCGAGCGTATCGCGCACATCTTCGATGCCTATAAAAAAGACCTGCTCAAAGCCAACGCGCTCGATTTCGACGACCTGCTGCTCGAGACAGTGCGTCTGCTAAAAACATCGAGCGAAGTGCGCGAGCGCTACAACCGCCGCTTTCGCTACCTGCTCATCGACGAGTACCAGGACACGAACCGTCCGCAATACGAGCTGATGAAGCTGCTCGCCGGCCCGGAAAAGAACGTCTGCGTTGTTGGCGATGAAGACCAGAGCATCTACTCCTGGCGCGGCGCCGACATTCGCAACATCCTCGAATTCGAGCGCGATTTTCCCGGCGCGAAAACAATTCGCCTCGAACAGAACTATCGCTCAACACAGATCATCCTCGAAGCCGCCTCCGCCGTCGTCGCCCGCAACACGCAGCGCAAGGGCAAGGCGCTGTGGACCTCGCGCCAGGGTGGCGCGCTTATCGGCTACTACGAAGCTCCCGACGGCGAGAACGAAGCCCTCTACATTGCCGACACCATTCAGAAATATCTCCGCAAGGCGGGCGAGCAGCACGAAGAGCCGCGCGTCGCAGTACTCTATCGCACCAACTCGCAGTCGCGGCTTGTTGAAGAAGCGATGCGGCGCTATGGCATCAGCTACACCATGGTCGGCGGCTTCTCATTTTATGAGCGCGCCGAAATCAAGGACATGCTTAGCTACCTCAAGCTGGTGCAGAACCCCAGCGACTCGATTGCCCTGCAACGCGTCATCAACACACCCGCACGCGGCATAGGCAAAACGAGCCTCGAGACATTGGAACGCATCGCTCTCGAAACCGGCACCAGCACCTGGAACGCCATCGGCCGCATTCTGCGTGAAAAGCTGCTGCCTTCTCGGGCGCTCATCGCTCTCGACACTTTCCGCCGCATCATCGAGGACGCGCGCGCGCTGCTCGCACCCGGCTTCGCCGACAAGCTCACCGCGGATGTGGTACCTGAAGACACAAGTTTCGACATCGCCGCCACCGAGCCGAACGATGTCGATACAGCTTTCGACTTCGGCGACCAGGCCCAACATACGCTCGCGTTCACCCACGAGTCCGGTGATGAGGAAACTCAACGCGACGACGCGCCACTCGACCCAACCGCCTTCAACCCTTTTGAGGATGAGCCACCCGTTCCACCCGCAGCTCCCACGCAGGCCGCCGCTGATGCAGGCAAGCCGGCCTTCCGCAAGCCAGGAGACGCCGCTACTCTTCCCGAGCTCATCAAGTTCCTCATCGACCGCACCGGATACATCCGCTCGCTCGAAGAAGAAGGCACGCCCGAAGCCTTCTCGCGGATTGAAAATCTCAAGGAACTCGCTAACGCCGCGCAGGACGCCGAAGAACGCGGCGAAACGCTCGCCGAATTTCTCGATCACGCCGCGCTGGTCAGCGACACCGATCAGTACAAAGCCGATTCACGCGTGACCCTCATGACCCTGCACGCCGCCAAGGGGCTGGAGTTTCCGCTCGTGATTCTTGCCGGCCTGGAAGAAGGACTCTTCCCGCTTTCCCGCACGCTCAACGAGCCCGATCAAATGGAAGAAGAGCGCCGCCTCTGCTACGTTGGCCTCACCCGCGCTATGGACTCGCTGATCGTTACCCGCGCGCGCTACCGCCGCCGCTATGGCAATGACATGCCCGACACCAGCCTGCCTTCACGCTTCCTCGAAGAAATACCTTCGCACCTGATTGAAGATCTCTCCGGCACACGCCGGCCAGCGAGCACATGGGGCGGTTATGGCAGCCAGACCGCATCGCGCTACGGCCGCAACCAGTATGACGACCCTACTGGCCGTCACTACAGCTACGAGGACGAAGACCAGAGCGCCGTCACTCACACCGCACCGCACCCCTACTCCGGACGACCAAAGCCCGGCAACTCGCTCGATAACATTGCACAATTCTTCACACAACGCGGCGCTTCGATTCCGCAATCTCGCCCGAAGCTCGACATTCCCGCGTCTGCCGACAAAACTGGCCTCAAGAGCGGCCAGCGCGTGCGCCATCCAAAATATGGAGAAGGCGTGGTATTTCGCCGCGAAGGAGACGGAGAAGACGCAAAGGTTACGGTACAATTTTCAAAGTTCGGAGTAAAAAAGCTGGTGGAGAAATTCGCTCAGTTGGAAAGACTCTAAGGGACAGGCAGTGAGTGTAGTCGTAGATACTAGAAAACCGCCTCAGGACTTCCTGGCTACCGAACTGCGCGAGTTGAAGGGTCGAATCGACTCGCTCGGGACCCGAATGGATATGTGGAGATTAAGCTGCAAATGGGGCGTGACGAGAACACGCGGAATTTCGAGGAACTCAACGCCAAACTCGATCTTCTGCTCAATCTACACTCGATCGAACAGCGGCTCGCATAGCTTGAACATCAACAAAGCACCTGACCAGCCGTCAGCATAATCAAAGTTCCTAGGTAAAAGTTTCGCTAAAAATAGTGAGGAGTAAAAGTAGCGATGGCAAACACAAAAGCAATAGCTGACACCACAGAACGCAAGAAGATCAAGCGAGCTGCCCGCAAGAAGGCAGCTCCCAAGGCTCCTCGCACCACTCCGCGCGGCTCCAACAAGAAAAAGACCAAGCAGCTGACCCGCGGCCAGAGCAAGCGCAAGTAGTGCGACCAGACCCAGAGCAAATAATGATGCCAGCTCCTGAGAATTTCTCTCGCGGAGCGGGCATCATTCCAGATACACTCCCCTCAATCACCGCATAGAGGAGTCGGACTCTGCCGCCCCAGGTTCTTTGCTGCAAATCCATCGACAAACTCATTGCCGAGTCTGAGAACCCCGAGACCAGTCTTAAGAAGACGCTCGGACCGGTTTCTCTTACCTCGCTCGGCATCGGAGCCGTCATCGGCTCTGGGATTTTCACCGTTGTCGGCACCGCCATTTCGGGCGAAAAGTTCGATACCTCGTCGGTCCTCAATACACCGGTTCTCGATTACATCGTTCACCACACGGCGCTCGCGGGCCGTCCCGGTGCCGGACCGGCGCTCGCTCTCTCACTCGTACTTGTCGCTATTGTCTGCGGCTTCACCGGCCTCTGTTACGCCGAACTCGCTTCCATGATCCCTATCGCCGGCTCGGCCTATACCTACACCTATGCCACGCTCGGCGAGCTTATCGCGTGGATTATCGGCTGGGACCTCATTCTTGAATACGCCTTCTCCAACATGGCGGTCTGCGTTGGATTCGCGGGCCACTCCGTCGCGCTGCTCGACTGGTTTGGCATCCATCCCAATCCGCGCTGGATCTCACCCGCTTATCTGCCTTCCGGCCTTGCGGACCTGCAGGGCAACATGCTCTACGCCCCGGGATGGCACTTCGGCTTCAACTTCCCCGCTTTTCTCATCGTCATGATCCTCACCGTGATCCTGGTCCGCGGCATCCGTGAATCCGCCGAGACCAACAACATCATGGTGCTGCTCAAGATCGCTGCCATCCTGCTCTTCATCGGAGTCGGATCGCAATATATCCATCCTGCAAACTGGAAGCCGTTTTACCCCAACGGCTGGTCGGGATTCCTCACCGGCGGCTCAATTATGTTCTTTACCTATATCGGATTCGACTCTGTCTCCACAGCCGCCGAGGAGTGCAAGAATCCGCAGCGCGATGTGCCCATTGGCATCATCGCAACCCTCGTCATCTGCACCATCCTCTACATTGGAGTCGCGGTCGTCCTCACCGGCCTGATCAACTGGACCGCGCTGATCGACGACGCTGCACCGGTCGTGAACACGCTCAAGAAGGTCTATCTCGAGCATCCCGGCGCTGCGCTTAACTGGACACGTCTTGCCATCATCATCGGCGCCATGCTGGGCATGATCTCGTCCATCCTCGTCTTCCAGATCGGCCAGGCGCGTGTCTGGTTCGCCATGTCGCGCGACCGCCTGCTGCCGTCGGCATTCGCAAAAGTTCATCCCCGCTTCCGCACCCCGGCTGTCGCCACTTGGGTTGCAGGTATTGTTGTCGGCATTCCGGCTGGCATCCTCGACATTGGCACCTTCTCCGATCTCTCGAACATCGGGACGCTCTTCGCCTTTGTTCTCGTCTCCGCCGGAGTGCTCATCCTGCGCTACAAGGATCCCGGTCGCCACCGTGGATTTCGCTGTCCCGGAGGGCCAATTTTTCCGGTACTCAGTATTTCGTTCTGCGTACTGCTCATGGCTGGACTGCCCATCATCACCTGGCTGCGCTTCTTTGCGTGGCTCGTGATTGGCTTGGTCATTTATTTCTTCTACAGCCGTAAACGCAGCGAATTCGCCTCGCGGCCCTAAGCTCATGAACGTCGAACTGCTCCGCGCCTTTCTTCTCAGCCTTCCCCACGTCGAGGAGACCATGCAATGGGGAGACAATCTCGTCTTCTGGGTAGCTGACAAGGCCATCGGCGGCAAGATGTTCGCACTAGCCAACCTGAGTCCCGACAGTCGCGGCGTTCTGTCATTTGCCGCCGGATCCGAGCGCTACGCGGAGTTGCTCGAAATAGACGGCGTCTTCCCCGCTCCCTACATGGCCCGCATCTACTGGGTCGCCGTCGAACGCTATGACGCCTTCACCTCGAACGAGCTTAAAGACCATCTTCGCAACGCCCACACCCTCACCTACAACAAGCTTCCCGGGCGCACGAAAGACGCCCTCGCTATGCCGCCGGCGGAGCGCAAGAAACTAATCTCCGCACGTAGAAAGCTGCTGGCGTCACGCACGAAGGACGCAAAGAAGCAGTAACGAAACTTCCACCGAAATCGACCCCGTCTAGGGCCGCGCCTCGAAAACCATGTTGAATGGAGTCTCCGTCGCGCGGCGGAAGTGCTTGAATCCTCCGGCGCTCACCGCCTCTCCGATCTTCTTCTCGCCCGCCTGCGCTCCTAATCCTGCGCCCACCTCCTGCGAGAGCGAGGCCGGCACGCAGATCACAGTCGAGGCCGAGTAGTAAATCCGGCCGACAGGATTCAGATTGGCAGCAACATCGTCGCCCGCGATTGGCTCGACGATCATCCACGTGCCGTCGCTGGCAATCGCCTCGCGCACATGGTGCGCGGCTCCCGCCGGATCGCCCATATCGTGCAGGCAGTCGAAGCAGGCGACAAAGTCGTATCCCTTTCCTGGAAACGCCTTCGCCGGAGCCACATCGAAATGCACCCGGTCTCCGAGTCCAGCTTTCATCGCCTTCTCGCGCGCCGTATCGATCGAGGCGTCGTGGTAATCGAAGCCGAAGAACTCCGACTCCGGATACGTCTGCGCCATCAGCAGCGTCGAAGCGCCGTGCCCGCAGCCGACATCGGCGACCCGCGCACCAGTCTTAAGCTTCGCCTCCACGCCGTCGAGTGCCGGAATCCAGTTCGTCGTCAGGTTCGCCAGGTAGCCCGGCCGGAAGAATCGCTCGCATCCGGAAAACAGGCCTTTTTCGTGCTCATGCCAGCCGAAGCCTTTGCCGGTGCGGAAAATCTCCGTCAGCTTCTCCTCGTCTTTCATGCACGAGGCGACCATGTGATAGAAACCCGGCAGATGCACCGCGCTGTCGTCCTGGGCCAAAGCAAACGACTGCTCCGGAGTCATGTAGTAGGTACCCGTCGCCGCGTCATATTCGACATATTTCGAAGCGGCATTGGCATTGAGCCATTCCCGGACGTAGCGCTCGGCTGTGCCGGTGCGGCGTGCGAGTTCGGCTGGGGTGAATTTTTCTCCCGCGCCCATGGTGCGGTAGAGATTAAGCTTGTCGCCGATCACGATCAACGCAGCATGTAGCGCCGCGCCCATATCGCCGACGGCCTGGCCCAGCAGGGTGTGGAGTTTGTCCATATCGAGCGGACGGTTTGCAGTTGGGGTAGGCATGAATCTTCCTCCTCTGGAATGGAGTCATGCGGTCGCCTGGGAGGAACTGCCGACGGCGTTGCATGAACGGTGAAGAGAAGAATCGCCGCGCGGGCCACCGTATGACGTGGGTGGCCATTATTACGCTTGGTGCGCGATAAGACAAGGGATGTCGCCGCGCGATGGCGATCGCCTGAAGTAGTCCCGCCCCGTTAGCTTTGTGAAGGCGCTTCAAAATACTTCGATCCCATCGCATGGCAAAAAGAGCGCGAACACCGTTCCGGACCGGTGTGCCGACTGAGAGGACCTGACCTTCAAAACTCCTCGGTGGCGATCCACGATTTCCCGGCTGATCCATAACCCTAGACCAGTGCCTTTGTCCCCTTTTGTCGTGAAGAATGGCTCAAAAATCTTGGACAGGGTGTGAGGCGACATGCCCGAACCTGTATCCGCAACTGTCAAAATGACGCCCAGTCGCCCGGTTGTCCAATCCGTACCTTCCCGGTTGCGGATCAGCAGACGGCCACCGGAGAGACTCATAGCATCGATAGCGTTCCCGATAAAATTGCTTAAGACCTGCCGTATCTCCCCGTCAAAGCAGGTGACAGCACGGCTTGTTCGATCGCGTCTTTCAACATTTACATGTGAGTTCGCAAGGCGGCCCTGATAAAGCGGCAGCGTGGCGCCGATCAGATCATCGGATGTAACCGGCTTCGGATTTGTCGACTGCCGATAAAAGCGCAGCGTCTGGTTCGCGATAGCCGAGACCCGCTGGAGTTCAACTTCAGCGGCCTCCAGATAGTGCTGGGCTTTTGGACTCACAGCGGCTTGCTGCGCCAGATAGAGGAGATTCGTGACTGCCTCAAGAGGATTATTGATCTCATGCGCGATGGAGCTGGCGAGGCGGCCTACAGCGTTCAATTTTTCAGATTGCAGGAGAACCTGCTCGGCGCGCTTGCTTTCGGTCACATCCACGCCGAGCACGATGATTCCGGAGATGGTTCCGTCCTGCTCGCGCCTTGGCTGGTAGACGAAGTCAAGATAACGCACCTCAAGAAGCTGAGAAGCACTCCGCGCCAATTCGATGGGCGTGCCGCGTCCAACAAAGGGCTGGCCCGTTCGATATACCTCGTCAAGCAGAGGAATGAAGCCCTGCTCCGCTGCTTCCGGCACGGCCTCGCGAACTGTCTTGCCCAGCACATTTCGCTGACCGATCAATTCCTGATAAGGCGGATTGATCATCTCGAAGATATGCTCCGGTCCGCGTAGCACAGCGAAGAAAGCCGGTGCCTGCTGGAAGAGGTCGGCCAGCCGTTCTTTGTCCCGCAGTGATTGGTGCCTGGCCAGAACGATTTCGGTGGTTTCAGTGCAGACCACGAGCGTGCCGCAGATCTCTCCTGTGGAATGGCGTACGGGGCTATAGCCGTATGTCCAATAGACGTCTTCCAGATTGCCGCTGCGGAAGATCGGTACGAGCTGATTCTCATGCCAGCTCGCTTCGCCGCGCGTCATCACGGCATCAATTTGCGGTCCGATGATGGGCCATATCTCCGGCCAACACTCTCTCCCTCTTTGTCCAAGTGCACTCGGATGCTTGTCTTCGCGAATGCTGGGGCGGTAGGCGTCGTTATAGAACTGAACGAGTTCGTCGCCCCACCACAGAAACATCGGGTGCCGCGACGACAGCAAGGTGTTGACGGTGACGATCAGCGCTTCCGGCCACTGCTCTACGGGACCCACAGGCGTCTGACTCCAATCGTGGGCGCGCGTCAGGTCGGCCATCTCGCCGGTCCCGAAGATAGTTTTTCGCCCCGCGCTGGGCGGCACTGCAGGAACGATGTCGATATTCTGCTCGGGATCTACATTCACAAAGGTTCCTCTAGCATCCGGGCTCTAAGCTTCGATGAGGTTTCGTCATCTTATGCCAGGTCAGACTCAATCGTCTCGCTTCGATTTGCCACGGTAAGGTTACAAGCTGTTTCATGCCTTCCGAATTACAGGTGCCGCGGCGCGACATTCCACCATAGTTTGCCTCGCCGCTCGTCCTCACGTACCGTCGAAATATGTCCGGAATCACCCTTTCGCTCGCCGGCAAAGTCGCCCTCATCACCGGAGGCTCGCGCGGGATCGGCGCGGCGACCGTCCGTCTCTTCCGTCAGGCTGGAGCCTGCGTGGCCTTCAACTACCGCACCGCCAAACCAGCCGCCGATGCGCTCAGCGCTGAGTTGGGCGGTCCCGAGCAATGCCTCGCCATCGAGCAGGATCTCTCTTCGCCCGAACAAGGCCGTACTCTGGTCGAAGAAACCGTCCGCGCTTTCGGGCGTATCGACGTGCTGGTGGTCAACCACGGAGTCTGGCCTGCCGACGACGCGCCCATCGCCACCATGGCCGAAGCGCAGTGGCGGCAGACCCTCGCCGTCAATCTCGATAGCGTCTTCGGACTCACCCAGGCCGCCGTCGCCCAGATGCAGCACCAGGACCGAGCGTCCGCCCTCGCGGGAGCTGGCCCCGACACTGCAGTAGGACACATCGTCTTCATCAGTTCCACTGCTGGCCAACGCGGCGAAGCCAACCACGCCGATTACGCCGCCAGCAAAGGCGCGCTTATCAGCCTGACCAAAAGCCTCTCGAGCGAGCTTGCTTCGCAGGGCATCTACGTTAACTGCGTCGCCCCCGGCTGGGTCGAGACCGATATGTCCGCCCCGGCGCTGAGCGACCCCGTCACGCGAGCAAAAATCTTCTCCGGGATTCCCCTCGGACGCGTCGCGCGTCCAACCGAAGTGGCCGGACCGATTCTCTTTCTCTGCACACCCTATGCTGGATTCACGAGCGGCGAAATCCTCAACGTCAATGGAGGCGCAGTCCTGGTCGGATGAACAAGAATCTGGTCCTCTCTATGCTCTTGCTCTGCACGGCTCTTGCCAGTGCCCAAACCCCGGCCCAAACTGCCGAAGACGCTGCCGCGCGTGCAAACGAGCAAAAAGCACGGGCCGCACTGAACGCCATGGTCCAGGCGCTTGGCGCCGAACACTGGCTCTCGCTCCAAAATTCCTACTTCCAGGGCCGCGTCTCCGGTTTCTATCAAGGCAAGCCCACCGGAGCCATCGAAGACTACTTCCAGTGGCGCATTCCCGCGGGCCAGGAACGCGATGAATTCTCGAAAAAACACGATGATGTCGTCATTTATTCCGGCAACGAATGCTGGGAGGCCACCTATCAGGGCAAGAAAGCCCTGCCAAAAGAACTTTGCGACGATTACATGCGTCGCCGCGATCACTCCATCGATGTTGCCGTTCGCGTCTGGCTCAAAGACCCTAGGACCATCCTCATCTCGGAAGGCCAAACGCTATCCGAGCGTCATCTGACCGACCAGGTCACCCTCATCTCCCCGTCCAACGACTCCATCACCATCCAGATGGACGCCGAAACCCACCTGCCCCGCAGCCGCACCTTCCAGTGGCGCGACCCGCTTTATAAGGACAAGAACGAAGAGCGCGAAGAGTACGACGACTATCACACCTTTGATGGCATCCCCACACCCTTCTCCATCACTCGCTTTCGCAACGGAGACATGACCAGCCAGAGATACCTTTACAAGGCCGCTTACAACGTTCCCCTGCCGCCCGACGCCTTCAACATCGACGCCGCCGCCGCCAAGGTCAAGAAGTGACGCCAAACCCAATCCGGCCCTCTTGTAAACTCCCGGCACCGAATCCCGTCTATTCTTAAGCATGGGACACATGGTATCCACGGAGCTTCCGCCGCTCGCGCGGGCAGAATCGGTGCTTGAGCTGGCCGACTTTGACGAAGTCGTCAGGCTGTACCGGCCGCGTATTTTCCGCTTTCTCATGGCATCGCTCGCCGATCGCGATGTGGCGGAATCGCTCACCCAGGACTGCTTCCTCAAGGCCTATAACGCTCGCCATCAGTTTCGTGGAGAGTCCAGCCTCGGTACCTGGCTCACGCGCATTGCGCTGAACCTGGTGCGCGATCACCTTCGCAGCCGGCGCATGCGCTTCTGGCAAAGGACTCGGGACACGGCGCTCGACATCGTCGATATCAGTGACTGGCTCCCTGACGGCGCCAGTTCGCCGGAGGCCATTTGCCTCCAGCAGGAGCGCGTCAAAGAAATCTGGCAGTCCGTGGAAAAGCTCTCGCGCCAGCAGCGTACCGTCTTCATCCTGCGTTTTGTCGAAGAGCTAGAATTATCCGAAATAGCCGAAACTACCGGCATGAATACCAGCACCGTTAAGTCTCATCTCTACCGCGCGCTGCGCATCGTCCGTGAGCGCGCCACCGGGAATTCCGGAGGTGAAAAATGAACACGCGCCGCAACCAATCTCCTGAAGATTCGCTCGAGCCCCGCGGCGACTTCGCTACCACGCTCCGCGATTTTCGATCGGCCGTCCACCACGTAGCCGAACGCGAAACATCAAAGCCTGCCCCCTCTGGCTGGCTCATCTCCGCACGGCATCGCCAGCGCATCGCGCAACGCCGCCTTGTGCTTGCCTGGACCTGCGCCGCGCTACTGTGCGTCAGTCTGCTGCCGATCTTGCATCACGCGAAGCTTGTTACTTCACAGCCGGTAGCCGTGGTCCAAAATGTGGCAAACGACGCAGAGGATACCGCGCTGCTCGAGCAGGTAGACAATGCCGTATCGGAATCTGTGCCCTCCTCGCTCGCGCCGCTCGCCACACTCGACAGTTGGAGCTCCACGACATCCACAAACGAATCCGTCACCGAATCTTCGCTGAATAAACCGGAGAAAAAGAATGTTGCTCGATAACTACAGGCGCTCTGCACTCCCATTGTCATTTGCCTTGCTGCTCTCGCTCGCTTCCGGCATGCCTGCCTTGGCGCAGGACGGGCATGGTGGAGGTCCGGGAGCTCCGCCCATGGAACGCTCATTCCATGCGGGAGGTCCTGGCCGCTGGTGGGACAATCCTAACGTTGCTCAGCAGGTTGGCGTCACTGATGATCAAAAGAAAAAGATGGACGACATTTTCCAGCAGCACAAAGTTCAGCTCATCGATCTGAAGGCTGCGCTGGAGAAGCAGGAAGCCGTCATGCAACCGCTGATCGAGGCCGACCAGCCCGACGAAGGCAAGATCCTTAGTCAGATCGACGCCATCGCCCAGGCCCGCGCCGAGCTTGAGAAAGCAAACGCCCGCATGCTCTTCGGCATACGCACAGTCCTCACCCCCGACCAGTGGAAGAAGCTGCGTGCCATGGCGCAGAACGGACCGCACCGGATGGATCGGGGCGATGGCATGCGCAAATGGGGACCTCGCCCCGGCGCCGGCCAGAGTGCGCCCGGGCAGACCGGTCCTGACGGTGGCGCTCCACCGCCGCCGCCGAATGGCTCCGGTCCCGGCAGCGAATAGCATTTGCAAACGGCCAGAATTAAAAAAGGAGCGGACAATCCGCTCCTCTTTTAATTTCACCTAAGGGCCCCTACTCGGTTTTGACCACGATCACACGCATCTCCGGGTATTGCTGGTTCCAGCCCTCCGCGACGTGATCGAAAATTAACCGGAACTCCCGCGTCTCGCCCGGCTTAATCGGAGCAGCGGACACAGGCTCCGTATCGACGTAGGGTTGATGCGTGCGAATTAGGTTCAGCGGCATCGTTTCCTTCTGTACAAGCTGATCGGTAGCGTCCCGAAAAGCTACCTGTACCGTCAGGCCAGTCAGTGTCTTGCCTCCGTCATTGGCAATCAGCCCATCCAGATACGTGACCTTCGCACCACCCACGCTAGAGGACTCGCTCATCTGGATATGCGAGAACCGCAACAAGTGGACTGCATATGGATCGGGCGGCGCCAGCCCCGCTCCACCCGGATTCGCAGGCGGAGCATGATGATGGCCCAGTGCGAGGAGGATCCCAAGAACGAGCAACACCGCGAGCCCCGCGATAATCCACGGGGCCATCGGGCGCGATTCCCTTCCAGCATTGCCGCCCGGATTCGAAAAGTCTGGTCCTTGTTCCCCGTCTGCCATCAGCGCGATTCTACATCGGTAAGCATTTGGCGCGTCACACGTTTTGTACCGAGGCGAGGTCCACACGTCATCCTCGCTCTCGGGGCTTTGTGTTAACTAAAGCAACAACGCAGGTGAATTTTTTGCTAAAGTTAGAAACTTTTAAGCCGAAAATGACACTATAAGAACAGCAGACAAATCCGCTTTCTGCTTTGATACGTAGTTAGCGTTAAGAAGGGGTTGGCAAATGGATCGCAATCTCGACCGTTCAACCATTCGCCCCATCTCGACTACTCGTCGTGAGTGGCAAGCCTCGGACTACCTCTATCAGGCAGCCACCATCGCGGCTGCACTCCTGCTGCTCCTTACCGCAGCCGCCGTTTAATATCAGCTGTCCAAATCAAACCGCGGGTTACAACTCCATCGCGTACTGCGCTAAAGATTCCCGCCCTGTCTTAGCTTCCTTCGTCAAGTCGAAAACCAGCCGCTCCAGCACCAGCCGCTTGTCGGGAGGCTGCGAGCGTAGCTCCAGATCGGCCCGCGCAATCAGCCGCAGTGCCCGTGTAATCTCGCGGCTCGATTTGTAGCGGCGAGCCTGTCGAATCAGGTCATCCGCCGCGAACGGCGGCATCCGGAAGCCCTGCCACAGCGCCTGCCAGATCGCCCGCGAGTCGCGCACGTTCTTCTCCAGAATGACCAGCATCTGCCGAAACGTCCGCGCCAGCATGTACAAATGCCCGATCGCCGAATCTTCGGCTCCGTCGGAAGCGTTGAGCAACCCTTGAAGGAGAAGCAGTGCGCGGCGTGTGTCCTTCGCCGAGATCGCGTCTGTGAGCTCATAAAGGGAACGCTGCTTCGCCGCCAGCACCATCGTCTCTACATCGGCGAGGGTAACCTGCCGCTTCGCGCCCGCGTAGAGCACCAGCTTGTTCCACTCGCTCGCGATCAACATCATGTCGTTGCCCAGAGCATCGGCCAGCTCGCGCGCCGCATCCGCATCGAAGTGCACCTGGTTGCGTTCGCTCTCGGAGCTGATCCAGCGGAGCGCATCGGCTTCGTCTGCGCGCGCCAGCTCCACCATTCCGCACCAGTCGCCAAGCGTCTCGCGAATCCTCTCATAGCGGTTTTTGTCCTCCATGTCCATACGGCGCGGATCGGAGGGGATGCAAATGTGATCGGCGACGAACAGAATCAGGCTCTGCGGATTCGGTGAGCGAAAATACTCGTCAATTGCGGCGAATTCATCCTTCTTCGCGCCGCGCGTATAGAGCGCTTTGAGACCACGCACAAAAAATACCTGGAATGGCGCGATTAGCGACGGCGTGCGTGCCCGGTCCAGCACCTCGAAGATATTGCTCTCCGCCAGATCAAGGTCCGACAGGCAAAAGTCTCTCAATTCCCGCGGAACGAGCGTTTCAAGCACCGCCCGTCGACAGCGCTCGTACAGGAAAACCTCATCACCGAGCAGCACATATCCTGCGCGCAAATTGTTTCCATGCACCTCCGCAACGAAGCGATCCGCGGCGGCAAAACCCGCGCCCACTTAGCAGAACTCCGGCTGAATGCGTGGCTGCATCATCAGAAGGACTCCAGAATATCCGACACCACTGCCCGGGCAAAGTCCTGAGAAATGCGCTGCACCGCGCCCGGATCCTCCTGGATAAAAGTCACCAGGTCCTGCGTTGTCTCATATTGCTGTCGAAAAAGATAGGAGGAATTCTGGAAGAGAATCTTGTGATTCCGATCTGTCAAGACCACCTTCGCCCGGATCGTCACCAGAAAGCTTGACGACTGCCCGGTCTGCGAATTGTAGGTCAGGGGAATCACCTGGTAGCTGGTGATCGTTCCGCCAAGTGTT
>CAYVSQ010000447.1:0-8631 GCA_964453815.1 uncultured Acidobacteriaceae bacterium | reverse complement strand
ACCAAAGACCTGGAGCCCTTCGGAATCTACGCAGGTGTGCCGGCGCGCAAGGTAAAGGAAAGATCGAGAGCTGCGGTTCCCGGACATCGGGCACGCGCATGAACGTTTTGATCTGACAGAATTCCCGGAGACGATAGGATTGATTCGTGATGAGTGAAGCACCTCGTCTGCGCGCATTGCGTGGCAGAATGGCAAATGAAGAAGTCGAAGCCCTCCTTGTTACGCATCTTGCCGATGTCCGCTACCTGTGCGGTTTCACCGGATCGAACGCCGCTTTCGCGATCACGGCAAAGAAAGCCGTTCTGTACACCGACGGCCGCTATACCGCGCAGGCCCGGCAGGAGACGCACTCCGCGAAGGTGAAGATCGCCAAAAAATCGGCGCTGAAAGAAGCGTGCGCGCTGCTCAAATCCTCGACGAAGCACGCGAGCTACGATCCTGAGCACACCACTGTTTCCGAACTCGCCGCCATGCGGTTGGCAATCGGCTCAGGTAAGCGCCGCGGCCTTTTTTCGCCGTTGAAAAAGCCCATTATGTCCGAACTGCGCATGATCAAAGACGCCGATGAGATCAAGTGCATGACTCACGCAGCAGACCTCGGAAATCGCATCTTCAACGCGGTTCTACCTCACATCCAGCCTGGCGTCCCCGAGAATGAAATTGCCGCCGCCCTTGAATTCTTCGCGCGCAGCATGGGTGCCGAGAGCATGTCGTTTGAGACTATCGTAGCTTCCGGTCCGCGTTCCGCTTTGCCGCATGGTCGGGCGACGAAACAGAAGACGCCCCGCAACGGCTTCGTTACATTAGACTTCGGTGTTATCCTCAATGGTTATTGCTCGGATATGACGCGCACCGTTTGCGTTGGCAAGCTGAGCGCAACCGAACGCTCCGCGTATGATGCGGTGCTGGAGGCCCAGGAAGCGGCAGTGGCGGCAGTGAGACCCGGCGCAACCTGCGCCGAGGTAGATGAAGCAGCCCGAGGCATGCTGCGCAAGGCAGGGCTGGCAAAGTACTTTACGCATTCGACAGGGCATGGCGTGGGTCTGGAGATCCACGAAAGTCCACGAATTGGGGCCGGAGAAACGCTGGAGTTGAAACCGGGAATGGTCATTACCATCGAGCCCGGGATCTACCTGGCGGGGAAGTTTGGAATTCGCATCGAAGATATGGTCGCGGTTACGGATCACGGTCATAAAGTGCTGACGCCGGTAACCAAGGCACTCATCGAACTCTGAGACTGGAACCCATGGGCAAGCGAGAGCGCGAGAGATGAATTCGGAAGACATGAACGAACTGAAGGAACTGATAGAGTTCCTCAAGGAAAACAAGATCGGCGAGTTCGACCTGGAGCGGGGCGACCTGAAGGTGCGCATCAAGTTTGCGCAAGAGGGTGGCGGTACAGACCTGGCCAATGTGGCACGCCTGCTGGCTGCGCAGTCTGCCGCGGCGTCTCATGCTCCGGCCGTTCTTTCTGAAGTCTACGCCAGTGCTCCGCCACTCCCGGCTCCCATAGCGGCTGCTCAACCCGAGGCTGAGACGGACGAAGAGGCATCGCTGCATATCGTCAAATCGCCCATCGTTGGCACATTCTATGAGTCACCATCGCCTGGCGCTCCTCCTTTCGTAAAAATCGGCGACGAGGTGGAGAACGGACAGATTCTTTGCATCATCGAAGCCATGAAGCTGATGAACGAGATCGAATGCGATACTGCAGGCGAGATCGTCAAGCGATTTGCCCAGAGCGGACAGCCGGTCGAATATGGCCAGGCGCTTTTTGCCGTGCGTCCCCGATAGGTTGAGCTGAATATGTTTCGAAAAGTCCTGATCGCCAACCGCGGCGAAATCGCGCTACGCGTGATCTGCGCCTGCAAAGAGTTGGGCGTTCGCACCGTCGCCGTCTACAGCGAAGCCGACCGGCACTCACTGCACGTGCGCTTTGCTGATGAGGCCATCTGCATCGGACCGCCGCGTTCGGTAGAGAGCTATCTCAACGTCCCGGCCGTTATCAGCGCAGCGGAAATCGCCGATGTCGACGCCATCCATCCCGGTTACGGCCTGCTGAGCGAGAACGCCAACTTCGCCGAAGTATGCCGCGCATCGAACATCAAATTCATCGGGCCGCCTCCGGAAGTGACGCGGCTGATGGGCGAGAAAGAAAAAGCGCGTCAGGCCATGAAGCGCGCCAAAGTCCCCATTCTGCCCGGATCTGAGGGCGTCATCCAGTCCGAAGAGGAAGCTCTCGACTGGGCAAAGTCCATCGGCTACCCCGTCATCCTCAAGGCATCGGCCGGCGGCGGTGGTCGCGGCATGCGTGTCGTCCGTTCGGCGCAGGAGTTGCCCGCGCTCTACCAGGCCGCGCATATTGAGGCCGCGAACGCCTTCGGCAACGGCGATCTCTATATGGAGAAGTTCATCGAGCGCCCGCGCCACATCGAGTTCCAGGTACTGGCCGATCAGCACGGCAGCGTCATCTCGCTCGGCGAGCGCGAGTGCTCCATACAGCGCCGCCACCAGAAGCTGATCGAGGAAGCGCCATCGCTGCAGGTAACGCCCAGGGTGCGCGAGGACATCGCCAAAACCCTCAAGCGTTCGCTCGAAAATGTCGGCTACCAGAACGCCGGCACCGTCGAGTTCCTCATGGACGAGGACGGCAAGCTCTACTTCATCGAAATGAACACGCGCATTCAGGTCGAGCATCCAGTGACCGAGATGGTGACCGGCATCGACCTGGTCAAGGCACAGCTGCGCATCGCATGTGGAGAAAAGCTCTCCAGCATTCTGCCCCATCCCATCCAGATTCGTGGCCACGCCATCGAGTGTCGCGTCAACGCTGAGCATCCTGAGAAGTTCACGCCGTCAGCAGGGAAGATCACTGCCTTCAATGTGCCCGGAGGCAACGGCATCCGAGTCGATACGGCGCAATACGCCGAAGGCGTGGTCCCACCCTACTACGACTCGCTCATCGCCAAGCTCATCGTGCACGGCAACGATCGCGAAGAGGCGATGCAGCGCATGAAGCGTGCTCTCGGCATGTTCATCGTAGAGGGAATCCACACCACGATTCCGCTGCACAGCCGCATCTTCGAGGATGAAGAATTCCGCGCCGGAAAATTCGACACCAAGTTCATGGAGAGATTCTTCGAGCGGCAGAAGGCCGCCGAGTAGGAGGGCATCCAAAAAATGCAATCGTACATCCTCGACAACTCTTCGACTGCCGAATACCAGAGGCTCGATCTCATGTCGAAGATTCTGTCTTGGCACGGCGCAGGGCGAGGGACCAGACACAGGTATCTACGAGCTCGATCATTGGAACGCCTTCACGAACGTTTGCGCTTCCGGGCCGCCTTATAGTCCCACGCAGAATCGAAATTGAGACGCCGGATGTATTCATCTAGCGCAGCCGTGACGGCAGCCTTCTTGGTCTTGTGATGGCCGAGGGCGCGTGCTTCTTCAATCGGGTTGTCGTCAAGGTCTAGATTGGTAGGCATCGTCTAATGTGTAGAGTACACACAATAATCTGTTTGAATACCGGCCCGACCAAGCTGAAGAATTCGGTGAAATGCCCATCATCAGCACCAGAGAGATGGGGTACGTGATCTTGCGGCCGTGGAAATATGCCCTTCAGCCTGAAAACGTCCTATAAATAACTCCATGAGCAATTCATGGCTTCATTGGGGGACAGACTCCGTATCTCCTACTCATCTGGCTACCTTTTACCATCTCCTGATGGCCTTGATCCTCGGCGCTTGTGTAGGCGCCGAACGCCAATGGCGGCAGCGCGCCGCAGGATTGCGAACCAATACGCTGGTCTGTTTTGGGGCCGCTGCATTTGTCGATCTGGGTCTGACGGTTGCTCCCGGAACGACACAGGTAATCGCCTATGTGGTCTCGGGGGTCGGCTTTCTCGGCGCCGGCGCAATCATGAAAGACGGAGCCAGCGTGCGCGGATTGAATACTGCCGCAACGCTATGGTGTTCAGCCGCCGTGGGCGCATGTGCCGGCGCGGGCGAGATGTTCCACGCTGTCCTTGTATCGGTGCTCCTGTCGCGATTAATTCGGTTCTACGTCCGCTTTCCCGCTATATCGATCGGCGTTCACTAGCGGTATTGGATACTCCTGCGTTTTACCGGTTGAGGCTTCGTTGCGATAGAGAACACCAGGTCGAAGCCGAATATCAGTTGACGCGTGCCATTGCCGCCCGATCCCTTGTGCTCCATGAAATACGCTCCGAGAGGGTCGAAGACACAGACGACTCGATTATCCAGGCCGTTCTCGAATCGACGACTCACGATTCCACTATTCTGAAAGCGATGGTTGAAGAGCTGCGAGCCTTTCCCTGGGCCCAATCGGTAGAGTGGACCGAAACTGGCGCCGATGTCGAGTAGGGTTTACCCGTTTCATGTCCTGTGTACTCTGTCTCCGCGAGTTAGGATAGCGAGTTTTCGCGATTGCTTGGCTCAGGGATTTCTTTATCGAGGAGAACGCCACAAGAGAATACCGGCCGATCTTGCCGACAGGCTTTTTCTCAGGTTGCAGGTGCTGGACGATGCGGTCTGCGATTCGGACTTGCGCATCCCGCCCAGTAATCACTTTGAGAAATTGAAAGGAAAGCTGGATGGTTTCGATTCCGTCCGCGTGAATCTGCAATGGCGGCTGCTCTTCCGCTGGAATGGGGCGCTCGCGGCGAAGCGCGAGATGTAGCGGCCGACGACCATAGCTACAGGTGAAATAGATGCTGCTTACAAAACGTCAACCCGTATCTCCAGGGGAGATACTGGAAGGGGAATTCTTGGAGCCGATGGCGATCACTCAGACCCAATTGGCGCGAGCCATGGGCGTTCCGCGCAAACAGGTGAATGAGCTATGCCGCAACCGGCGCTCAATCACCACCGATACGGCGCTGATGTTGGGCAAAGTGTTTGGCAACAGCGCGGAATTCTGACTGAATCTGCACCGGCGTATGGACTTGTGGGAAGCACTCAACTCGCCCCGTCGCCGCAAACGCATTGAACGCGCCCGGTCATGGCGAAAAGTCACCTGAGACCAGCCGCCTCTTGATAATCCGAAATTTACAACTCCTCTCGGCGAGTCTCTAAGCCATCGAGTCTGTAACTGATGCTGTACCATATTTTCCACAATAAGGACGTCATTTCCACACTAAAAAAGTCGCGGAACCCCCTTGCTTTCTGCGAGATCGGGAGTATGCTTCAAGTCAACGGAAGAGTGATCTTCCAGCAGGAGAGAGCAGACAAGGAGCTATCGGGAGAACCGGCAACGGAACTCGCGCAGTGTTTGGGAAACTGGACCCTGTCGGATGGAACCGAGAAAACTCTTACAACCAGGATGTGACAACGGAAGAGGCTGGGAAGCGCGAGTTCACGCTCGCAGTCTTGGCGATTCCGGGGTGATAATCGGTTGTGATCTGGAAGCCGAACCAGGTCTTCAAAAAATCGGAAAAGAAGGGGCGAAATCCCGAAAGGGAAATCGCCCCTTCGCTTTGTTGGATACTATTTCAGGCTGCACTTCGGCGTAGAACATCCTGCGGACAGTAGCTGTCCGCAGTGATCGCCATCTTCACTATTTTTGGACTCCTCTATTGCTATGCTTGTGCCGTCCCAAGGAGGACTCTATGACCGTCGCCGAAAAGGCCGTCTCAGAAACGACCGTTGCCGAAAAGCTGCTGCCCGAGTTCGATACTGAGTATGCCAATACCCGTAAGTTCCTCGCCCTCGTTCCCGATGACAAGCTGACCTGGAAGCCGCATGAAAAGTCTATGGAGTTGGGCCGCCTCGCCTGGCATGTTTCCGACTTCCCAAGCTGGTGTGCGGAGACCCTAAAGAAGGATGTGCTGGCCTTTACCGATGAGGAAGGCGCGAAGATGAGTGGCGCCTGGAAGGGTAAGACCCGTGAGCAAATACTTGCGCGATTCGATGGTGACCTGAAAGATGCTCGCGCCGCACTGGCCGCTACCAGCGACGACGCGATGGCACACCACTGGAAGATGGAGTGGAACGGTCAAACGATCATCGACGAGCCGCGATACGATGTATATCGCAAAGTGGTCGTTAACCACATGATTCACCACCGCGCGCAGTTGGGCGTTTATCTTCGTCTGAACGGAATTCCCGTTCCCGGACCCTACGGGCCTTCAGCAGACGAGATGTAGTCGCAATTCTTAACCGTGAAGTTTCGGCCTCCAAAATTCGAACGAGTACAAGACGAATAAAATGAGCTCATGGGCTTTGGAGGGAAGTTTCCCACACTTTATCCGATTCTCGACGCCACCTACCTTCCTGCCGATGCCGCTCACAGGCGCGAGGCGTTGGTCGAGTTGGTCGCAAGCCTCGTCGAGGCCGGCGTCGAGATTCTGCAGTACAGGAACAAGCAGGGAAGTGAAGCGGAGATTCTCCAGGACGCGGAAACCATGCGTGCGACTACTCCGCCGAATCTTAAGATAATCCTCAACGACTTTCCCCATCTCGCGGTAACGGCGGGTTTCGACGGTGTGCACGTCGGGCAGCAAGACATCGCTCCTCAAGAAGCGCGCAGACTCGTAGGTACGGAGCGGATTGTCGGCATCTCAACGCACAATGAGGCGCAGCTACGTGCCGCTAGTCTTGAGCCGGTCGACTACATCGCTATCGGTCCGGTCTTCGCGACGTCGTCGAAGCAGAATCCCGACCCCGTCGTCGGACTCGATGGGGTACGCCTGGCGCGCAGGCTGACGCAGAAGCCGGTCGTCGCCATCGGTGGGATCACGCTCGAAACCGCCGTCCGGGCTTGGGAAGCGGGCGCGAATTCCGTGGCCGTTATTTCGGCGATTTTTTCGACCAACGAGGATCCGGCGAAATCCGCCGGAAACTTTCTTCGCATCTTTCATGGAAAAAGTTGAGGTATGTCTTCCCATGACGCGCTTTGCCAAGCTTTGCGGCGGACATTTAGAGCTGACGTTGAGCCTGTCGAAATCACCGCCGATTCAAGCAACCGTTCTCTGGACGAAGCTCACAGCAATCTGTTTGAATTTCGATTAAGTTGCAGGTGTGAGATTATGCGAAGTCTGCGTGGCAAGTTGAACCTATCGCTAGGCGCGCTTACTGTTTTGGTTTTGCTGTTCCTGCTCGCCGCGTTCGCGTCCACGCAGACGCCCACTCCTTCCACCCAACAGAGTGGAGCGGCCGCCACCCCTGCGCCGACGCCAGATCACAAAGTCGACAATGCGGCAGCTCAGAATGCTGTGAATGACCAGGCCAAGCCAGGCGATGACGCGCGTCAGGCGCAGCTTGTGGCCGATACCGCCAAACTATTTCAGCTGGCCCAGGAATTACAGGCTGAAGTCGCGAAGAGCGGCAAGAATACTTTGTCCATTTCGGTCATGAAGAAAGCGGCGGAGGTCGAAAAACTGGCCAGGAGCTTGAAAGAAAGAATGAGAAACCAGTAAAGCGCTCACCGAAAGCGGCTTCATCGCAGATCGTTATGGCATAACGGGAGGTTTTCCGGTAGAACAAACTGAAACGTGTCCATTAGCAGCGAAACTACTCAAACCTCACCCCCCGCGACCGCTACGCATCTGGTGCAGGGGCTTGGTCTTTTCAGCGCAACCGCTATAGTCGTCGGGTCGATGATCGGCTCGGGCATATTTATCGTGCCTGCGGATATCAGCCGCATGGTTGGTTCGCCTGCCCTGCTGATTGCCGCATGGCTGGTGACGGCGGCAATGACCATCATCGGCGCCTTGAGCTATGGGGAGCTGGCGGCTATGATGCCGCGAGCCGGCGGCCAATATGTGTATCTCCGTGAAGCCCTGGGCCCCATGTGGGGCTTTCTTTATGGCTGGACCCTCTTCCTTGTCATTCAAAGCGGTACGATTGCGGCCGTCGCCGTGGCCTTCGGAAAATTCCTGGGCGTCTTCGCTCCCGGCGTCTCTGCATCGAATTGGCTCTGGCACATCGGTCATGTACCGGCCTGGCGTGTAGGGCCAATGGTACTTGGGAATATGGATATCGGCCTGAACACCGCCAATCTGGCCGGAATCGTAGTCGTAGTCTTGTTGACGGTAGTCAACATTTTTGGCGTGCGGTTGGGCGCCATGGTCCAGAACGTCTTCACGACGGCGAAGACTGCCGCTTTGCTTGGATTGGTGGTTTTCGGGTTCTTCCTGGGGCGCAATCCCGACGCCATACATGCGAACTTCGGCGCGAATTTCTGGCAGGGAACTTCCTTCTCTACGCTCCATGCGGTGGAAGTAGGTGTTGGCGGTTCCATTGCGATGGTGGGGCTGTTCACGATTCTTGCTGTCGTGCAGACCGGCTCACTTTTCTCAGCCGACGCCTGGAACAACGTGACCTTCACGGCCGGTGAGGTACGCAATCCGCGGCGGAACCTGCCGCTGTCACTGGTGCTGGGCACCGGACTGGTGCTCACGCTCTACATTCTGGCGAACTTTGTGTACCTGATGGCGCTGCCCCTGCATGGCGATCCTCACGGAACGACCATCTTTGCGCGCGGCATTCAGTACGCCTCCGAGGATCGCGTGGCGACGGCGGTGCTGGAGCAGATTTTCTCCGCGCGCGGAGCGTACCTGATGGCCGCGGCCATCCTCATCTCAACATTCGGCTGTGTCAACGGACTGAC
>CAYVSQ010000446.1:0-6401 GCA_964453815.1 uncultured Acidobacteriaceae bacterium | reverse complement strand
GCTGCCGTTGCCGCCTGCGTGCTTGCTTCGGCGATAGTGATCTTGCCCCCCGCAGATGCTCAATCCCCAAAGCAGCACTCGCCCGCATCACATCCGCGTACCGAATCGCAGGAAAATCCTGCTCAGGCTGAGCTTACAAAGCGAATCCTGGCGGCAGATGCTGCGCGGAATTCGGGAGATCCTGTCGCCGCTGCTCAGGCTAACAAGCTCCTGATCGCCTCCGCGCTTCGGGCGATGGGGCGGCTGCGACTTCTCGAATCGGCATACGCTCAGTCCGCTGAGGTCTATCGTGCATCGTTGGACTTTGAAGATGTTCCGGAGGCGCATATCGAACTCGCGGCGAGCAGTCTGCTCGCCAATCGACCCGATGACGCCATCCTTCAAACACAACAGGCGCTGGCCGCAGACCCGAATAATGGGCAGGCTTATCTCATTCTTGGAAGGGCCTTCAGCGTCAAGCAGGAGTATGTGAAAGCGGCGGATGCCTTGTCACATGCGGCGAAGATTGAGCCTACAATTGAGACCCTTTACTCGCTGGCTATCTCCTGGCTATCGACCAATAGCCCGCAGGACAAGCAGCGAGCGATGGCGGTCTTCGAGCAAATGAAGGAGATGGCTGGAGATAGCGGCTCGCTTCACGTTCTCTTTGGCCGTGCCTATCGCGATGCGGAAATGATGCCGGATGCCATCCGGGAACTCCAGCGCGCCATTCAGCTCGATCCTGCCACGCCTCATGCTCATTATTTTCTGGGCCTGGCGAATCTCGCGCTCAATGATTGGAAGCCTACGCCCCTGGCCGAATCGGAATTTGAGCAGGAGATACGGTACTACCCGAAAGACTTTCTGGCTAATTACATGCTCGGTTTTCTGGCATCAAGTCAACGGCAGTATGCTGTCGCGGACAAATACATGAAGATTGCTGCCGAGTTGGATCCCAAAGCGGTGGAGCCCTGGCTCTACATGGGGCTGAATGCCTATGCCCAGGGAGATGCGAAGACTGCCGAACCGCTGCTGCGCAAAGCCGTCGAGCTCACTGGCACGGACGAAGCCCGTACCAATTACCAGATCCGGAGAGCCTACGTCGATCTTGGACGCATCCTCGCGAACTCGGGACGTGAACAGGAGAGCGATGTCTTTTTCGCCAAGGCTCACGCTCTCCAAAACAAGGTCATGGCGGACACCCAGCAGAAGGTCACCTCCATGGTTCTTTCGGAGGGCGCGGGCTCCATGGCGGCTATGGTGCCCCTCGACAAACGGCAGGAAAGCCAAGCGGCGCCTCTTGTTCCCGGCGGTGGCGATCCGTTTGCTCAGGTCGATGCATCTGCCATGGCTCACGCGAATTTAACTGACAGCCAGCGTGCTGTCGCCAAGACCCAGGAAGACGCTCTACGGCTCATTCTGGGCCAGAGCTTCAGCGATCTGGCGACCTCCGAGGCCATGCAACGTAACTATGCCGTTGCGCTCACCCACTACCAAGAAGCGGAACACTGGAATCCTTCCATCTCGGATATTTCCAGGAACCTGGGACAATGCGCTTTCCGAGTAGGCAATTATCCTGAGGCGATCCGCGGCCTCTCTCGTGCAGTTGAAGAACAGCCGGCTCAGATTCCTATCCGCGCCATGCTGGGCATGGCCTACTTCGCGTCAGATAAATACGCTGACGCCGCGAATACCTTTGCCCCCCTTGGCGTCGCCGGAATGCGAGACAGTACCGTAGGCTATGCGTGGGCGGCGTCCCTCGCCAAGCTGGGCAATGCGAAAGAGGCTGCCGACGTTTTAGGTCAGTTTGAAAGCGGCAATCTGTCAAACGATACCCTGCTGCTGGTAGGGCAGCTGTGGACGGAAATCGCCGACTACGACCGCGCCGTAGCTTCTCTGCATCGCGCCTTGCAGGCCGATCCTTCGTTGCCCAAGGCTCATTATTATGCTGCCTTGGCCTATATTCGCTGGGAACATTGGTCCGATGCACGCAGCGAACTACAAGCTGAGCTAGCCATCCGTCCCGGCGATCTCGATGCCACGTATCATTTAGGTTTTGTCGATCTTCAGGAATCGAAGATTGACGATGCGGCAAAGCTCTTCGAGCAGGTCATTGCAGTGAATCCGGAGTATGCGAACGCCCAATATGAGCTGGGTAAAATTCTGCTCGATCGTGGGAAATTGCAGGAGGCAGTGCCTCACCTCGAAGCGGCGGCTCGCCTCAGTCCCGAAAAAGATTATGTCCACTACCAGTTACAGGCCGCCTACCGGAAAGAATCCCGCACCGCCGATGCGGATCGTGAACTTGCCGTTTACCAGGAGCTGAAAACGAAATCACGTCCGCACATTCCTCAGCCGACACAAAATCCATAATGCGCATTTCCCATCCGCTCTCATTGAACAAATCAGCTAAGTCGCTTACCGTCGTTTTTCTCTGCCTTAACCTGCTTCATGCGCAAGAGGGCCACCCTCCGCCCGTGCCGCCGCCACCGGGGGCCAAGTCCATGAAGTGCAGCGGCCGCCCCATACCGCAGCTCGAAGATGTGACGGCGAAAACCGGAATCACCTTCTCTCACACCGCCGATCCATCGAAGAAATACATCGTGGAGTCGATGAGCGGCGGTGTGATTCTCTTCGATTACGATCGCGATGGCTGGCAGGACATCTACTTCACCAATGCTCCTACCGTCGAGATGGCCGTCAAGGGAGAGGCCAGCCCCGGCGTTCTGTATCACAACAACCATGATGGAACCTTCACCGATGCCACCGCAAAGTCCGGCCTGAACAAGCCCTGCTTCGCCATGGGCGGAGCTGTTGGGGACTACGACAACGATGGCTGGCCCGACCTGTATGTCACCTGTCTCGGCGGAAACATCCTGTATCACAACAACGGCGACGGAACCTTCACTGATGTGACCGCCAAGGCTCACGTTGCCGATGGCCGCTGGTCTACGGGCGCATCGTTTGGCGACTACGACGGCGATGGTTTCGTCGATCTGATGGTCACGAACTACGTTGACTTTCATCTAAACGATCTGCCCGGCTTCGGCAGCGCGCCGAACTGCAAGTACCGGGGCATCTCAGTGCAGTGTGGCCCGCGCGGCTTGCGCGGTGCCGGCGACTCTCTCTTCCACAACAATGGCGACGGGACCTTTACCGACGTATCGAAGGTCGCCGGGGTCAGTGATCCCGATGGCTACTACGGGATGGGGGTGATCTGGGCGGACTTCAACAATACCGGGCGACCGGATATCTACGTCGCCAATGACTCGACGCCGAAATTTCTATATAAGAATCTGGGTAATGGCACATTCAAGGACATTGGCCTTCAATCCGGCACGGCGGTCAGCGAAGACGGCTCTGAGCAGGCCTCGATGGGGATTGCCATCGGCGACTACAACCATACCGGCCGGCCATCCCTTTATATAACCAACTTCTCCGACGAGAACGACCTCCTCTATCGCAATGACGGAGACTGGAATTTCACCGAGGTCTCCTATGGTTCGGGCGTAGCGCTGCCCTCCCTGCCGTGGGTCAAGTGGGGCACGGCCTTTCTCGATCTGGACAACGACGGTTGGCTTGACCTGATTACCGTCAGCGGTCATGTCTACCCGCAGGTGGATTCGCTGCCGTCGGGTCCCGGTTACCGCGAGCCGAAGCTGCTGAGCATGAACCAGAAGGACGGGACCTTCTGCGATGCCAGCGATCAGGCTGGCCAGGCACTCAAGGAGAAGCGCGCCTCGCGCGGACTGGCTGTCGGCGATCTCTTCAACGACGGCAACATGGACGTTGTCGTTGGAGACATCGACGGTGCGCCGGCGATTCTTAGAAACCATGGCACCCCCGGACGGCACTGGGTGAGCTTCGAGCTGGCCGGAGGGAAGAGCAATCGGCTGGCGCTCAACGCCCGCCTCAAGATCGTGGCCGGCGGCGTGACCCAGACCGACGAGATCCATAGCGGCGGCAGTTATCTCTCGCAGAACGACTTGCGCGTTCATTTCGGTCTCGGCGCTGTGACCAAGATTGACAGCCTGGAGATTCACTGGCCGTCGGGTAAGGTCGAGACGCTTACCAATCTAGCAGTCGATCAGTTCCATTCGGTGCTCGAAGGGCAGGGAATTGTTCCGGCGGAGCGGATTCGTCCGGCCAAGAAGAAGTGATAAGGGGCCAAGCTGTTCTAGTTTTACAAACTGATTTCCACGCCCGATCAACTCCTCCTTAACCGTACTCACTGACTGAGGACGTTTTCTCGGGCTGCTGTTCGATCAGTTCGACTAAATCATCTAGGTAGGCATACTCAGGGGCAACATCTTCCCTGCTGGATTGGGGAGCCACTCTAGTGCACCGCGGGTCGAGATCCCTTTACCGATAGACTCGTCGAAGGGGACAATAGAGGCTGTCTCATCTCGTGGAGTGGTATCGTCGGTCTGAACATGAGTCCGGACACCGTGAGTCCGGAGGATTTTATTCGGAAAATCTGGGGGGCAATTTGAGTCCGGAAAGCGGTCCAGAGATAAATGGCTCCCCGGTGAGGAACACGGCGCATTCATCCTCTCTGAGCCAGCCGAGCACGTATCTTCGGATCTTTAAGTCGAATGTTTATGTTCGCGATCACGATCGCAGCTTGAAATTCTATGTCGACCAACTGGGATTCAGGGTGCTCGCCGACGGCAACTTCGAATTCGGCCGCTGGGTGGCGATTGCGCCGCCCGACGGCAGCTCGATTCTGGCGCTGGTTGCTCCCAAGCGCGGCTCGGAGAACTATAAGCTGATCGGGCGGCCCACCCAGGTGGGCTTCGTGGCCGAAGACATGGATGCCATGTATGAGCTTTGGCTCAGCCGGGGAGTGCGTTTCGAGCATCCTCCCCAGAAGACCCTGTGGGGCGGATCGTTTGCGAAATTCGTGGATGTGGATGGGAACTCGTTCGAGCTGATCGCCTCCGACGAGATGAGCCGGGAGATCGAAAGGCAGCGCCGTGCGGCTGAAGAGAAGCTGGAGGCCGAACGGCGCGCCGCGCAGGAGATGGAGATCGCGAAACAGGTGCAGGCGCGGCTCTTCCCCCAGATCCTTCCCGCGATGAAGACACTCGACTATGCCGGCGTCTGCATTCAGGCTCGCCATGTGGGCGGCGACTACTATGATTTTCTGAAGCTGGGACCGGAGCGGCTCGGGCTGTTGATCGGGGACATCTCCGGCAAAGGGATTGCTGCGGCGCTGCTGATGGCGAATCTGCAGGCCAACCTGCGCAGTCAGTTCAGCCTCGCCCGCGATGAACCGCAGGCCTTCCTGCAGTGCGTGAACCAGCTCTTTTATGAGAACACGGTGGACAGCGCCTATGCCACGGTCATTTTTGCCGAGTACGATGGCATGGCGCGGCGCCTGCGCTACGCAAATTGCGGGCATCTGTCGGCGCTGCTTCTGCACAGCGATGGTTCTTTGGAGCGGCTCGAGTCCACGGGCACGGTTTTGGGCCTGTTCAAAGACTGGGAGGGTCCGACGGTAGAATGCCAGCTCTCACCCGGCGACATCTTTGCGCTCTATACCGATGGCGTGACGGAGTCCTTTAATCCTGACGGAGAGGAGTTCGGAGAAGAGCGTCTTGTGGATGCGCTGAAGCGGCACCAAGAGCAGCCTGCGCGCTCCATCGTCTCGTCGATTGTCGCGGACGTTCAGCTTTTCGGTCCAGAGGAGCAGCACGATGACATTACGCTGATCGTGGCCAAGTGCAGGGGTTGAGCGCCGAGCGGACTCCCGCTGTCCATGGTGGCGGTTCAGCCTGTCTGTGCTAGCAGACTGGGCTGACCGGCGTGAGGGGTGAAACACGTAGAATGCGCTGCGATCCGAGCTGGGTGCCGAGCGGATCTCCGGCAAAAAACGTCGTAGCCTCCGGTGTCGCTATGGCGGTGGCTGTGCCGGATGACGACTCTCCGCCTGAGGCGCTGGCCGTCGCCAGCTTTGGTGCGGGTCCTCCTGCGGGATCGCGGATGACCTGAGATTCGAGGTTGAATAGCTCAACGGCGAGCATGCTGAGCGGCGTGTTGGTTGGCACCAGCAGTTCGGTGAGGATGGTATCGACCTCAGCCACGGAGAATGCTGCCTGCACGGGGATGGATTGAATCTGTGGGATTCCAGCGGTGCTGGGAGTGTCGTGTGGCGTGATCTGGTTTCCTACTGGATTGTTGAAGCCGGGTCCGGTAGTGACCTGATTGGATTGCTGGCCGAGGAGTTTCATGAGCAGGATATTGCGATAAGCCTGGCCATCGACGCGGCGGAGCTGCGCGTAGAGCAGGAACCAGATCTGGGTCTGCGGGGCACTGGCCGAGGTGAGAGATTCGCCATCGAGGACGGTCTGTGCGAGATCGGCGGAGGCGACGATGCAGGGCTGCGAGGCTCCTCCGTCGGAGGGGAAGGTGGTGAGGCG
>CAYVSQ010000445.1:0-20604 GCA_964453815.1 uncultured Acidobacteriaceae bacterium | reverse complement strand
CAGCGCTTCCAGTTTCATGAACTGGAATTCCTCCGGCGTATAGTAGCGCGCCATGGGCAGATGGTCGCGCGAGGGGCGAAGATATTGGCCGATGGTCAACACATCCACGCCAACGTTGGCGAGATCGCGGTAGACATCGAGAAGCTCGTGCATCTCCTCGCCCAGGCCGACCATCACTCCGGACTTGGTAACGACGGTTGAGTCGAGTTGCTTGGAGAACTCGAGCAGGCGCATAGTCCGTTCGTAGCGCGCACCCGAGCGCACGGCACGATAGAGGCGCGGGACGGACTCGGTGTTGTGGTTGAGGATCTCGGGGTGCGCATCGACGACCAACCGGATGGCATCTTCGTTGCCCTGAAAGTCAGGGATGAGCACCTCGACCTGACAGACGGGAGCCTGGCTGCGAATTTCGTCGATAACCATGGCGAAGGCGCGGGCTCCGCCGAGGATATCGTCATCGCGATTAACGCTTGTAATTACGGCAAACTTGAGGCCCAGCGCGGCGACGGCTGCGGCGACACGGCGCGGTTCGTCGAAGTCGATAGCGTCGGGACGTCCTTTGGGCACGGCGCAGAATCCGCACCGGCGGGTGCAGAGATTACCGAGCATCATGAAGGTCGCGGTGCGGTGATTCCAGCACTCTCCGATGTTGGGGCAGTGAGCGGATTCGCAGACGGTGTGCAGATTAAGGTCGCGAGCCAGCTTCTTGAGGTTGTGGTAGTTGTCTCCGACCGGAGCGCGGGCCTTGAGCCAGTCGGGCTTGGAGACTGGGCGCTTCGGCGCGAGGTCGATCTGGATCAGGTCCGTCTGGATTGCGTTTGGTGCGGTGGCCATGAAGTTTTTATTGTATCGTTCCCGAAGTCACTTCACCCGCTCCAGTACTTCGGGCCGGATCAGGTAGAGAAAGAAGATCAGGTTCACTACGATCATGACGATCATTGGCGACTGGTGGAAGCGAAAGAGCATATAAACGCCGTAGCACATGGACAGAAAGGCCGCCGCCAGCGTGAGCGCCCAGCCCCAGCGGCGCAGCTTGAGCAATCCGTTCGCGGCGACGGCGAAGATCACACAGAGAATCATGACGCCCGGCGGCAGGCTGTGCGTGATGATTCCGATCAGGCCGAGGCCGCACAGGCCCAGCATCCAGATGCAGATGACGGCCATGCCCGGAAGCAGGCCGGCGGGCCCGGTGGGCGATGGGGCTGGAATTTGCGGGCCGGTTGGTATGGGTTTGGTCATAGGGTGTGCAGATAGGCCAGCAGATCGTTTAGCTGCTGTTCGTCCATGGTATTGCTGAAGGCCGGCATCATGTTGCGTCCGTGCAGAATTGCCGCCCGGACGCGATCATCGTTCGCAGGCGCGCCACTGGGCAAATATTTCCGTTTGTAGAGGCCCTGCAGCCCTGGTCCGCGCAGAGACTGCTCGTTGTTCGCGTAGTGGCAACGGGCGCAATGGGAGGCAAAAACCTGATGTCCGCCGGCCTCTTGCGGAGTGAGTTCGCTGAGCGGCGTGGAGGGCGGCAGCGGAGAACGGCAACCGATGAGAACAACAATTGCCAGGAGGGCGGCGATCAATTTGCAGAAGTCTGCCAATGATTGATGATAGCGAATCGGTGACAGATGATAACTAATTCGCTGCCGCGATGGCTGCGACGATCTTGTCTATCGCGAGGCGAGCGGCATCGCCGGTGGGTGCGTGATTGTTGCTCAGGATGGAAAAGGCCACGGTGCGTCCGCTGGCGGCGACGAGATATCCGCTAAGAGCGTTAACTTCGGAGAGCGTTCCGGTCTTAGCGAAGACCTTCCCTTTGAGTGCAAGGTCGGTGAAGCGGCCAGCTAGGGTACCGTCCACTCCGCCAACGGGAAAACTTGCGCGCCAGGCCGCTCCCCAGCTCTGGCGGTTGGCGTAGGTTAACAAATGGGTGATAGCGCGAGGCGTGATCAGGTCCTGCGGCGATAGGCCGGAGCCGTCGTAAAAGATGAATTCGCCGGGATCGACCCCCGCGTCAATCAGAAACTGACGCACAACCCGGGTTCCCTGCGCAATCGATCCGTCACCGCCTTCAAGGCGGCCGAGCAAGCGGAGAAAGAGCTCGGCATGGAGATTCTGGCTGACCTTGTTGGTGACAGCGATGTCCTGCTCGAAGGGCGGCGATACATGGGTAGCCAGAACGCGATTAATCCCAGCGGGCGGCTGAATGGTGCTGAGCGTGAGCGGATGCAGGACGAGCGGCTGGTCGACTTCGGCTCGAAAATCCTGTGTGTCGGCCGACAGCCGATGTTTGGCACGCGCGACGCCGGTTACCTCTATACCGTGAGCAAGTAGCATTTGCCGAAGCGCGATGACGGCGTATTCGGCTGGGTCTTCAATAGCCAACGCGACGTGCAGACCCTTCTGGTTCGTGGTCCCGTAGACGCGAACGTTCTTTGATCCCGGGTCACGGTCGATACCGGGGCTGGATGGCTGCGTGCCTGGCAGCGTGGTCAGCGAAGTCTCCAGCGTGTAGTAGGGCGTGTCGGGATTCCACGGCGAGGGCTGTCCGTTGGGCGGGAAGTTCAGGTAGACGACGTTGTCATTGACCGTGAGTGCGGAAACGGGCGCGCCATAACTCCATTCCAGATCGTCCCATGCCCAACCCGAGCCGTAGCGCTCTGAGAGAAACCAGCTGTCGTCGCCGACGATGTCTCCGTCGATCACCTTCACGCCGCTCGCTGCGATCTGGTCCGCAATGCTCTGGAGGGCCACAAGAGGCGGGTTGGGGCGCTCGGTTTTTTCTTGGTAAGGGTAGCTGCGGCCGGACATGGTCGGGTCACCTGCGCCTTGCAGGATTACGCTACCGTGCAGGCGGCCTGCGGCATCCAGTTCACCCTGGGTGACGGCGTTGGTGGTGTAAGTGGTGTGCGGCGGTAATAGGGCGAGCGCGGCTGCGGTAGTCAGCAGCTTTGCGTTCGATGCAGGCTCGAAGAACTGGCCGTCGTTAAGCGCGTAGATGAGGGATCCGTCGAGATTAACGACTGAGACTCCCCAGTGGGCCCGCGAAACAGCGGGACCTGAGACGATGGCGTTCACAGCCGACGCTAATGCTCCGGATTTTTCTTTGTGCCTGGTTGGGTCGGGACTTTGCGCAGTCGCGGAGATTACGGGCACGGAGGCGACGAGGGCAATCAGGAGTGAGGCGTGGCGGAGTACGATCTTCATCTCGTGCGTTGGAATTTCATCCTTTCGCGGAGTGTAGCATTGAAGGCGCTATGGCCTTTGCACGCCGTGATGAGTTTGTGTGGCGCCTGCGCTCGCGCAGCCTGGAGTTGGACAGGCGCACGTTGGTGATGGGCGTGCTGAATGTGACGTCGGACTCCTTCTCGGACGGCAATCTTTTTCTCGATCCAAAAGCGGCGACTGCACAGGCGCTACGCATGCTCGATGATGGCGCGGATATCATGGACATCGGCGGTGAGTCCACAAGGCCGGGCAAATATGAGCCGGTAAGCGCGGAAGAGGAGCAGCGCCGCGTGCTTCCGGTGATCGAAGCGGTGTTGAAGGCGCGGCCGGAAGCGGTGCTGTCGATAGATACCTACAAAGCCTCTACTGCCGCGATGGCGATTGAGGCCGGGGCCGAGATCGTGAACGACGTCAGCGCATTTGGCTGGGATGCAGAGATGCCCTCAACCTGCGCGCGCCTTGCCTGCGGCGTCGTGCTGATGCACGCGCGCGGTAGGTCCGCGGAATGGCGCAATCTGCCTGCTCTGGCAAAGGACGAAGTGCTGCCGCTGGTAAAGCGCGACCTCGCGCAGAGCCTGCGGACGGCGCTCAACGCCGGAATTGATCGCCGCTGCATCGTGCTTGATCCCGGCTATGGCTTCGGTAAGTCGTTCGACGAAAACTATCCACTGTTGGCGCATCAGGACGAGCTGCGGGAGCTGGGCCAGCCGATCCTGGCGGGCGTTTCGCGGAAGTCATTTCTAGGCAGGAAGCTAGCTGAATTCCACGGCGGACGGGACGCTCCGATCACAGCGAGAGGCAATGCCACGATCGCCGCGACCGTGGCTGCGATTCTGGCTGGAGCGCATATAGTGCGGGTTCACGATGTAGCTCCGGCGGCGGAAGCTGCCCGCATCGCGGATGCGATCTTGAGTGCTGCATGATGTCGCCACTATGAGACGGACTTTGACACACCTAAAAATGCATGCCTTGCGGGTTTGCCTGACGCCTTCCAGCGCTTCACGATCTCATACACGATGACGGTGGCCCAGGTGACTGCGATCCATACAAACACCTCCTCGATGGGGAGCCTCGACCACGCTGTTATTCGCAAGCCGATCATCGCGTTGTCCTGAAAATTCCACCAACCATAAGGAAGGGCAAGGGTCACCTCCCAGAGCAGGCTGATGAGCAGCATGATGAACATGGTCAGGCTGAGGGCTCGCCAGTTGATGACCGGACGTGCGGTCGGAAAGAGCATAGCCGAAGGGAGAAGCGCGCCCAGCACGAGGAAGATGAAGTATTCGGGAAAGCCCGGCAGGCTGGGCACGAAGATCTTGCGGTAAAGGAAGGCAGCCGCAATTAAAACCGCCGCGAGAAACAGCGATTGGGGATGCAGGCGCAGGAGCCGGCCGAAGGTGCTGCCCTCCTCGGCGGTGCCGTGCACGGTGTAGGCCGCCAGCCAGTATTCGTCAAACCAGATATAAAGCAACAGGACCGCGAGGAAGCCAGTGAAGTAGAAGACATACTCTTCGACGGGCACCCAGCTTCCCAATGCGGGAGCCTTGATTTCCAGGGTTGCTCCCGAGTTCGGGAAGAGAAAGAAACGGCCGGCGAAGAAGAAGTCGAGCAATGCACCCAGCGGAAAGAGGATTCCGATGGTCCACCAGAAAGCTTTCTGCGAGATTCTCACGCCTTCCTGCGGAACGAACCAGAAAGCGATCACGACGATGGGCACGATGAAGAGTAGAAGACTGACGGTGTATCCGTAGGGCGACGGGTTGGGCGACATCACGATTGGGGTCGCCGATACCCGAACCGTGTGCAGCGTGAAATAAGCCGGCACGCTAATCATGACGAACATGGCAGCAACCAACCAGAAACTCATGCGTGGCGATGGCGACCTTTGGCGGTACGGCATTTGGGCTCCTTCACGGAACAATGCCAGATAGTACTCCTCAAGCAGCAGAGGGGCGCGATTGCTCGCGCCCCTCTGCTGCTGATTGTCCCTGAAATTATGCTGCTGCGGTGTTGCCGAGCGCGGCCTTAGCCTGATCCACGAGGGCAGTGAAGCCCGGGGCGTCGTTCACGGCGATGTCGGCCAGCATCTTGCGGTCGAGCTCAATGCCAGCCGTTTTAAGGCCGTGGATGAGCTGCGAGTAGCTGATGTTGTTGACCTTGGCGGCAGCATTGATGCGCACGATCCAGAGAGAGCGGTACTGGCGCTTCTTCTGTTTGCGGCCGCTGTAGGCGAACTTCAGTCCGCGCTCGACGGCTTCCTGCGCTGCCTGATAGAGCTTCGATTTTGTGAGGAAATAACCGCTGGCGCGGTCAAGTATCTTTTTGCGGCGGTCGTTGCGTTTTGTTCCACGTTTTACACGGGGCATTGGTTGGTTCTCCTTTTCGTCCTTCGTTGTGCGGCTGGAGGCAGGATGCGCTTACGGTGGCTTGCGCGGTAACCTCTTCACTCGCTTGCTTCCCTGATCGCTCGGCTTTAAAGCCGGGGGCCTTTGGCCCTTGCACTTGAAATGCAGATCAGGCGTAGGGAATCATGCGCGCGACCTTCGCGTGGTCGGCGTCCGATACCAGCGTGCTGTGTGCCAGCTTGCGCTTGGTTTTGGTCTCCTTCGACGTGAGGATGTGGCGCATCTTCGACTGGCCACGCATGATTTTGCCAGTGCCAGTCTTCTTGAAGCGCTTGGCTGCGCCTTTGTGTGTCTTTAATTTGGGCATGGGCTTCCTGCTTGAATCTAACGTACTTATGACTCTTTCCAGTATACGGGAAGAAGGCGAGGATGACCAGCGTAAAGGCCGATGCCGGGAGAACTGGAGCTGGTGTTTTCCGGCGCGAACGAGGCCTCTATTCGATCGACAAACGAAAAACAGGGCGTGCCTTCCGCGCTGTCGTGCTATTCTCGGCTCGCCCATGCCTGACACGACTACAGTCATCGCTCCCGACGACCCGGTTCTGAGCCGGCTCGAAGACCAAATCGGCTGGTACGGCCGCAAGAGCCAATCGGCGCAGCGAAAGTTCAAACGTATCAAGGTAGTCGAAATCCTGGCCGCGGCCGTAATCCCTCTCTTGACCGGACTGAAGTTTCCGCATGTAGCGCTGGTGATTGGAGCGCTGGGGGTTCTGATTACGACCCTTGAGGGCATACTGCATCTCAATCAGTATCAGCAGATCTGGACCGTATACCGCTCGACATGCGAAGGGCTGCTGCACGAGAAGTATCTCTTCCTGGCTCTTGGCGGGCTCTACGCCAATGCCGCCAATCCGCGGGCGCTGCTGGCCGAGCGCATCGAGGCCATCATGGCGCAGGAGAATGGACAGTGGGTATCGTTGCAAAAGCAGAACGACAAATCACAAGGTTCAGGAAGCCAGGGCCTTACTTCTTAGGAGCAGGCCTAGGACGCTCGCGCTCAAACGTATATTGAAACTCGTTGCTCCTTGGCTTCGATGTTGCGTCGGGCCACCAAGTGTTCTTTACAGTTACACCCAGTTTGTCATCGCTCGGGCGCAGAGTGAGAGTGACAGTTCTCCGCTCGGCAACTTCCTCCGGAGTGTTCTGCGGCGTCCATTCGCCGGCGGCCTGACCGCCTTCCAGAAAGACAGTATGCATACTCCAGCTGCATTCTCCCTGTGGGCATTTGCCAAAGGGCTCAACGTTGTAGCCGGGTCCGAAACCGTTGATCTGCAGCTCTACGAGCGAGTCCGCACCGTTCTTAACCTCGGTATTACGCCAGACGCCAGCCAGGCCGGTGGCCTCCTCGCGCGGGGATGGCTGCGCAGCTGGAGCCGTTTGCTGCGCCGGGCTGGCATCACCCATCTTCTGCGCCGGTTGAGAGTCCGGCCTTCGATTGGCAACAAAATATCCGATGACAGCAAGCAGGAGCACCGCGGCCGCCCCGCCCAGGATCAACGGGAGGAGGGAGATCGACGCAGGTGCGGGTGGTTCAGAGGAGATCGGCGGCGGGAGCTGTACGGGAACTGTAGCGTGCACGGGCTCGGTCGCTGTCGCGCTTGACGTCGTGACGTACTGCTTCAGGGCGTTGATCAGAAGCTGCACATCGGAGTTCCAGCGGGCGTGCGAGATTTCGACGCTATTGCGGTAGGCGAGATCCTTAATGTTATCGGGAAGCTGATCGGGATGCGGCATGCGCGCTTCATGCACCAACACCGGGATGACGGCGATGTTCCGGGCCAATGAGGAGGCTATCTCGAGCCGTACAAAGTCGTTGGCGTCATTGAGCCTTGGCTGCCCGCTGGGCCCGGTGATCGTTGCCCACTGTGGTCCGATAACCGCAAGAAAAACGCCGCAACTTGAGACGTTGTCGTCGATGGCTTTGCGGAAGTCCAGACCGGGAGCGATTCCTGCTACGTCCATGAAGACGGAGTCATTGCCGTAGTTACGGACGAGATCGTCGTAGAGCCTTCCCGCTTCGCCCTCCGCGTCATCGCGGCGGTAGCTGATAAAAATCGCACGCTTCACCCAGGTTCATCCTCCGCGACCGCAGATATATCAGAATGAATCGCAGTGCGGTCGTGGTTAGGATAGGCGGAGATCGCTGATTCGGCAATGAGATACGAGCAGAATAGTGAGTCAGTTTGAAATCCATCCGGCTTTCACGAGCACTTCGAGCGCGACATCCGTCAATGGACGATTCTCATTGACGACGATAAAGTCCTCCAACTGCGCGTAGTCAAGCAGAACGTTCAACTCCGAAACACGAGCAACATATTCGCGCTGCAACACACCTGATTCGCGCATCTGTACTCGCCGTTGCATTGCTTCAACGCTGGCGGTGAGACGACAGACAACCGTGTCAGTACCCGAAACGACGTCGCGACAGAGCTCTAATTGAGCACGGCTTTCCAGAGCGCGCGCCAATAGAAAGCGCCCTACTCCGAGAGCGGCATAGTTTTCGCAGACAGATCGAAGATTGTCGTACATCACGCTGTCGTTGCTCATCGCTGACGGCAGATGGGCAAGACCGAGCGAATCCACATCAATCGCAGCGTGCGCCACGTGGCGGAGCGTGAGGATGTCCGCCGCTTCACCCAGGACCGCCGTTTTGCCCGCTCCCATCGTGCCGGTAATGATAAGTAGCTGCCGCATTTCTGCTTAAGCATGTCACGGTTTCAGCAGCCGTGCGATGGGTACCTGCCAGACGCCAAGATGTGAATGGCGCCAAAAAAAGAGGCTGCCATCTGGCAGCCTCCTGGTATCGAACGGTACGAACTCAGTCCGTTACCGTGTCTACAAACGCCTTCAGCTTGCGCGAGCGCGAAGGATGGCGCAGCTTGCGTAGCGCCTTGGCCTCGATCTGCCGGATGCGTTCGCGGGTGACCTGGAAGCTCTGGCCCACTTCTTCGAGCGTGTGCTCGGAGCCGTCCTCAAGACCAAAGCGCATCTTGATTACGCGCTCTTCACGCGGCGTGAGGGTACGGAGAACCTGCGAGGTGTACTCCTTCAGATTCACGCTGATGACGGCATCGGAAGGCGAGACGGCCTGGCGGTCTTCGATGAAGTCGCCGAGGTGCGAATCCTCTTCCTCGCCAATCGGCGTTTCGAGCGAGATCGGCTCCTGCGCGATCTTGAGGACCTTGCGGACCTTGGCGACCGGGATGTCCATGCGCCGGGCGATCTCTTCCGAGGTTGGCTCGCGACCGAGCTCCTGGACCAATTGACGCGAGGTCCGGATGAGCTTGTTAATCGTCTCGATCATGTGCACCGGAATGCGGATCGTCCTCGCCTGATCTGCGATGGCGCGTGTGATGGCCTGGCGAATCCACCAAGTGGCATAGGTCGAGAATTTGTAACCGCGACGGTACTCAAACTTGTCCACCGCCTTCATCAGGCCGATATTGCCTTCCTGAATCAGGTCGAGGAACTGCAATCCACGGTTGGTGTACTTTTTGGCGATCGAGACGACGAGGCGAAGGTTGGCTTCAATCAGCTCCCGCTTCGCGTGCTCGGCGTCCATGTCGCCCTGGATCATCTCGCGCTGCGTGCGCTTGAGGTCGGCGATGGAAACACCGGCATCCTGCTCAAGCTTTTCGAGATCGATTTTGCAGTTCTTCTGCTGACGGCGGTATTCCTTCTTGAGTTCCTCGCTCTTCGACTGATCGTACTTCTGGTCGAGAGTGCGAACCTGGCGCTCAAGCGTGCGCATCACGTCGACCGTCTTGTTGACCTTGTCGAGAAGACGCTTGCGCTCCTGGTTCGTGTACTTAAACTCGCGGACAATGCGCGATACGAGGACCTTTTCGCGAGCGATCGCCCAGCGGGTCTTGCGATACTCTCTGGCTTTGGTCTTGGGGTTGAGGGTAGCAAGCTTCTCTTCGTGAGCAGCAGCCTTCTTCTGGTGCTTCACCAGCGCGTCAATGCGACCGACGGTCTGGCGTACCCTCGCCTGAAGTATCTCTTCGGTGATCTCCTCTTCGTCGAAGATCACCACTTCCTTGATGTTGCGCACGCCGCGCTTGAGGTCTTCGCCCAGGCCGGTGATTTCGCGGATCACGATGGAAGAGCGCGAAATCGCCTTCATCACGCGCAGCTGGCCACGTTCGATACGCTTGGCGATTTCTACTTCGCCTTCGCGCGTCAACAGTGGTACCGTGCCCATCTCGCGCAGATACATGCGGACAGGGTCGTTGGTCTTTTCCAGGGTGCCCGGGGTCAGGTCGAGCTCTACATCCTCGCCCTCTTCGCCTTCACTCTCGAAAGCATCGCCGCCGAGCTTGGGGCCGCCCTCGAGAATGTCAATTCCCTGGGTGCCAATGGTGGTGATAAGATCGTCGAGATCGTCGGGCGACTGCATGTCCCCTGGAAGAAGGTCATTGACCTCACCATAGGTCAAATAGCCCTTCTCCTTGCCCGTATCGATCAGCTTCTGGATGTCATCTTCGTACTTGTCTTCAATCGCCAAGCGCGTCACGTCTCCCGCGTCAATATGTTCGGATCTGTCTGCTTGGGTCGGACAAAATGCGGTCGAGGCCGTTTGGCATTATCCCGGAGCGAAGCTATGTCGCTGGGCGGAGGCGCACGTCCACCAAAGACTTACAGAATATCATGCCAGAGCGCCGGAACTGCTACGATTTGCAGCCGTCAGCCCGATTTCTATTCGATTTTTGCAGATCCTCAGTCAGTTAGATGTAGAAAGCACGGTTTCGTTTCAAACTCAGGTGTCCGGAGCAGGTTTCAAGGACATATTCGCTACCGGGCAGAGATCATGTAGACGAGAAATCCCACGACTCCAAATGCTCCAAGGATAACCGTTAGCAGAAAACCGCCAATCACAACGTTCGCCAGTCTTTCCTGCTCAGGCCGCGGGCGCGTGATTCCAAAGGTGGCGATGAAGGTTTCCGTGAGCCAAGAGAGCAGTTTCATGGGTTGGTGCCTTTTCAGAAGCAAACGGCAAGCGAGATTAAACTAATTAGAATCTTATACTTGCTGAAAAAATGTAGGCGGTGTCATTTTGCATTTGGTTCCGATTCCTTGAGCAGTTCGGCGAGGTAGCCCTGCCAGATGGCAGGCAATGTATGCGTTCCGTGCCCACGAGTCTCCTCGGTAATGGGCAATAGCACAAATTTGCCGCGCGGAACTTTTTGGATCGCCCCGGGTATGATGTTCAGCTCCGGAGGATTGATGAAGTCGTCGGCCGAGTTGATGGCCATGACAGGCACAGTGATGGCAGCGAGTTTTGCCGACGGATCGTAGTTGCGCGACGCATTGAACTGATAAAGAAAATCGTTGGCGTCGGTGGAGGAAAAGTGGGTGCGAACGAAACTGTCCAGATAGGCGTCTGCCTGATCGCGCGTCGGAAAGTGCTCCTGCATCTGAAGCGGACTCGAACCCATAATGAGGAGCATATATAGCGCCGTTTTCAGGCCTAGAGGCTGAGCTGTGTAATCGCCATTGTTCCATGCGGGATCGTTGCGAATTTCATCCATAGCCATCTTCCGCATCATACGGTTGCGTCCGGCGAGCTGGACGGGCAGGCAGGCAAGCGGCATAAGGGCGTCGCTAAAGCCGGGGTAGGTTTCTCCCCAGACCCAACTATGCATGCAACCCATCGAGGTACCGAGGATCAGCCGCAGGTGATCGACGTGGAGGCCCTCGGTGAGCAAAAGATGCTGGGCCGCGACCATGTCGTCATAGTCGTAGTTGGGGAAGCGCGCATGCATGCCGTCGCTGGGCTTGGAGGAGCCTCCGTGGCCGATGCCGTCGGGCAGGATGATGTAGTATTTTGCCGCATCGAGCAACTGTCCGGGTTCGAATAACACGCCTGCAAACTGCGGCCCCAGGAATTGGGCGCCTGTTCCGCCAGTGCCGTGCAGGATGAGCACCGCGTTCGACACATGACCTTCGGCATCGCGCTTCGGCGAGCCAAGCGTGCGATAGTGCAGGCGGAGTTCAGGGAGGGTTTCTCCGGAGCCGAATTTGAAGTTGTGAGCGGTGTAGTCTCCCTGTTGAATGGGAAGAGCAATTTCGGCCTGGCGGGGAGTTCCCTGCTGGGCATCGCAGACCGGCAACGTCAAGACCACCAGCATAGCGGCAAGAGCAGACTTCAGGATGTACATTACGAGTGCCCTCAGTCGAGTTCGCGGAGTCTCCGCGCGATTTCGTGAATTTGACGGGTCAAGGTTAGCACTTGTTCGCTTCGTCCCTGGCGCTCAGCCTCCTGCAGGTCGGTGCGGAGAAGACGCTGTTGTTGTTCGAGCGAGCTTCGTCGAATTGTCGCAACGGTTTCCTCCACGTTTTCCAGCGAAGGCTCGGCTCCGTGTACAGAGACGAAGACTGCGGCCAACAACTGGCGATATTCGGGTTCGGAGAGGCATTGCAGGGGATCGGCGTTATATTTCCGCGTCCGCAACTGGGTCAGAACGTCGTGAACGTCGGCGCGCATCTTGGCGAAGTCTGATTCGTGCTCGCGCCAGGAGGCCTCGGCGACGCGATAGATTTCGCTGGACTGCGGCGAGGAAAATGCCTGCAGAAGAATCTGTTCGGCGCGGGTAAGGGGTGAGGCCTGGGTGCCAATCGAATCCCGTCGCTTTGAGGCTGCCTGTTTCAGCTCTTCCCGAACCAGGGCCGAGTCAATGCCTAGCTTCTGTGCGGCGTCGGCAGCAAATTCATCACGCGCAATACGGCTAGGCATGCGCCGGATGTGCGGCAGCAGGAAATTCAGCGCCTTAATCTTGGCTTCGGGCGTGCGGGGAGGGAAGAGCTGGCGGGCGCGGTCGATCAGGTACTCCTGATGACGGGGCGCGGTACGGAGGGCGTCCATGTACGCTTTGGTGCCTCGTTCTCGGATATAGCGGTCTACGCTTCTGAATATAGGAACATTAGCATCAGCTTTCCCAACGCCGCGCTCACGGATGTAGCGGTCGGGATCGAGGCCGCCTTCGAGGGCAACGACCTTGACCTCGAAACCCTCTTCGGTGAGCAGGGCAATGGACTTCTCGGCGGCGTTGGCCCCGGCGGTGTCGGGATCGAAGTTCACGATGACCCGCGTGGTGTAGCGGCTAAGCAGCCTTACCTGCGCCTCAGTAAATGCGGTTCCACTAGTGGCGAGGACGTTGGTAATTCCAGCAAGCCAGGCCGAGATGCAATCCATCTGTCCTTCAACGAGCACAGCAAAGTTGGCTTCACGGATGGGCTGGCGAGCCTTGTCGAGATTGAAGAGGACGTTTCCTTTTGTGTAGAGCGAAGTCTCGGGCGAGTTGAGATATTTGGGTCCTGCTTTGTCGCCACTTTCAAGGGCGCGAGCCGTGAAGGCGATAATGCGGCCCGATTCGTTAGCGATCGGGAATGTGATTCGCTTGCGGAAGCGGGAATAGAGCGGTCCGGGGGTGCCGTCTTCCTGCGGCTTGAAGGAGAACAAGCCGGACGCGCGCAGCGTCTCGGTGTCGGCAACGGATTGCAGACGGTCGCGCAGAGCGTGGAATGATTCGGGCGCGTAGCCGATGCGGAATTTGGCGACCCATTCGTCGGTTAGTCCGCGGCCGGTAAGGTACTCACGTGCCAGCGCCCCCTCGGGTGAGCGGAGCTGTTGCTCGAACCATGTTGTCGCGAACTCGTGCAGTTCAATCAGCTTGGTTCGCTTGCGGCTTTCTGCGGCTTCTTCGGGTGATGAGAATTCTCGTTTGGGCAGGGGGATGCCGCACTTTATAGCTATAGTTTTTGCCGCTTCGGGAAAGCTAACGTTTTCGATTTTTTGGATGAAGGAGAAAACGTCTCCCGACTGGCCGCAGCCGAAGCAGTGATAGAACTGGCGGCCCACATGCACCGAAAACGATGGGCTTTTTTCTGAGTGGAAAGGGCAAAGGCCGGTGTAGTTCTGTGCGCCCGCCTTCTTGAGGCGCACGTATTCGCCGATGATCTTGAGGATGTCAGCTTGCTGCTTGACGGTCTGAGCGAAGTTGTCGGCCATGATGCCAATCTGAGTTTAGCTCGCTGGCGGTGCCTGACTTAATCAGACCCGTTTTCCATTCGCCACTTTTCTGAATCTATTAGATGTATATGCATCTAATTAGATTATGACGGCGCCATTTATCCCGACCCTCCCCTGTATGTGCGCCAGCCTTCGGCGCGCATCGCGGTTGCTCAGCCATCTCTATGAGGATGCGTTGCGGCCACTGGGAATGCGGGCCACCCAGTTCACAATCCTGCAATCGCTCTCCCTGGCGGGAGAAGTGACGCAGGGTCAACTGGGCCAGATGCTGGGGATGGACAGCACCACCCTGACCCGGACTTTGACCATCATGAGCCGGGAAGGCTGGCTTGCGAGGCGGCGAGGCGAGGATCGCCGGGAGTGGCGAATCCGGCTCTCGAAAGAGGGCGAGTTTCAATTCAAAACCGCGCTACCCCACTGGCAAAAGGCGCAGGACGGGTTACGCGGTCTGCTTGGAAACCGGCTGTCAGACAATCTGATGGCGCTCACGAATGAAATAACGAAATCACTTACGGAATAAGGAGAACTGCTATGGCGAACGCGAAGTATGGCAAGCTCACAGCCGGGCTGATCGGCGCCTGGTTCATCGTTTCTCTCACGGCCTCGGCCCTGCATGTATTCAACACCGATCCCAGCCGCCCGCCGCTTCCGCTGGGTCTGGCGGTGGTGATTCCAATTGGCCTATTTATGCTCTGGTATGCGGCGTCAAAGAGGTTTCGGGAATTCGTGCTCAATTTGAACCCGCGGACGCTGACCTTTGTACATTCGTGGAGACTCGTCGGATTTACGTTCCTGGTGCTGTACAGCTATGGCATCCTACCGGGCCTGTTCGCATTGCCTGCAGGTTGGGGAGACATCGCGATCGGAGCGACTGCACCTTTCGCGGCCATGGCGCTGGCCAACCCCGGCCGCCGGAGGATCTTCATCGTCTGGCAGGCGCTTGGAATTCTGGACCTGGTTCTAGCGGTTGTCACGGGCACGGCTGCCCGGCTGATCGACCCGCGGGGGATCCCGACAACCGCAATGTCGATGCTCCCGATGAGCCTGATTCCGACGTTCGCCGTTCCGCTGCTGCTGATTCTGCATATTATCTGCATTTCCCAAGCTCGGCGATGGCCTGAGGAAGGTTATGCGGGTGTTCCGAAGCAGATTCCGTCTACGGCTGTCTAAGACGCGGGCTGACTCAGGTGGAAGCGCGAGGGCGGGCGCCTACTTGCGCTTCCACCTGACACCGTCTTTCGAGTCTTCGATCACAATTCCCTTTTCCGCGAGCTCATTGCGGATCTGGTCGGCGAGAGCGAAGTTGCGGGCGCGCTTGGCTTTGGTGCGCCTGTCGACCAGTGCTTGTATCTTGTCGTCGCTTAGATCGCGTTGAGCGAGAACCTCGGGCGCGGCTTCGTACAGGCGGCCTTCGCGCTCGGCCCAGTCGAGGGCGAAGCGGGTCGCTTCCGCGTCGTGGTCTTCGATGACAGCGAATACCTGATCGAACCGGTTTAGGACTTCGAGGATATGAGGAACGTTTTCCGCTCCGAGGGTGCCGGCATCAATAGCGGCGTTCCCGGCACGGACAAGGTCGAAGATCGCTGCACGGGCCTCTGCGGTGTTGAGGTCGTTTGCGAGCGCTTCGCAGAAGGTATGACCGGAGCGTGAGGTGTCGGCGGCGAGCTCGGTGTTGAGCGCGGGAACAGTCGCCGCGGTGCGGACCCGTTGATGAAAAGTGCGCAGGCGGTCGATGGCGCCGGTCTCGGCGGCGAGGCCTTCGAAGGTGAAGTTTAGCTGCTGGCGGTAGGGTACGGAGATCAGCAGCATTCGAATGGCCGAGGCCTTATATCCCTTGAGGAGCAGGTCGCGAAGGGTATAGAAGTTGCCCTCGGACTTCGACATCTTGCGGCCCTCAACGAGGAGGAAGCGCACGTGGAACCAGTGGCGGGCGAAGGTGGTGTGCGAGGCGGACTCGGACTGGGCAATCTCGTTCTCGTGGTGCGGGAACATCAGGTCTTCGCCGCCGGCGTGCAGGTCGAAGGCATCCCCCAGGTATTCGGTGGCCATGGCGGAGCATTCGATGTGCCAGCCTGGACGGCCAGGGCCGAGGGCGGTTTGCCAGTGGTATTCGCCGGGCTTGGGGGACTTCCAAAGGGCGAAATCGCGGGCCGAGTCCTTGTCGTACTCGTCGACGTCTACGCGCGCGCCGTCCGTGATGCCGGTGAAGTCTTTCTTGGAGAGCTTGCCGTACTCGGGGAATGACGCGATGCGGAAGTACCAGGAGCCGTCGTCGGTGCGGTAGGCGAAGTCCTGCTCGGCCAGGCGCTCGATAAGGGCGACCATCGAGGGAATGTGTTCGGTTGCGCGGGCAATAATCTCCGGCTTCTCGACGGCGAGCACGTCGAGGTCCTCGAAGAAAGCCTGTTCAAAGCGGGGAGTGTACTCGCCGATATCGACTCCGCCGGCGGCGGCGTTACGAATGATCTTGTCGTCGACGTCGGTGATGTTCATGACGTGGCGTGGTGCAATGCCCTGCAGCTTGAGGAAGCGGCGGAGCACGTCGACCTGGAGAAACGTCCGGAAGTTGCCGATGTGGCCGTAGTCGTAGACGGTCGGTCCGCAGGCGTACATGCGAAGGGTGTTACCGTCGGCGGGAGCAAGCTCCTCGATGCGGCCGGTGAGGGTATTAAAGAGTCGGATGGTCATTCGTGCGGCGAGGTCGTGCGGTCTTCGGATCGTCCCCTGCCGATTTTATGCTGTTTTCACTTTTAGCGCGTTTTGGGGTGGGCACATTTTGCGATGGGTGCGTTTCATCCGTACCTGGCCAAGCCGACATTCAGCCCACCGGCTGGCTCCAACACCACACCGCAGTCGGTGACTATCAGTGACATCTCGACGAAGACAATCTACTAGACGACCGATGGCAGCGTGCCCACGACCTCGTCAACGCCGTATTCGGGGCCGATTACGGTGTCTTCCAGCGAAAACCATCAATGCGATTGTCGTATTGAACGGATTTACCAACAGCCCAAACGTGTCGGCCGTCTACGCCATCGCGTCATTAGGTGTCGTCGCATTTTTTGCAGTCGAGGGCCTGGCCGCGTCTTGAAGCGCGGCCTTTGGCCGTCTCGACCCAGGGGCGGTTTTGCCAAGGTGGATCGTGGCGGACGTGCTGGGTGTGTCCGCAGGCCAGGTCTGCTACCCAGTGGCGTTCTTCATCCTGGTGAAAGCCTGTGATCTTCTGTTTCATTACTTCAATTAGTCATGCGGCTCTGGCCCTGTCTGCGAACGTTCATGAAGGAGAGCTGTGGCCCGCGCATTGCAGCACCCCAACGTATGCGGCCCACGGGCCGACGGCATCGCGGTATTGGTGCGCCATAACCCTTGAGATCTGGTGCAGGTGGGTTAAGTCATGAACTGCCCAGGTCGCCAACAGCTCGGATAGAGTCACTGCCCCAAAGGCGGGGTGCTGTCCACGCAGTTCGAGTTCTTCCTGCCTTAGATTCAACGCACGCAGTTCGCCCAGGTTTTGTGATCGCAAACGAGCAAATTCGTCCAATAATTGCGCAAGGGACTTACCTTGACTCTCTTGAATGTGTCCCCAACGATCAAGCGGCTCAAATGGCCGACTCTCGCCGAATTGCAATACTATCCTTGCCCGCGGCATCCAATCGGTACGCTCGCAATGAATCAGATGGCCGACGACTTCGAACGTGCTCCAGGTGTTCTCCCCTTCACTTCGCAATGTCCACGCTTCGGGCAGATCGCGCAGGAGCGCATCGAGAACGGCGGGGGTGCGCGTAAGCAGTGACAGTGTTTGTGGCAAGTCGTGTTCCATGATGCTCCTTGATTCGCGGAAGCAATCCGCCAAAGTATCTGTTCTCAAGTGTAGATCTGGCGGCTCGGTCAATCATTGAGGTGGGTGCGGCTCTCTACGATCACCTTCAATCACGGTCATCTTCAATCCATATCGCGGCCTCAGAGAGATGAGGCCCTGAGGCTCAACCTTATGGCCCCGCACCGGTCGCAACCGATAGCGCTGGGCGAGTGTTGCGAGGACCAACATCATCTCCGTCATAGCGAAGGACGCGCCGATGCAAACACGTGGGCCGGTGCCAAACGGTAAGTAGGCGGAGCGCGATCGTCCCGCACTGCGATCGGTGGAGAATCGCTCGAGATCGAATTGTTCGGGATGGTCCCACATTTTTTTGTGCCGGTGAAGCACCCATGGAGCGATGGAGACCGTGGCACTTTGGGAATCTTCACGCCGCAGACCTCGTCATCGGCGAGGGTTCCCCGCCAGGCCATAGTGGGAAATGGCGGATACAGCCGGAGCGCCTCTTCGAGGACCATCCGCGTACTCGGGAGACGGGCGAGATCGTCGAGCGCCGGTACGCGTCCGGCCAGCACTCGGTCAAGCTCGGCGTGGAGGACAGCTTCCTGCAACGGATGCTGCGAGAGCCCATATCCAGGTAAGAGCCAGGGCCACAGATTGATGTCCAGCCCCAACGACGGTGATGATCGGGCCCTATATCTCTTCGGCGTTCAGGCTGCGGCCGGTTTCGGCGTCCTTTTCCCGGATGAGCCGTCCCAGGAGGTCGTCGCCAGAATGGGTTCTTTCTCGGGTACGTTGTGCGGTGAGGCGATCGATGGACTCGTTAAAGTGCTGGAAGCTGCGACGGCCCCTATGACGCTTGTATGCCGCCCATGGGAGTGGAGCTGGAGGCGGAATTGGTCCGGCAAGGATGGGCGATGCCTGAACGAAAGCGGTCTCAGTCTTATCCACTCATCTGGAAGACTAATCCATTTCTCCGCGGGCTATGTCACTGTGTCACCGGTGCGGATTTGCTCGCTGAGAAGGTTTCGCGAGGGTTTTCAGAAACATCCTGGAGTTCAAGGTGTTTTGAATATCGATATGGAAACAAACAGAATGCGAATAGGGACGGTTCTCTGGATAATGCTGGCGGGGATTTCTTTTGTTCCAGTTGGCGCCAGAGCGCAGACCGGGGGATCGCAACAGCAGTCCTATGAGGCGGTGCGGCAAATTTTCTACCTGACCAACCAGGAGCGAGCCGCCGATGGACTCCGGCCTCTCCGCTGGGACCCGGCACTGGCCACCGCCGCAGCCCAGCATGCCGTTCGCATTGTGATGGATGAAAGGTCTCTCTCGCACCAATACCCTGGCGAACCGGATTTAGTTGCCAGGGCTGCCCAGGCTGGAGCGCACTTTCAAGCCCTCGCCGAAAACATTGCGATAGGTCCGGGCGCACAGGCCGTCGAAAGGCAGTGGATGAATTCGGCCCCTCATCGCGCTAACATTCTGGACCCGCAAATGAATGCCATTGGGATTGCGGTGTTGGAAAGGCACGGCTTTCTTTACGCCGTCGAGGATTTCTCCAATGCCCCGGAGGCTCTGACCCCAGGCCAGGTGGAGCGGAAGGTGCAAGACCTGTTGCGCGACCAGGGGATCGATCCCACCGGGCCACGCAGCGTCGGCGAGCAGGCATGTGCGATGAATGAGGGAACACCGGCCGGCGCCATGGACATAGGCCAGGTGAAAGCTGTAGTGCGCTTTCAAACTTCTGACCTCAGCCGACTGCCCAACGGGGTTGCGCAGCAATTGCGCGGCGGCCGGTTCACAAAAGCTGCTGTGGGTTCGTGCAGAGTCCAGGGCAACTTCACCACGTACCGCGTGGCCGTGGTGCTCTACTAATTGTCCTAATTAAATTTTAGAGACTCTTATTCCGATCCTGACCCGAACATCAACGGTTGCCCAGGAATACGAGCGTGACGCCGATCGCCACAAGCAGGACGCCGAGCCAGCGCTGACGGCTGACCCGCTCCTTTAGAAAGGCCAGCCCGCCAAAGGCGCCGGCGACGTAGCTCAATGCTGTCACGGGGACAACGAAGCTGACGTTGTATATGGAGAGCGCGCCCAGCAGAGCGAAGAAGGCGGTCGCCATCATTCCCACACCGACCCACATCCACGGCACACGCAAGGCTCTCAGGATGACCCTGGCGATCTCGATGGGATGAAAACTGGTGGCTTCGCCGACTTGCTTCATGGCGCGCGAGACGCACAGTTCGCCGCCCGTGCCCGCGACCACGATCAATGCGAAGAGAATCAGCTGCCTCAAGCTAAGCCTGCTCCATTGGTCGAGGATGTAGTGGTTCGGGGAGCCGTAGTTCGAGGGCTAGTGCGGCCCACCACAAAGACTCCCAGGCAAATGACGGCGATTCCGGCCCAGCGGAGGGGAGAGACTCTTTCTCCCAGCATCAGGTAGCCGAGAAGGGCAACCACTCCGTATGCGAGCGAGGAGGCGGGCTGCACGAAACTATAGTCGGCCCAGGAGAGCACCAGCATGTAGGCCACGAAAAATGTGACCAGTGAGGCGATTCCCAACCAGATTGACGGAGACGCAAAGATCCTCAGGCCGGTATCAAGCAGCTCGGCAGGGGGCCAGAGGGTCAGGTCACCCATGTGCTTCATTCCCTTACCCAACAGGACATTGCCGAGCGGGCCTGCGATCACCATGACGGCGATCATCAAGAAAGTCTTCAGATGCAGGGGTTTGTGAGGCGTCATCGGCTTTGCGTAACGCCCATCGCAGCAGAAATCATTCTTTGATTGTATAGGCGTGGCTGCGCAGGAAGTTCAAGGGCCAGTATCGAACATAGAGCCAAGGCCGAGAATAGCCGACACAAATTCGACGCCTATTTATCCAAAGATTTGGGACGGGAAACAGAATTCGGTTGACAACGCATTCACGCATGAATTCGAATAAGCCATCTTAATTCGAATATAGTATTCGAATTGTGCTCTTAGCCAATGCTTGTGACCTCTCAAATTCAATCCAGTGGTCCCTACCGCGCTCACCGAGAAAGACAGCGTCGGCGCATTCTTGCTGCCTCAGAGGAGCTGTTCGACCAGCGGGGCATTGACCGCGCCACGATGGCGGAGATTGT
>CAYVSQ010000444.1:0-7487 GCA_964453815.1 uncultured Acidobacteriaceae bacterium | reverse complement strand
AAGACGGCGGCATGCCGATTAAACTGATCCAAGCCGCGCTCCCTGATAACGAGATATGGGAGCGCGCAAGAAACGATGTGCGTTCTGCCTGAGTTGCTCTTGCACTCCCCAAAAAAGCAAAAAGCCTCGAATCGCTCGGGGCTTTCGCTTTTCCTGTTGCTGCTGCTTAGCTTACGCCGATGGAATTCTTCGTCAGGACCTTGTCCACAACCTTCTCGACATCCTGAAGGAAGAACGCTCCCGACTGACCCACGGCAACATGCGGCGTGCTGTGACCCAAAGCGCTGGCAATCTCGTTCCAGCGGATCAGCGACGACGAGACGGGCAGAGTCATGGCTTCGCGTTCCGCTTCCGGCTCTGGCAGCAGGAAGTAAGTCATCCAGCCGGCCAAAACGCCGGTAACAACCACCTGAAGGACGAGATTGATGTTTACGTCCAGGATGGAGCTCCGCGTCGCCACCACGGAGAGAATCAACTCCATCGCGGCCTGCACTCCAAATCCCAGGGCAATTCCGAAGGCCATACTGCGGAAGGAGCGCCCCAGGCGATGAATAAACAGCGCGAGGAAGGCCAGCAGGCAAAGCTGGAGAATGCTCACACAACGCATTACCTGAAACCCTATCGCCATCAGACCCGCACCCACGCCCTTCACCGGAAAGGCAGAGCTGACGGAGATGATTACAGAAATAATCGCGACCCAGCGAAAGGCAAGGAGCCCGAAGCGGCGAATGCCGGGGACGGGTTCTGTAACATGGCAGAAAATTTCCTGAATGACGAAAAAGATCGTGATCGCACTTAGAGTGTAGACCGACCAGTAGGTGTAGAAATACACCGAATACTGGACCGTGTTCTCGATGGAGACAACGCGGTGAAGGTTGAGGATGATCTCCAGGACCACCGCGGAGCCAGCCCGCAGGGCCAAATAAGTCCTCATCGCTGGAAAGCGCTTGGACATCCCTGATTTCAGAAAGAAGATCAGCGCAAGACAGATCAGGACAGGTTCAGCGAACTCCAGGATGTTCATCGAAACTGCGGTCCATTGCATAACGTTCACCCGACTCAGGCATAAGAATAGCCGGAATCGGAGAACATCTCAATGCAACACTTGACCTTCGACCTACAACCTTCGTCCTTTGAGCTACAACCTTCGTGTTAAAACCGATTACCGGCCATGAAGTTTGCAGCTTGTGCCGGGCTCACAGACCGGGGCGGGCATAGCCCCGCTCACAGCCAGGCGACTCACGGTGAGCGTCTGCGCTTTGGCAGAGTGGCTGGAGGCGACGCCGGCAACTACACCGGCCATGGCGAGACAAAAAACGGAAGCGCGAATGATGAGTTTCATAGTTAGTAACTCCGGGGAAGTTTAGCAAAAAATTGTCTAGCAATTCTTTACAATTTAGTGTATCGTCGAACTGTGCTATAAGTCTAATCTTTTTAATTACTATAGAGAATATCAAACAGCGCCGTTACTGAGGTCACCAGTAAACAACTGACCGGTAATCTTTAGAGTTGCCTGAATTGCCCTCCTAAATGCCCTCCTTTCCACCGCTCCCTAAGCCCCCCCACGTGTTATAATTGACTCAAGATTCAAGGGCTGAAACCCGTTCGCTTTCAAGCTTTTATTCCTCGTGAACCGTCCCGGGATCCGAAGCGTTCTCAAGGTTTCGCTCACCGGAGTTTCATGCCACTCAAAGAGCTCGATTCAACGACAACCTTAGCCTTCGCTGAGGCCGATCCATCCCCCAACGGCAAGCCGAATGGCAGCTATACCGGCGACAACATTAAAGTCCTTGAAGGACTCGAAGCCGTTCGCCTGCGCCCGGCAATGTATATCGGCTCGACCGGTGAGATGGGGCTGCATCACCTCGTTTACGAAGTTGTCGACAATTCCGTTGACGAGGCATTGGCCGGTTATGCAAGCAAGATCGATGTCGTCATCCATGTTGATAACTCCATCACCGTCGTGGATGACGGGCGCGGCATTCCTGTCGATGAAATGACTTTGGACAACGGCGAAAAGATGCCGGCAGTCCAAGTGGTGCTGACCAAGCTTCATGCAGGCGGAAAATTTGACGCATCCACTTACAAAGTCTCTGGCGGTCTGCACGGAGTGGGCGTCTCCTGTGTCAACGCCTTGAGCGAAGCCTTCGATGTCGAGATCTGGCGCGAACACACATTCGAGCAGGATTACGCGCGTGGCATCCCCACATCGAAGCTGCGCCAGACCGGCACCACAAAACGGCGCGGAACCAAGGTTCACTTTCTGCCCGATCGATCCATCTTCACCGTCACGGAGTATAACTACGACACCTTGGCGCAACGGCTGCGCGAACTCGCCTTCCTGAACAAGGGCCTGGAGATTACGCTTACCGACGAGCGCACCACCGACGCGAAAACCGGCGAGGCCAAGCGTACCGAGTTCAAGTACGCCGGCGGCATCGCCGAGTTCATCAAGCACATCAACCGTGGTAAACAGGTTTTGCACGACAAGCCGATCGTGATGGAAGGACTGCGCGATGGCGTCGATATGGAGATCGCGCTTCAATACAACGACAGCTATTCAGATACGGTCTTCTGCTTCGCCAACAACATCAACACCGTCGACGGCGGCTCGCACCTGTCTGGATTCAAGACCGCGCTTACCCGCACCATCAACTGGGCCGGCCAGCAGCTCGGCCTCTTCAAAGACGTGAAGGAAAACCTCTCCGGAGACGATGTTCGCGAAGGCCTCGTCGCGGTCATCAGCGTCAAGCTGTCGCAGCCGCAGTTCGAAGGCCAGACCAAGGGCAAGCTGAACTCCGACATCGCCGGCACCGTGCAGGCGCTCGTCAACGAAAAGCTCGGCATGTTCCTTGAGCAGAATCCGCCCGTCGCCAAAAGGATCATCAACAAGGCCATCGAGGCGGCGCGCGCGCGTGAAGCCGCTCGCAAGGCCCGCGACCTTACCCGTCGCAAGGGCGCGCTCGACGGCGGCGGACTACCCGGCAAGCTCGCCGATTGCAGCGAACGCCAGCCCGAGCGCTGCGAACTCTATCTCGTCGAGGGCGAGTCCGCAGGCGGAACCGCCAAGCAGGGCCGCGATCGCCGCTTCCAGGCCATCCTTCCGCTCAAAGGCAAAATTCTCAACGTGGAGAAGGCCCGCTATGACAAGATGCTGGGCCACGAAGAAATCCGCGCCATGATTACGGCGCTGGGAGCCGGTATTGGCAAGGATGACTTCGATCCCGCGAAGCTGCGCTACGGCAAGATCATCCTCATGACCGACGCCGACGTCGACGGATCGCATATTCGCACGCTGCTACTGACCTTCTTCTTCCGGCACATGAATGAGCTCATCAAGCGCGGCCACGTCTACATTGCGCAGCCGCCGCTCTACAAGATCAAGAAGGGCAAATTCGAACAGTACATCAAGGACGATCGCGAGTTCGTCAAAGTGATGGTCAAGCGCGCCTCCGACGGCATGATCGTCCGCTATGGCGAGAACGCCAGCAAGCTCGAGGGTGCCGCACTCACGAAATTCATGGGCCAGCTGAACGAGTATCTGGGATTCTTCGAGAAGGTTAATAAGCGCCTGCGCAACGAAGAGATCACAACGCTGCTCGCCCGTCGGGAACTGATCCGCCGCAGCGATTTTGAAGGTGAGGTGGGCACTCCGCCGACGAAACTCAAGGCTTTGCATGGCGACCTTGAAAAGATACAGAAGAAACATCAGTTCAAATCGCTCACGCAACCCCTCTTCGACGAAGAGCACCAGACCTGGTCGCTCAGCTTTGCCGACGCGCAAGGAGCCGTGCGCCGCATCGACTGGACGCTCGCTTCATCGCCGGAATATCGCCAGATGATGGCCAAATACGCACAGATCAAGGAAGCGCTCGAGCCACCCTACCTCATCGAGTACGCCTCGAAGACCGCGGCGACACCCGAGCCGGAAGAGGCCGAAAGCGAGACTGCGGTCGAAGTCGAAGCAGGCAGGCCCGCACCCAAGCGCTCCAGCCGCGCGTCACAGGAGCCGGTCGAGAAGCAGACCCCTCAGGAGCTTTTCGAACACGTCATTGAGCAGGGTCGTCGCGAGTATCAGGTGCAGCGCTACAAAGGGCTGGGCGAAATGACCTCCACGCAACTGTGGGAAACCACGATGGACCCCGAGCGCCGCACGCTTCTCTCCGTCAGGCTCGAAGACATCGCCGAGACCGAGGCCATCTTCACCACGCTGATGGGCGAAGATGTTGAAGCCCGCCGCAAATTTATTGAAGAGAATGCGCTTGACGTAAAGAATCTGGATATCTAAGGCACACCCTATTCGCAGCGTTCATGGCCCTCTCCAAAAGAGGAGGTACAGGTGGTATGGAAGTATTCTCGCTGAGGTTAAGGCGGTCTACAGGGCCGAAGCAGTTCCACTCTGCTGTGCTATCGAGTTTGCAGGGCGTCGCGGCGGTTGCCCATTCTCATCCGCACCGCGTGGCCGTCCCCCCCAGCTCCGCACGTTGACCCTTGGCGCGCTCGCGTTTCTTTTGCTGGTCGTCCTGGCGTTGCATCGGCTCTGGAGGTTCCACAAGGTGGCTTATCCCAAGGCGGAAGCCGGTGACCAGGCTACGACGCAGGCGCTGAACACAAACATGAAGACACACCTTTGGGCCAATGTCGGATTCCTGCTTCTGGCCCTGGTCGTCTTCCAGTTCTCCCTGCTTGTCAAATAGAGTGGAATCTCTGATCTGTGCTGCGTGAAGAACCTGGACATTTAAGAGCAATTCTGCGGAGAAAATAGGGCGGCCGCCTTTTATTTGCACATGCACCGCCCCGATTGCTGCCCTCCCAATCTGTCATCTGATCACTGCCGTTTCTGATACGTAACCGCTCCCTGAACCAGCACCTGCTCTACATGACTGGTGTACTCAAAGGGATCGCCGTCGAATACTACGACGTCTGCATCCTTGCCCTTTGCCAGCGATCCGATTTTGTCGTCGATACCCAAAATCTTCGCGGCGGAGATCGTCATCGCCCGCAGCGCCGGCTCCATTCCCAGCCCGTTCGCCACCGCGATCGCCGTTTCAAACAACAGGACGCGGCTCTTCGGAACATACCCTTCATAGCCGGTCATAATAGCGATGGGAATCCCGGCCTGTTGCAGCAGCTCCGCATTCTCATAGGTCGCGTTCGCCGTCTGCAAATTCTCGAACGGCTGCATGATCGCGCCAACCAGGCACGGCACGCCGGCCTGCCGAATCTTGTCGCGAATGAGATACCCTTCGGTGACCGAGGCCAGCATGTACTTCAGGTGAAACTCGGTACCGATGCGAATGGCTGTATCGATGTCATCGGCGCGATAGACGTTGAAGATGGCCGGAGTCTTGCCCGATGCCACGCCCGCCAGCGCGGCTAGCTTCGTGTCCAGGGTGGGTCGCTTTGCGGGATCGCTCTTTTCCAGCTTCCACTTATCCCACCGCTCCTGATACTGCGTTGCCTGGAGCAGAGCCTCACGAATCATCTCCGCGGTCTTCATGCGTGTCACAGGGGCTTTGTGTTTACTCCCGTAAACTTCTTTGGGCGTATCACCGAGATTGAATACCATGGCTGAGTTAAGCTTCAATGTCAGCTGATCGACCGTACGGAATGGCGAATTCGGACCGGCCGTTTTGAAGATTCCTGCGGTTCCCGCAATCGGATTCCTGGGGCCGGGGGTCACCTGCAGAGTCGTTACGCCATAGGCATTCACATACTGATAGAGCAGATCCTCAGGATTGAGGCTGTCGCGCACATTCACGTCCGCGGTGTTAGGATCCGTCGACTCGTCCTGGTCCTGATCGGCAGGAATGTTGTATGCGCCGGAGACCCCGGTTGAAGTGTAGGCATCGATCAATCCCGGCGTGACATAGGCGCCGTGGATCACCTGATACCCCTTGGGCACCTTGATGTCCGCTCCCGCGCGCACATCTTCAATCTTGCCGTCGCGGATCAACACCAGCCCCGGACCTCCCTGTGGGTCTGCATCCATTGTGTAAAGATGGTCCGCGACCACGGCGTAGTTCTCAGCCTGAGACAGGGCCACGACCGCCAACACTGACATGAGCAAAAAGAGTCCTCGTTTCACTGGCCACCCCCCTGCGGCTGCGGATACCGGCTGATAACGTTGAAGCCGCCTGTCGCATAGCGAAGGTCAACGGGATTGCTGCGGTCGAATACTTTTCCTCCCTCGATCCACGTTTCCAGAACGTGCGTGTATACGCTGAGTGGAGGTCCGCTGAGCACGATGAAATCCGCATCTTTGCCGGGCTCCAGGCTGCCTACGCGGCCCTGAAGATCGAGCATCTCCGCCGGATAGATCGTCAGACCTTTCATGGCCGCGTCCTCACTCATCCCGCCTCGAACGGCCAGCGCGGCTGAGCGCAATAACAGGCGTGAGTTGGTGATGGGATCGTCGGTATTGAAGGCCACCTTCACGCCTGCCTTTTCCAACCTGGCCGGACAGCTGATGCTGAAGTTGATCGTCTCCGGCTTGCCACCCGGCGCATCGATCATCGTAAAGGTCACGCCGATATGGCGCTTTGCCAACTCATCAGCGACATCGCACGATTCCGTCCCGTGGTGCACCACCACCCGATAGTGAAATTCGTCTGCCAGTCGAAGCACTGTCATCACGTCATCGGCGCGGTGGGTATGATTATGGACAACACGCTTGCCGTCGAGGATCTGGCCGACCGCCTCCAGGCCAAGGTCGCGATCGGGCGCCTTGGCCGTCTTGTCGTTCGCGGTAACGGCCTTGTTATAAGCGTCCCATTTGGCTTTATAGTCCTGCGCCTTTGCGAAGATGCCGCGCGCCAGGGCAGCCGTCGCCATGCGCGTCATTGGAGCCTGCTCGCGCGAGCCGTAGTTTTTCGGATTCGTCCCGTTCGCCATCTTCATGCCGCCAATCGTGCCCGGAATCAGCATCTGCTCGATGGTCGTCCCGCGCAGCTTCACATAAGCCGTCTGGCCGCCCATCACATTGCCGCTGCCGGGCATGATGTTCGCCGTTGTGATGCCGCCCGCGGTCGCCATCCGAATATTGGGATCGGCCGGATCGATGGCATCGAGCGCGCGCAGTGCTGGCTGGATAGGGCCACTCCCCTCATTTGCATCTTGGGAGTCGGAGACAGTCGGGTTAGGATCGATACCAATGTGTGAATGAGAATCGACAATGCCGGGCATGACAATCTTGCCGGCAGCATCTTTGACTGTTGCACCTGGCGGAATCTCAACTTTGCCCTGTTCGCCAACGGCGACGATCTTGCCGCCCTTGACGACCATCACGCCACGCTCGATCGGAGGCGAGGTGATCGGCAGAATTCTAGCGCCTTCGACCACCAGTACGTCCTCATCGCGGGCCGTCTGTGAACCGGCCGGCGTCGACCGAAACGCTGCTCCCAGACACACTGCCGCCATCAAAACAACTTTCGTTTTCTGCATGTCAACCATCCAGTTTTCGATTGCCCCGCGAGTATACTGCCATT
>CAYVSQ010000443.1:0-9384 GCA_964453815.1 uncultured Acidobacteriaceae bacterium | reverse complement strand
TCGAACGTGGTCGTCGCATCGGCGAGGGGAGTCGCGGGCGCCGGTGACCCATTGGGGATGGTTTGACTGACTAACCCGAGTCCGGTGGCGTAGCTGGCAAGGTACTGCCCAGGTGATGCGCTGTTCGCCTGGGAGTTCAGCGAGAGGGAGCCATCAGGGGCGACATTGAATATGGCGCCGGGCCCGCAGCCGCTTCCGTCGAGCGTAAAAATGGCGAGCGAGGAGTCCAGGGCCGAATCCAACTCGTCGTTCGTGTCGTAGAGTTCGCTGGACCCGGCGGCTGTCGTCACCACCAGCCCGGGAGTGGCGCCAACAACGCCATTGGGCGTGGGTACCTGGAAATTGATTTGGGTGGTAGAGACAAAGAACAGAGGAACCGCTATGCCATTGAGCGTCACCGAGGTGCTATCGCAAGGGGTATTTGGATTAACAGACGCCAAACCGTAGCAAGGCACGGAGCCGGCGACCAGGCCGCTGTCATACCGCCAATTCAAGCCGAACCATGGGCCGTGGGTCTTGAGCTGGTATTGCAGGTGCGTGGTCTGGTTGAACTTTTCGTCGTGGTCGATGCGGAATGGGAATCCACTCTGGCCCACAGTGGCTCCGGCTCCAGCGCTTTGTGGTGGAAAGAACCGGGCAGCGACGGAAGACATGGTGACAAAGGCGGAGAAATTGTGGATGGTGGGCACATCTACGCGCAGCATGTAGCCCGGGATTTTCGAGTTGTGCCAATCGATCGGAAAAGTGATCGGGGTATTGCCGAGCACGCTGAAGTCGAAGGCGTTATGCGTGTATTTCCAGATGTACTCGCCGCTGACGACCGCGTATCGGCCAAAGGCCTGCTGGAAGCCAGCGTGGAACTCGTTGCGATAACCAGGAGCAAGTATTCCTTGCACGCCCGGGCTGCAGAGGAGAAGCGGAGAAAGGACTGCGTTCGCGCATCCAGTGCTGGATAGCACCAGGTTTTCGTTGAATGGCGTCTCCAGAGTGCGAGCATAGGAGACGCGCAGCACGGTGTTCGTCTTGTTGAAGTTGTAGGCGATGCCTACGCGTGGCTCTGCCTGGCGAGCGATGGCGAGACCGTTGTACAGGTCGCCGCGTATACCTAAATTGAAGAGCCAATCATGGAACTTGATCTGGTCCTGGACGTAGAGAGCCAGTTCCTTTACGTCTGTGTGGCCGAAGAAGTCGTAATAGCCGCCGCCGCGGGTGAGGTCATACGGCAGGAGAACGGGATTGAATGGCGTCGCGGTCACGGCAGGATTGGAGCCGTCGTTCGGAAACAAGCCGGCACCAATGCACTGCGATGGATCAGTAAGCCCACTTACAGGATTTCCGTCGGCGTCCAGGCACGGGGAGTTGAAAGTGGGATCCACGACGCTGAGGCTGTTTCTTTCCCTGAGGAAGGTCTGCTCATAGACGGCTCCGAGCTTGATATTGTTAATGCCCCGCGAATACGAGAGGTCGGAGCGCACCCCGGCATTCAAAAGCGTCCGGTACTGAGCGATGGTTTGAGTTTGGAGATTCGGGGGCCCCTTATCGGCAAGTGGATTGCTGCTCGGGTAGTAGTTGTAAAAATCCTTGCGAACGTAAGGACCAAAGTTAAAGACGGCATTCGGGCTGATCACGCGTGTATAGGTCGGCGCGATGTTGAAAGTCTCAATCTTGGAACGCTGGTCGGTGTCACCAACATTGCCGAAGACGGGGTTCGCGCTGGTGCCTCCCGCGACGACATTGGACACATTCAGATTGTCGTAAGAGTTCGGCGTCTGGAACCAGGAACGACTGTAGTTCAAACTCGTGTGGATCGAGTCGGACTGATTGAATTGGTAGTCCAGGCGATCGAAGAGATTTTGCAGGTTTCCTTTGGCGTGAAATACCGTGAACTGCGGGGGGTCGAGAAATCGGCCTGTGTTCAGTCCGTCAAATTCAAAGAAGTTTCCCCAGTTCTGGCCGCCCCAGCCTACGTCGATCGCGCCCGTTGCTGACCCGAAGCTCCCGTAGGAGGTAGTAATGCTGCCCGTGGGCGGGCTCTGTCCTTGCCCTGAGCGGGTGGTTACCTGGATCACCAGGCTTGTTTTGCCACCAAACTCCGCCGGCGGAGCGCCGGAGATCACCGTGAGGGATTGAACCGAGTTCATCGGGAGCTGGTTGGAGAAGACTTTGCTCTGCTGGTCGGTAATAGGCTGGCCGTCGATAGAAAACGAGTTGGACGCGTGATCGCCGAGGCCGTGAAAGAGACCATTCGAATCGGCGGCGACACCGGGAGAGACGAGCGTGACCAGCGAGCTGAGCGACGACGACTGGCTCTCCAGCGGAACTCTGTCGATAAGGTTACGGTCGATATCTGTGTGGAAAGTGGGGTCATTCTCGATGAGGTCTCTTCCACCTTCAACAGTTACCGTTGTGGAAGTTTCGCCAAGACTCAAGCTCGGGTTCACAATGACCGGCACGGTAGAGCGCACCTCAACGTCCTGGACCAGAGAAGCAAATCCGGTCGCATTCACCATCAGGTGGTAGGGATTGAAGGGCACGTTAGGTAAGCGGAAGCGGCCGGCACTGTCCGTCGTCGCCGTCCGCGAATACTGGCTGACCGGGTTGTGGATGGAAACGGTCGCATTGGGAACGACTGCGCCGGTTGGATCGGTAACTGTCCCGGAAATGGTGCCCGAGCTAACAGCGGATTGAGCGAAGACGAACGAAGACGGTGCCTGCAAAAAAACTGCAAGTAGAAAGACGGTGAAGCATCGCACGAATGTGCGCATGAACGACCTCCTGGGAATCTGCTGAATTGTGAAATTGACTCTGCTTAGGCGAAAGCAGAGACAGCAGGCGGAGGCCGGGAGGCAAGCTTGAAGAAGAAATACCTGCTCGGCAGCTCGATGGTTGGTTCAGGAGCAAGTGCAGCGACACGCTGGCTGGAAAGATCGAGCGTAACCAGTGCAACGATCTGGATGACGTGATGCGCCGTAGCGCAAAGCGAGCAATCGTGATCTGGCTGCCCGGACGGATGGGTGTGGGCAACCTGGACTATGCCACTCATCAGGACCAGCGCAACGCAAACAATCCCAAGCAGAGACACCAGGGAGAATTGTGCGCGCGGCCGTGACGGGAAATCAGGCATTAGTCAAAATATAGACCAGATTGGAAGAGCGGCACAATCCGGTGTGTTGATGGAAATAACAGAGCAGGCCCTAGTATTTCCGCGCTACGAACTTTCTGCCCTTCAGCGTAGCCTGATCGTCGTACGCGCCCTGCATCGAGCGATCAGGCAGCGCTACCTTTTTGACCTTTATTTTCTTGTGGGGGATCTGACTGAGCAGATGACTGATGCAGTTGAGGCGTGCGCGCCGCTTGTCATCCGAGGGTACGATGTACCAGGGGGCAAACTTCGTGTCTGTGGCCTCGAGCATGAGGTCACGCGCCCGCGAGTACGCGAACCATTTGCTCCGGGAGTAGAGGTCTGTCGGGCTCAGCTTCCATTGGCGTAGCGGATCGGAGATCCGGGCCTCAAAGCGGCGCTTCTGCTCCTCGTCGCTCACCTCCACCCAGAATTTGATGAGATGAATGCCGTTGTTGACGATGTACTGCTCATACATCGGGCAGGCTTTGAGGAAGCCCTCGTGCTGCTCCTTCGTGCAGTAGCCCAAAACGGGTTCGACTCCGGCCCGGTTGTACCAGCTGCGGTCGAAGATCACGATTTCGCCGGCCGACGGGTAGTGCGCAATGTAACGCTGCATGTAGATTTGCGTTTTCTCACGGTCCGACGGAGCCGGCAGCGCGACCACGCGGAAGACCCGTGGGCTGACGCGTTCGGTGATTGCCTTAATGGTGCCGCCCTTGCCGGCAGCGTCGCGTCCTTCAAAGATCACGATCACCCGCAGACCTTTTGCCTTGACCCAGTCCTGGAGCGCACACAGCTCGACCTGCAGTGCTTTGAGCTCCTTTTCGTAGTCTTTCCGTTTCATCCGTTCGCCCGGAGTGCTTGTCGGTTTCTCCACTCTCGCATTCTCCACTGTCTGCGCTGCCTCGGAATTCTAGCACGGGAGATAAAGAAGAGCCGCGGGGAGCTTCCGGCATCCGCTACTGCTATTTCAGCGCAGGCTCAGGTTGTGCGATGGAGGGCGTGCGGTAGCCCTGCTTGGCGAGGTGTTCGCCCATCTGCGCGTACATGGACTCATCGTGCGGCTGCCATGTGCCGAGTCCGTCGACGTAGCGGTTGTACATGCAGAATGCGGCGGCGATAAGCACAGTGTCGTGAATCTCGAGATCGGTTGCGCCCAGCGAGCGCGCATGTTCGACGTCGCCCGAGGTGACGTTCTTGCCGCCTTGCTGCACCTTGCCTGCGATCGCAAGCAGAGCATTGAGTTTGGGTGATACCTGCGAGGATTGAAAATCCGTCTTGACCTGTTTCACCAGCTCGCCGCTGCCCAGATGTGCGGCGGCGGCGGCCCCATGGCTGGTCTGGCAGAAGTAGCAATCATTCTGCGTGGAGACGTAAGTCGCGATGAGTTCACGCTCGGCGGGTGTAAGGCTGTTGGCCTCGTGAAGCAGGATGTGCGCAAGCTCGCGCATGGGCTTTGCCGTCTCCGGGCGAAAGGCGAAACCACTGCTGATGCCGGGCAGTCCTTCGGGAAGTGCGATGTGTGCCATCTTCTGCTCCTATTTTGCCACCGCGTCTACGAACGCATTGGCGGGTAGATATTCCTTGCTCACAGTTACATATCCCTCGCGTGCAACGCGCTTGCCGCGTTCGCGGTACATGGCGTCGTCATGCGGTTGCCAGGTGCCGAGGCCGTCGACGTAACGGTTGTACATGCAGAAGGCAGCGGCGATGAGCACTGCGTCGTGAATCTCCAGGTCCGTCGCGCCGAGTGACCGAGCGTGCTCGACGTCCTCCGCAGTCACGTGTTTGCCGCCCTTTTGCACTTTGGAGGCGATGACGAGCAGAGCCTTGAGCTTGTCGGAAATGCTGGCGTGTTGAAAATCGGCCTTTACACGCTTGACCAGCTCCTCATCGCCATCGAGGCTGGCGGCGGCGATAAAGCCATGTATGGTCTGGCAGAAGTAGCAGTCGTTGAGATAAGAGACATAGGTAGCGATGAGTTCGCGTTCGCCCGACGGGAGCGTATGCGGGGCATGCAGTAAAGTTTCCGCAAGATCATTGAGTGGCCCCGCTGTTTCAGGCCGAAAGGCCATCGCGGCGCGGATGCCGGTTACTCCTTCTTGCAATGCAATGTATGGCATGGATTCGATTCATCCTTTCAAGGAAGTGAGGACTCCGTCGCCGAAGCCTTGGTAACTGGCATAGCTTTGCCTGGCGAGAAATACCGCCGCAACAGACCGCCAGCGAGTACAACTGTGACTCCGATGAGCGCGGGTAGCGGGTTGTGCATAAGAATGAGCAACGCAACGACAGCGCAGCCAGTAAGAAAAACAATGGGAGCGGCAGGATACCACCAGCGCCGGACCGGTTCCTTGAACCGGAAAAGGGTGGTAACGGAGAGCGCCAGGAAACACACGGCGGAAAAGATGATGTAGGCGAGAATGCGATCAAAGGCGCCGAAGCGAAGGACGAGCAGAGCGCCGCCGGTCTGTAGCAGCACTGCGTTCGCGGGCGTACCGAAGCGTGGATGCAGGCGGCCGAAGACAGAGAAGAAGGCGCCATCCTTTGCCATCGCGTAGTAAACGCGCGGCGCTGCCATGGTAAAGGCCATCAGGCCGCCTGTGACGGAGAGCAGTACGCACGCCGAGAGAACTTTGCCGCCCGCCGAGCCGAAAAGCGCCTCTCCAAATTGCGCGACAAAGGCAGTATTCGAAACAATCCGCTCGAGCGGCACAACGGCAAGAAAGGCAAAGCTGACCAGCAAATAAACGGTGGTGACCAGCAGTACCCCGCAGGTGAAGGCCAGAGGGAGAGTTCGGCGTGGGTTGCGCACTTCGCCGGCGAGTTTGCCCGCTTCCCACCATCCTCCAAAACTGAAGAAGGCGTTTACGGTAGCGCCCGCGATTGCGGCAAAGAGTGCATCGGAGCCGGGCCGGCGCGTGGTAAGCGGCAGCAGGTTTTCGATATGGGCATGGCCTGACAGGAAGGCGAAGGCAACAAGTGCGAACAAGACGGCAATCTTGAGCAGATTGGCCGTGGCCATCAAGCGGCTACTAAGCCTGGTTCCCAGATAGTTGATTGCCGCGAGAACAAGAAGGATGACAGCGGGCAGAAAAGCCGCCGTTCGCGCAGAAATTGTAAAGATGGACTGCACATAAGGGATGGCGCCAACCGCGAGAGCCGCCGCGAGTCCCGGATCGATGACCGCTGCCGACATCCACCCATAAAGAAAGGCAGTGCGCGGACCGTAGCCTTCACGCAGGTAAACATATTCGCCTCCGACCAGCGGATAGCGAACGGCCATCTCGGAGTAGCAAAGGGCTCCCGAGAGTGCCATGAGCGACATGCCACACCAGACGGCCGCCAGCAACGCAGGCGAACCGAGGGACTTGGCCATTGCCGCGGGAGTGAGAAAAATTCCGAGTGCGATCGACTGGCCTGTTACTACGGCGACGGCGGCCGCGAGGCCCATCTGTCTCTTTGGTTCCATTTCCCAGTAGCCTACGTATCCGGCCCCATCCTATCCGGAAAAAGCGAGAGGGTCATCCATCGGAAGGTGGAGATTCCATTCATCGCGGATAACAGACTGAAGCCCGTCCTTCGGGCAGACGCTACAATGCTCGCGAGGTTGCGATGGAGAGCTCGAGCGCGGCATGATCAAACCCAAGTCCGACACCCTACTGCTGGCGCTCGACTTTGCCGGTACCTATGTTTTTGCGTTAGAAGGCGGGATGGCTGCGGCTCGAGGCAATCTCGATCTCCTGGGTGTGATGGTGCTGGCCTTTGCCACGGCGCTGGGGGGTGGAATCATTCGCGACCTGCTGATTGGCGCGGTGCCTCCCAACTCCATTTGTGATTGGCGTTACGGGGCCATCGCGCTGGCGGGCGGCTTCTCGGTCTTTCTCTTCTTTTCTTCTGTGCAGAAGATTCCAGCCAACGCCCTTATGTTGCTCGATGCGGCGGGCCTTAGCTTGTTCGCTGTGGCGGGTGCCGAGAAAGCGCTTGCGTACGGCATTAATCCGCTGATCGCCATCCTGATGGGCGGAATCACAGGGGTGGGCGGAGGCACCGTTCGCGATGTGCTGCTGGCGCAAGTTCCCGCTGTACTGCGGGCCGATGTCTATGCCGCCGCTGCGCTGGCGGGAGCGGCTGTGGTGATCGCAGGCACGAAGCTAAAGCTGCCTCAGACGCCGGTAGCCCTCGTCGGTGCGGTGACCTGCTTCCTGGTGCGCGTGGTGAGCGTGTGGCGGCACTGGAATCTCCCCCGGATCGCGGCGCATTAAGTCGGGGCACATAAAGTTCAGGCGCGAAGCAAGAAATAGCTGTACGGGGAGAAGATTTGCGTGCACCAGATGGCTGGCGGATGAAGAAGGCAACTCGCGGCCCACTTCGTGGCATTCAACTATATGTCGGGCGGAATTCATGGTGCGTAAGTTGCGCCGGTGTACTCGCCGGTCCGTGCAGGCCGTGAATGCTCGGCAAGGAGGAACTCCCCTAATGTTCTTGAAGAGAATAAGCAACAGGCTCGCGGTTCTCACAGGCGCGGTCCTGCTGACAGGTCTGACCGCTTTTGCGCAGATGCGTCCCGGCGATAGTCCTCAGCAGACTCCTGTAAACCCATCTAATAACTCCACAACTGACACCATGCAGGCGCAACAGAACGCGGCGTCGGCCGGTATGCAGGACAAGGCATTTGTTCGGAACGCGCTTGAAGGCGGGATGGCCGAAGTTCAGCTCGGTCAGCTCGCGTCGGAAAAGGGATCTAGCGACGATGTAAAGCAATTCGGTCAGCAAATGGTGACCGACCATACGAAGCTGGGCGATCAGATGAAGCAGGTTGCGCTACAGTTTGGCGTAACCCCGCCGACGAGCATGTCGAAAAAGGATAAAGAGCTGATGGCGAAGTTGCAGGGCCTTTCCGGCACGCAATTCGATAACGCATACATCGTCGCCATGGTGAAGGATCACAAGAAGGATGCGGAAGACTTCAAAGCGGAAGCGCAGCAGACCCAGAATCCAGCATTGCAGCAGGTGACGCGGCAGGGTGAGCAGGTGATCGATCAGCATCTGCAGATGATCGACAAAATCGCCGAAAGCCACAACCTGATGAACAGCAAGGGTAAGATTACAGCGTCGGGTCAGTAAGGCGGCAAACGGGGAGCAAGTAAAGACGAAAGGCGTCCTGCTGCGGGACGCCTTTTCTCGTTCCGGTAGAATTACGGCGATGCTTCGAAAAACTTTAGTTCGCGGCTGGATGCTCCTGGCAGTGTCGATGTGGTGTGCAGCGGCGTTATGCCAGCCGGTGAAGAGCCTGCCGAAGCCGACCGGCTATGTGAGCGATCTCGCCCGGGTGATGTCGCCACAAGTGAAGCAGCAAATCAACCTGCTATGCGGCCAGGTGGATCACCAGGCAAATGCCCAGATTGCCGTGGTGACCGTCGAGACGACGGAAGACGAGCCCATCGAGCAATTTGCTGTGGACCTGTATCAAGCCTGGGGAATCGGCAAGAAGGGAATCAAGGAGGGCAGTGACCGTGGCTTGCTGATTCTGGTTGCTGTAAAGGACCGCAAGCGGTTTATTGCCACCGGCTACGGCCTGGAGAGTATCCTGCCCGATGCCACGGTGAGCGATATCGGGCGCAAGATGGTTCCTTATCTGCGGAACAACGATTTCGACGGCGCCATGACACTTGCCGTCGGTCAGACAGCGCAGATTATCGCGCAAGATGCCGGCGTGACGCTGACTCCGCTCACCAGGCGGGCTGCACGGCAGCCAGCTCAGATCGGCCTCGGCAAGCTGCTGATTTTCGGCATCGGGCTGATCCTGCTTTTGATCTTTCTGGCCCGCGCAGGCGGCTCGGGAATCATCGGGTTCCTACTGGGGATGTTCCTGGGTGGCGGCGGCCGTGGAGGTGGCGGTTTCGGTGGTGGTGGTGGTGGCGGAGGAGATGACGGCGGGAGCGGTTTTGGCGGTTTTGGCGGCGGCAGCACCGGGGGCGGCGGGGCCGGCGGCGATTGGTAAGATAACGATGAATCAGGAAAAGATGACCTGGGGGAGATAAGCAAGATGATGCGTCGTGGATTGTGGATTGGAATTGGCGTTGTGGTGGTTCTCTTTCTGGTTGTGCTCATGGTATTTGGCAGCTACGTGAGTGCCAAAAACCAAATGGTGGCCAAGCAGGAGGCGGTGCGTACGCAATGGTCGCAGGTGGATGTAGTTTTGCAGCGGCGCGCGGATTTGATTCCAAACTTGGTAGCCACCGTGAAGGGCTATGCCA
>CAYVSQ010000442.1:0-3139 GCA_964453815.1 uncultured Acidobacteriaceae bacterium | reverse complement strand
TCAAAGGTCCGAACAGCGGTGTCAGGACCGACCGCCTCACTGACCGCAAATTGGTATCCGGAACAATCATGACTTCAAATGTAGCGATGTTTGGCAAAGGTCACGATTGCAGCGCCAGCGCGATCTCATGCGTAGGGATGGCACCCTCGCGCTGGATCTGCCACGTGCCCTTGCCACCTGAAAGATCGACAATCGTCGTAGGCAGGCTGCGTCCCGTCGGCCCGCCATCTACGATCAACGGGATGCGGTCTCCGATCTGATCGCGCACGCAGGCGGCATGCGTGCAGTCGGGATAGCCCTGCAGGTTCGCCGAGGTTGCTGTGATCGGCAGGCCGAAAGCCTCGACCACCGCCCGGGGAATCGCAGCGTCGGGAATGCGGATCGCAACGTTGCCGGTCTTCGCTGTGCTGCGCAGCGGCAGCCGCGAACTGGCCTTCACAATGAGCGTCAGCGGCCCCGGCCAGAAGCGCTCGGCTAGCAGGTCGAGATGCGGCCCCACTTCGCGTGATAGTTCGTAGGCCTGCGACACATTCGCAATCAAAAGCGAGAGCGGTTTATGTTTCAACCGGCCCTTGAGCTCGTAGATATGCTCTACGGCCCGCAGGTTTACCGGGTCTACCGCCAGTCCATAAAATGTGTCTGTCGGCATGGCAACAACCTTGCCAGTGCGCAGGCACGACACAACATATTGCACCCGATCCGGTTGCGGTTCATCCGGATGGATGCGCAGAATTTCTGCGTACAAAGGTATCTCCACTTCGGAAACGTACTCGCGCCTGACGTTGAGGAATCGTCCGCCATCGGCGCTGCACCGCGTGCAGGGGTTAAAATCGCACCCATGCCTACGGCTACCCGCACGCGCTTACCTCGCATTGTACAGAGTCGGCAGAACGCGCGGGTCAAGGAATTACGCGCCGGGTTCGCACGCGCATCCAGAACCGAAAACGGCCACATCGCCATCGAGGGTGAGCACCTTCTGATGGAGGCCATAGCCAGCCGCCTCCGCCTTGCCGCCGTCTTTTTGCGCGCCGGCAGTGAACTCCTGCTCGACCGCCTCAGTATCCCCGAGAGCACGGAAATTCTCGCTCTGTCGCCCGACGTCTTCGAGAGCGCCGTCAGCACCGAATCCCCACAGGGCATTGCCGCCCTCGTCGAGCCGCCGGTCTTCACCCTCGACGATGTCATTCGGCAGAAGACCACGGCGCTCCTGATCATCGCCGCCGGGCTGCAGGACCCGGGCAACCTCGGAACACTGATTCGCTCCGCCGATGCCTTCGGAGCCACCGGGCTGGTCACCCTGCCTGGAACCGTCAGCCCATGGAACCAGAAAGCCCTGCGCGCCTCTGCCGGTTCAATCTTTCGCCTTCCAGTTGTCGCTGCCGGTCCCATCGCTACTGGCAGCCATGACGAGATATTTTCCGCGCTCAAGGCCGGCAAGATCGCGAGTCTGGCCGCTGTCGCCGCAAAGGGCGAACCCCTTACGCAGCACGACCTCACCCGTCCCATTGCTTTCATCCTCGGGAACGAAGGCAGCGGCATCCCTGCGGAGGTTCTCCGCCGCGCCAGCCACCGCATTACCATCTCCTGCCCCGGTCCGGTTGAATCGCTTAACGCCGCCATCGCCGGCAGCATCCTGCTATACGAGGCGTCGCGCCAGCGCGCTGGGGAAGCCTCGCGCCAGCGCGCGACGAAGGCTCGCACTACGTTGCTCTAATTTCACTCCTCACGCAGCAACATCATCGGGTCCACCGACAGTGCTCGTTGTGCTGGAATCCACGTAGCCACCAGCCCCAGTAGCGCCATGGCCACAACAACGCCAGCTAGCACCAGCGGGTCGCGCGGAGTGGCCTGATACACAATGGAAGCCAGCACCCGGCTAGCCAGAATTCCGAGGACCAATCCTGTCGTCGAACCGAATGCCAGTAATTTGAAGGCGCGCCCCAGCGCTGCTTCCAACACTTCCGTCCGCCGCGCGCCGAGGGCAACACGAATTCCTAACTCGCGCAGCCGCTTGTTGACGGAGTACGCGGCCATTCCAAAGATGCCGGTGATCGACAGCATAGCTCCCATCATGCCCAACACGCCCAGCGAGATCGTCGCCACCCGTGAGGGGAACAGCACTACGGCCAACAGATTGCTCCACGTCTCGATGTCAAGGGGTAGCCCTGCATCCAGCTCGTGCAGCTTATTCCTGATGGCCGCAGCAAGTTGTTGCGGATCGCGGCGAGACCGTACTACCAAATACGCCTGGCTCGATGGCGATTGCAAGGCCGGGAGAAACATCGCCGGCTGTTGATCTTCAGTAACGCTCAAATATTTTCCGTTTTCAACAACACCTACGACCTGGACATGCGTTCCATCCTGCAGTTTGTAATATTTGTCAATGGCGTTGGTGACCGAGCCGAACATTTTGCCGGCAAACTCCTTATTCACTATGGCAACGGGAGGGACGTTTTTATCGTCGTGCCAGCTAAAACTCCTGCCTGCCAGCAATCTTGTGCCGGCCGCGTCGAAGTATCCGGGAGATACCTCGTACCTGTACGGCATGGCCGCGACATTCGATTGTCTCAGATCTGTGATCTCGTCCTTGAAGGCATTCGTCCTGGTGCCGGAGCCGTAGGCTAATGGAGGGTAGTTATTTACCAGGCCCGCTCGCTCGACGCCAGGCGTGGTCTCCATTGCATCAAGCATGCGCCTTTGCATAGCGGGCACTCTGTCGATGCTATAACCTGCCATGGCCAGATTGATATTGGCCAGCATCGTGTTTCGCAGGTCAAAACCGAAATTGCTTTGCAACGAGCGCGTCAGCCCGCGTACGGCGACCAGCGAAGAAGTGACCAGCACGGCACAGATGGCAATCTGGACGACAAGGAGGACGTCGCGGACCGTCATCCGGCGTCCGACCCGGCTGCTGGATCCCGCTTTGACGATCTCATATGGATTGGCCCGAAGCACTTGGCGCACCGGAACAATCCCGAAAAGGAATCCACTCACCAGAGCCAAACCGAGAGCGACCATATAGAGTCTTGCATCCGGAATCACCGGCAAGTGGACGGGAGCCCCCTCAAAGGGTTGCCACGTGCTCAGCCTGCGCAACAGTACCACGCTGCCCAGCAGTCCCGCGGCGCCCCCAATGAGG
>CAYVSQ010000441.1:0-2743 GCA_964453815.1 uncultured Acidobacteriaceae bacterium | reverse complement strand
AAGCCCATCTCGGAGATGTAGGGCAGGCGCTTTTCGCAGTCGGCGAAGGTGCCGTGGCGGCCGGACTCAGGCGATGTCGAGCGGGGGAAGAACTCATACCATGCGCTGAATCGAGCGCGTACCGGATCGACGACGATGCTGAGTTCGCGATCGGACTCAGTTGCGAAGCGCTTGTCGGGATAGCGGAGGACGAGATCGTGCAGAGTGGGATCGGTTGCGTGCGTGCGAAGCTCTTTGGGCTCTTTGCCGGAGCGCAGGCTTGTGGCGCGATGGCGGAGCCAGTCGGAGTCAGGACCCACGGCGCGGGAGGCGGCTTCATCGATGAGGTCGGCTCCGATGAGGTAGTCGACAGGGGCGTCGCTTTCGGCCTTGATGCGTTTGAGCAGGTCGCCCCGCCAGGTTTCAAAGTGGTCGACCCAACCCTGGACTTTAAATCCATAGCGGCCTAACTCGCCGACGCGAAATGATGCGGTCCAGCGGTCGTTCACCAAAGGGCGCATGGGAATCTCGGTCCATTCGTCAGATCCTTCGCGGTGAGCGAGCAAAGAGGCCGAGATGGAGTCGTGGCCGTCGGTGAAGATGTCGGCTTCCACGCGAACCTGGTCGCCGATGGTGCGCTTTGCCGGAAATCGACCGGCATCAATTTCCGGGGAGAGTCCTTCAATGATGACGCGCTTACGGCCATCGGATTCAGTCAGTTTCTTCATGGCCTCTCCGTGTTTGGGATCAAGATTGGACGCCTGTCTTGCGCTGCTCGATCAATTGCTGGTAAAGGCGTATGGTCTGTTGGGCGATGGCTGCCCAGCTGAAGATTTCTTCGACGCGGCGCCGTCCCGCGTCGCCGAAGAGCTTGCATTTCTCGGGATCCTGGAGCAGGCGATTGATGGGAGCGGCGAGATCGCGGGCGAACTTCTCAGGATCCGTGGGGAAGCTTGTGACCAGGTCCTGATCAAACGGGACTAGATAGCCGGTTTCGCCATCGACCACAACCTCTTTGATACCTCCGGTGGCGCTGGCGACAACGGGGGCGCGGCAGGCCATGGCTTCGAGGTTGATGATGCCGAATGGCTCGTAGACCGAGGGGCAGCAGAAGACCCGGCAATTGCTGTAAAGCTGGATGGCCTCTTGTTTGGTGACCATCTTCTCGATCCAAACGATCCGCGGATGATGCTGACGGGCACCTTCGACTTTCTGGCGCAACTCTGCGGCAATCTCTGGAGTATCCGGAGCTCCAGCGCAGAGCACAACTTGTGTTTCCGGCGGCATATGGCGAATTGCGTCGACGAGATGAGTGACGCCTTTCTGGCGTGTAATGCGGCCCACAAACAAGACGTAAGGTACGGCCGGATCGACTCCGTAGTCGGTTAGAGCTTTGGTCTCCGACGTCTTCTGATATTCGGCGAGATCGATACCGTTGTAGATGACGTGGATGAGATCGGGGTTCACGTCCGGGTAGGCGCGGAGAATGTCCGCCTTGGTGCCCTGAGAGACGGCGATGATCGCGTCGGCGTCGAGGATGGCGGTGCGCTCCATCCAGGAGCTCATGGCGTAGCCGCTGCCGAGTTGCTCGGCCTTCCAGCCGCGAAGCGGCTCCAGCGAATGGGTAGTGAGGGCAAAGGGGACGCCGTAGAGTTTTTTGGCGAGGAAGCCGGCCATCGACACATACCACGTGTGGGTGTGGACAACGTCGATGCCGCTGAGGGCTTTGACTTGGGTGAGGTTGAGACTGAAGGCCTCCAGCGCGCCCTTGAACTTGCCTTCGGTGCCGTTGGTGATTTCCGCCCAGGGCTCCGCGCCCCGGACGTGCAGGTTCCCCTGGTCGGAATGCTGCGGTCCCCAGCAATGCACCTCAACTTCAATCTCCCGGGCGAGTTCGCGGCTCAGATAATCAACATGGACTCCAGCACCGCCATACACCTGCGGGGGAAATTCTCGTGTGAATAGGCCGACTCGCAAGTGTCTTACCTCCAGCTGAATGCTGCGATGATGCCCGCCACAGACGGCCCCAAGACATCCCAGGAGCGCTCGAGCAGATCATCGAACCGCCGAGCACACTGAGTAACCCGCGACGCTGCGGGCAAGTGTATTGGCTTACGGGCCGAGGTGCAACTCTATCGGTCTTGGTGAGCCTGGCGTGGCAAATCTGAGTTACTATTTTCACGATTCTTTCGCTTACCAGCCAGCAACCCAAAAACGTTCGAACACATCCGGTAACGCAACAAGAGAACATTAGCTACCAAGGCGGAGAATATCGAGTGAGAAAAGCCGGCGACATCACCGAGCCACTTCTCAACATAGCGGGGATCGAAGACCTGCTCGCGGCTCCGGGATCGGAAATTCTCCAACAACTCCTCATCACCTATCTCCCACATCAGCGTTGGTTTGGCGCGAAATCGAAGATAATAAAAGCCGTCGAGGTTCTCGATTCCGCGCGGTTTTCTGGCCTTGATGGCGCTCTTGTCCTCGTTCAAATTACCTACGATGACAACAGCACGAGCACTTATCAGCTCCCCCTTGCCATCACGACTGGCGAAGACGCGGCAAGACTCCGCGTCTCTGATCCCGCCGGCATCGTCGCCACCCTTATTACCCCCGCTGGTGCCGCGATCCTGCATGATGCCGTAGCGCGTGAACCTATCCGTCAGGCGATCCTCCATCTCATCGAAACGAACGGAGAGCTTCGCACTGGAATCGGCACTCTTCAGGGCCGCCGCAGTAGCGCCTTCGCGGCAATCCGCGGGGC